>DATEKE010000226.1:0-5387 GCA_035277605.1 Terriglobales bacterium | reverse complement strand
CAAAGCAGAAATGGCTGTCGAGACCGTTTTTGAAAGTATGAAGAAAGCACTGTCGCAAGGTGACCGCATCGAGCTGCGCGGCTTTGGTGTGTTCAACGTTCGCCCGCGCAAGACCGGCATCGGACGCAATCCGCGCACAGGCGCAGAAGTCAGCATCCCGCCAGGAAAAGCCGTGCGTTTTAAGCCAGGGAAAGAATTGCAGTCGATGGATTAGCGATTTTTCCTGGAGCCTTCATCTATCTCTTACCTTTATCTCCACGAGTGCGCGCCTAAGCCTGACATCCTGAGCCCTCTTTTGGGCGAAGGATCTCCCGAGATATTTCGGATTGAAATGCACTGGTAAGGCTCCTCCGCCCATAGCGGCGAGGCTGGTACAAGAGCCACGCGATCAGCGAATAAGTCGGAAAGATCGCGGGAGATCCTTCGCCCAAAACAGGGGCGTAGGATGACAGAATCGAAATTTGCAATGGCCTAGTCCGGCAAAGGATGGCGAATGAGAAAATAGTTCTTTGTGCAATGTCTGACTCCGGCTATCCCATCCAGGTTCTTGATTCGGCGGCTCCGCATCAAGTTCACATCACCTTTCCTCCCAGGCGCAGATACTGGCTGCACCTTTTGCTGTTTCTTGCCACAATTTTCAGCACGCTGATTGTTGGGGCGAGGCTGGAGTACAACTACATCAACGGCGCACCCCAGTTCACGACAGATGATGATCTTCTGCCGGTGATGTGGACGCTTCAGCAGCCTTCGCGTCTCCTCCTGGGTGTTCCATTCAGTGTGACCCTTTTGTGTATTCTCCTGGCCCATGAGATGGGCCACTTCGTCTATGCCAAGCGCCATCGCGTATATGCCACGCTGCCATTCTTTTTGCCGGCGCCTACCGTGATTGGGACCTTCGGAGCTTTCATCCGCATCCGTTCTCCGATTCCCGATCGTGCTGCTCTCATGGACATTGGGATAGCGGGACCCATTGCGGGTTTCGTCGTCGCGATTCCCATTCTGGTTGCATCGCTCATTCTGTCGCCGCCGCTGGGCCACGCTTCCGGATCGCCGCTCGGGTTGCCGCTCATCTTTCACGGACTCTGGCGAGTCCTTCACCCGTTTTCCCGTGTGTCGCTGTCAGATGCCAACCTGCACCCGAGCGCGATTGCCGCATGGGTAGGCATGCTGGCGACAGCGCTCAATCTGCTGCCTGCAGGCCAGCTTGATGGCGGCCACATCGTGTATTCAATCTTCCCCCGCTTCCATCGCATGGCGACGCGGCTAATCGCGCTGGCCCTGTTTCCGATGGGCCTCTTTCTTTGGGGAGGTTGGCTGCTGTGGGGAGCCGTCCTGCTGATGCCCTGGATGCATCATCCTCCCGTTCCGGAATACCCAAACATCGATCGCAAACGTCGACTGCTAGGGCTTGCCGCGCTTCTGATGTTCGTTGTCAGTTTTCCGCTGGTGCCTTTTGCCGGCCACAGTCCATGGGAACAGCTTCGGCCCTGGATCGTCGCTCACCTGCATCGCTGAGGACGCATCACAAGAATTCCAGATGAAATTTGCTGATACGGTTGCCGGCGCCGTCCATAATCAGCAGGACGATGCGATCATCCGGACGCACACTGCCTACGTTGAAGCTCGTGCGGTAAATGCGTTCGTCCGATAGCTCATCGGTGGGGATGCCGATCATCTTTGTGGTCACCGGAGCGATTTCGCGCATCTCCATGCCGCGAAAGACCTGAAGGCGAAAATGAACGTCGAGCAGGAAGTGATTGAGATCTTTCGTAGTTTGGACCGGCAGGGGATTGGAATCGAGTACTTTGTCGCGCGCGCTCACGGTCACGCGAAAATTGATGACGCGCGGCAACTCCGTGACCGGCTTTCCGGCGACGTCGACGAGAACGGGGCGGTTGTGCTGGCCTTCCAGTTTCCACCCTTCGAATTGCGGGGCCTCAGCGGTCGCGAGGACCTGAACCGTCCGATGCGCGGGCTCCAGGACGAGCGCCTCTGACCCGAGCGGAATGCGTTTGTGTAAGTGCCAGGTCCCACCCGCCATGAGCATGATCGTGTGATCCGATTGCGCCATGAGAAGGGAAGCTACCGATAGGAAGCCCAACGTCGTGGCGAACACCACAGCGCCTGCTCTTCTGACCGACTTTCGGGAGGTGAACATGAGAGGGTTGCTCGGGCGAAGCAAGTCTGCTTCCCGGTACGGTTGGATGTCAATCCACGTTCAGAAAGATGCTGCAGCTCTGGCCAGCAGTTTCCAAACATGGGCTTGTGGCCATCTAAATGAATGTGAGACCCGCAGCCGACAAAATTTCCAACCGGGAGCTGGTTCCGTTCGAGCCGGACGAGGAAACACCCCTTGACCTATATACCCCCACTCATGGCAATATCCTCGCCATGATGGCCGAGAGCGGTATGCACTCCGAAGACAACGACGCCCGCCTGCACGGCGAAGCTATTGAAGATGACCACGCCGTAGCCGCCACGCTGCCTGTAGAACACTCAGTCGTGGACGAGTCGGGCCACATGGACCACCACCGCAGACCTATCGTTTCTATTCACGGCAAAGATGTGGACGAGCACGAACTCGATCACAAAGACGCGGCTTAGCCTTCCTTCTTTACTGTCATTCCGAACGCCTGTTGTTGGCGTGAGGAATCCCTATGAACTTCGATAGTGTTTCCTCAGGAGTGTTGGAGCCGATAGGGATTCCTCACTCCTGCTCACGCAAACAGCGCGTGAGCATCCGTTCGGAATGACACACTGAATCGCCTACGTCATATCCCGCTTAGTAATCGCAGCCAGCGTGCGATTGCGGTCGTATTCCGTGCCGATGGAATCTGCCGCTTTGATATAGGCATCCCGCAACGCGCCCTGCATCTGATACTGCTTTGCAGCTTCGGTTAAGACGCGTGCTTTCTCGTAGTCGGTCCCGATCTTCTGCGTCTCATTCAATACGCGAAGGACAGAATCGTTGGCCAGTTTGTGTTGCTGCATCAGCGCGATCAGGTCGCGTGAGCGCTCGTAGTCGGTTCCAACAGAATCGACCAGCGTCAGATAAGTCGCGATCTGTTTCTCGTCGAAGTTGTGCGACTCACTGAGCGAGAGCAGGATGCGCGACTTCTCGTAGTCGGTCCCAATCGTCGACGCCGAACGAAGGACCTGGCTGATTGCGTCAGGAGTCAGCTTCTGGTGCTCCATCAATGCCATCAGCGAGCGCGAATGCTCGTAGTCGGTGCCGATGCTGCTGGCGAGATCGAGATAGCTCGATATTTCACTTTGGTCAAACGTGCTGAGTCCGGCGAGAGTTGTCAGAATGCGCGACTTCTCGTAATCGGTGCCGATCCGTTTGGCCGATTCTAATGTTCCGCGAACAATCTGCGGCGAGAGATTAGGACGCTTGAGCAGTTCAATCAGCACACGCGCATGCTCGTAGTCAGTTCCTAATTTGTTGGCGCCGTTGAGAAATGCCACCCGCTGCGCTTCATCGTTGAGATCGTATCGCTGCGCGATAGTGAGCAAGACTTGAGCGAGGCTGTAATCGGTGTCGATCTCCTCCCGCGCCTGATTGAGAGCTTTCACCAGCAGAGGCGCAGGCAGAGTCGCATTCTCAAACAGCTTGGTAAAGTACACTTGGCGAACGTAGTCGGACTGAAGCTGTGTAATCTCGTTCAGCACCGCTTCCGGACCGCCTTGCTTTAACAGGGCAGGGACGCGGGTGGAAGCAGAAAATCCGGTTGCGCGCTCTAGCTGGAGTAGCAGCTTCGAGAGCCAAGCGCGAGCTTCGGTATCGAATTCGTGCTTCGAGCCATTGACGCTGTAGTCGTAGTTAAGTTGGCCGCCGTTGCCGGAATCAACACGAACGCGCCGTAAATCGTTACCCGTACGTTCGCTCAGTTCGAAGTAACCGCCCGAGGATATGCTTTCGATCGCGGTCGCCTCGGGGTTAAATCGCACTTCGCCGGTGGATCGTGCTTCGATGCTGCAACCATCTCCGCTCCAAGTTGCCGTCCAAGTGCGATGGCCGTTGTTTTCAGTATGGCTGTTGACGCTGCTTTGGTTGACTTCTGTTCCGTCGAAGCAGTCGAATGCTGCCCCCGATAATCCAGCACGCATCGACTCGGCCGTTCTCAGCCCGAGTTCCCCCGCAACGTGTAGAGCCGGATAGCGAACGAGGGCAATTTCGGATCCGGCTCCATGCGGCTGAACTACTACGATCCGTTGGTCTTCCGCTTTGGTGACCTTCAATTCAGTTCCGTTTTGGGCGAAATCCTCTGTCCGGCAAACAGTTGGATTGGCGAACGCTTCCTCATCGAGCTCTACGTCGACTTTGCTGTTGGTGCCACCTGCGCATTCGATCACTTTTCCGTAGCTCTTCAAGCGATCACGATAGAACTCGAGCACTTTAGCGGGTGCATCGTCAGAAAAATATGCCGCCGCCGCCAAACGATGGACGTGAACTCCATCCGCAAGCGAGACTGTGCCACGCCCATCCATATGGTCGCCGGCAACCGCATTGGGATAGATCGCGATTCCTATCGTGTGATTCTCATTGTCCGTTGGTGCGGGGGCGGAGGGCAGTTCCGCTAAGGGCGCAGCCATGTCAGCGGCAGGACTGGCCGGGGCCGCGTCAGCCATCGGGGGAGTTCCCCACCCTTCGTGCCCAGGCCGTGCTTCAAGTCGTGCCGCCGCCAACGGGAGCGCCACGCCCAACACGAAGCCGGCGAAGGCAAGGCTCGTGATGCGCTTCGGCACACCGTGAGTTACGCGCGCATTTAGCAGTGCCATCACGCGTCCTTCAAGCTGCGAACGCCGCGCCATCGCCAAAGCCGCTGCGGGTTGCGGCCGAACCAGCGTGGAGACTATCTCGACCAACTCGTGCGCGTAATCGGAAGCCGCCGTGCCGTATGCCAGGACGTAGTCATCGCAGGCGCGCTCGCGCTCAGCACGCATGGTGCGAGCGACCATCCATACCAACGGATTGAACCAGTAAACCGCCGCTGCCAGCGATGCAAGAAATTGCGTGAATGCGTCGCCGCGTTTAATGTGCGCGAGCTCATGGCAGAGCACGGCCTTGCGCCGCGTCTCGCTCCATTCGCCGGATTGAGGCGAAAGAACAATCTTTGCACTCAGCGTACCGACGGCAATCGGAACATCGAGATCATGGCTGGCCAACAAAGTAACTTCCTGCTTGATGCCGAGATCGCGACACAGCCAGCGCAAGTGTGACGACAGCGGAATCGAATCCACCAGAACGGATTCTTTGACCAGCCTGCCGAGCTGCAGATGAATGACGAACATTCGCAGCAAACAACCCGCGCATCCTGCGATCCACAAAATGACCAGAATCCCACGCCAATTCGTGGTAAGGGTCGCCGCTTGCGCCGTTTCGA
>DATEKE010000225.1:0-2351 GCA_035277605.1 Terriglobales bacterium | reverse complement strand
AGTAGCTGGAGCAATCGTATTCAGTGATCCCGGTTCGGGAATATGCGTGTACGACATAGACGGTGACGGCCGGCCCGACATTCTTTTGCCCAACGACGGTGGCCATCTTTCCCTTTTCCTAAATCGGGGAAATGGGAAGTTTGAGAATGCCACTAAAGCCGCAGGACTGGAGGGAATTACCGGAACCACCGGTTGCGCCATCGGAGACTACGACAATGATGGAAAGCCCGATATCGCCCTAACTACCAACAATGGCATTCTTCTGCTCCACAACGATGGCGGCAAGTTCAGTGATCAGACTAAGGCGTCTAGGATCGAGGTCTCTGGGCATCCTCTCGCAGTCACGTTTGTTGACTATGACCACGATGGCGATCTCGATCTTTACGTCACTCGGGATCGTCCCGGAGCTTTGACCAGCGCCACACCTACGCAACATACCAATGTGCTGCTGCGGAACAACGGCGACAAGACCTTTACCGACGTCACGGCAGAAACAGATCTACAAGGCGATGGTCCAGGAATGATGCTGGCAAGCGACATCAACAACGACCGCGCCATTGATTTAATGCTCACGTCGTTCAAGGACTCTCCCAGCGTCCACCTGAATCCGCGAGAGGGAGCATTCAAAACGGCAGATTTCTTTCCATCAAGCACTCCAAAGAACTCTGTTGGAATGGTTAGCCTGGATTTCAACAAAGACGGGTGGATGGATCTTGCAGTCACTCACTCAAGTTCACCCGGAGTGACGCTGTGGAGAAATGTGGACGGCAGGAAGTTCGAGCAGGCGTCGCTCCCTCCAGTGAGCTGGAAGCGAGCGTGGGGCATCGCGGCGCTCGATTTTGACAATGATGGCTGGATCGATTTAGCAGTTGTCGGCGAGACTGATCATGGCTCTGAGATTCGTCTCTTCCGCAACCTCGGTCCAAACGGATTCGAAGACGTAACCTCCAATGTGGGCCTCGACAAAATCTCGCCGCTCGCGCCGCGTGCGCTCGTTGCTGCTGACATCGATGGCGATGGCGCAACTGATTTGCTCGTTACAGACAACGGTTCACTTCTCGCACTGCACAATAATGGCGGAAACAAGAACCACTCTCTTCGCATCGATCTCAAGGGGCTGAACGACAATAAAAGCGCCTTCGGCACCAAAGTCACGGTCTTTTCCGGCGAGATGCAGCAGAAATGGGAGCTCGCGGGAAGCAGCGGCTATCTCGCACAAGGTCCTTCAGAGATCATTGCGGGACTTGGGCAAGAAACGCGCGCCGATGTTGTGCGCTTGCTGTGGCCCAGTGGCGTCTATCAGGATGAAATCGATCTTGCTGCCAACGAGCCGCATGAACTGCTCGAAATCGATCGGCGCGGCAGCTCGTGTCCGGTGCTCTTTGCCTGGAATGGGAAAACCTACGAGATGATCAGCGACGTAATCGGCGCGGCCGTCTTCGGACATTGGGTTGCGCCGCATGAGCGTGATCTGCCCGATCCGGATGAATACATCAAAGTTGACGGCGACCGCGTGAAGATACGCGACGGTCGCTTGAGTTTCACATTTGCCGAACCGATGGAAGAGGTCAATTATCTGGATCAGGCGCGCCTCTTAGCTGTCGATCATCCTGCGGATGTTGACATCTATCCGAATGAGCGTTTCGTTGCGAATCCTCCTTTTCCTGAGTTCAAGGTAATCACAGCACGTCATCCGCATGCGCCGGCTGGTGCGTGGGACGACGCCGGCCACGATGTTCTTTCCGCCCTGCTTACCCACGATCACCGCTACGTGACCGGATTCAAGCTGCTGCACTTTGCCGGCTTTGCCGAGCCGCATGGATTAGTACTCGACATCGGCGAGTGGAATCCGGCGCATCCGCTGCATCTGCTGCTCGATGGATTCACTGAGTACTTCACCGCGAACTCGATGTATGCGGCGAGCCAGGCGAACATTAGCGTGCAGCCTCCGTATCTCGAGGCGCAACTGCCGGACGGAAAGTGGCAGCGCGTCATCGACGATATGGGATTTCCCGCCGGCCTGCCGCGCACGATCACCGTCGATCTCACCGGGAAATTGAAACCGGCCACGCGCAGGATTCGCATCGTCACCAATCTTCAGATTTACTGGGATCAGGCGTTAATCGATAACAGTGTGCCCGAAACCAACCTTCAGATTCACGAAGCAGCTCTCGCCGGCGCGCGCCTGCATTTTCATGGCTATCCTCGCGCAGACGAAAGCCGCTTCCCCGGTGACCTGAATTACAAGTATGACGATGTGAGCCTCACTGGCCCCTATGCCCGCCACATCGGCTCATATACGAAATTCGGAGATGTGCTGCCGCTGCTCAAAGCAGCCGACGACCAGTTCG
>DATEKE010000224.1:0-7035 GCA_035277605.1 Terriglobales bacterium | reverse complement strand
GCTTCGAACATCTCGAAGGACTCGCGCTTGTACTCGACCAGCGGATCGTGCTGCCCGTATCCACGCAGGCCGATGCCTTCCTTCAGGTGATCCATGCTCAGCAGGTGGTCTTTCCACTGCCCATCGAGGACGCTCAGCATGATCATGCGCTCGTGATAGCGCATTGCATCGGAGCCAATCAGCTTTTCTTTGGCGTCGTAACGCTCTTTCAGTTTGCCGAAGATTGCGTCCCCCAATTCGGAACGATTTAGGCTCTCCAGATCGAGACCTTCGGTTGCTAAATCGACTCCAAAGCGGGTGAATATCTGCTGCTTCAAAGCATTCAGATCCCACTGTTCGGCGTGCTGGTCGCGTGGAGCGTACTGATCAAGTAGATCGCCGACGGTTCCCGAAACGTAATCTTCAAGGATGAGGTCTTTCTGATCGAGGCCTTCAAGCAACTGCCGACGCAGGCCATACACGGCCTCGCGCTGCTTGTTCATCACGTCGTCGTATTCGAGCAGGTGCTTGCGCGATTCGAAGTTCTGCGCTTCGACCGTCTTCTGCGCGGCTTCAATACGGCGCGAGATCAGCTTCGATTCAATCGGAATACCTTCTTCCATCCCTAGCCGCTGGAGCAGATTCGAGACCCACTCCTTAGCGAAGATGCGCATGAGGTCGTCTTCCAGCGAGAGATAGAAGCGCGAAGAACCCGGATCACCCTGGCGACCAGCTCGTCCGCGAAGCTGGTTATCGATACGCCGCGATTCGTGGCGCTCGGTGCCAAGAATGTGAAGACCGCCGACTTCGATGACCTTGTCGTGCTCAGCCTGAATCTGCTGCTGATGCCGATTCAGTGCCTCTTCCCATTGCTGCACATCGACTTCATACTCGGCGCCCTGGTAGTAGAAGCGCGTGAGATTGGCCGAGGCAGCGATTGGGGAGAGTTCTCCTTCGGCAGCGCCGACGGAGCGTGCTAACTGTTTTTTCAGCAGTTCTTGCTTGGCAAGGAATTCCGCATTGCCGCCAAGCAAGATGTCCGTACCGCGACCGGCCATGTTGGTCGCGATGGTGACCGCGTCAAATCGTCCTGCCTGCGCCACGATTTCGGCTTCGCGTTCGTGATACTTGGCGTTAAGAACTACGTGCCGCACGTTCTTTCTTTTCAGTAACTCGGATAACCGCTCCGATTTTTCGATTGACGTGGTTCCCACGAGCACCGGGCGACCTTGGTCAGCGATCTTTTGAATCTCGTCAGCGACCGCATAGAACTTTTCTTTTTCCGTGCGATAAACGATGTCAGGATTCTCTATTCGCAGCAGCGGCTTGTTCGTCGGAATCACGATGATGTCTAAACCGTAGATCTTTTCGAACTCAGCCGCTTCCGTTTCCGCGGTACCCGTCATGCCGGCCAGCTTGCGGTACATGCGGAAGTAGTTCTGGAAAGAGATCGTCGCAAGCGTCTGGTTCTCGCGCTCGATCTTAACGTTCTCTTTCGCTTCCACTGCCTGATGCAGACCGTCCGACCAGCGGCGGCCGGGCATCATACGGCCAGTGAACTCGTCAACGATGATCACTTCGCCGTCTTTCACCACGTATTCAATGTCGCGGCGATAGAGGGCGTGGGCTTTGATCGCGGTCTCGACGTGGTGCTTCCAGCCCCAGTTTTCCGGATCGGCGACGTTGCCGATGCCCAGCATCTTCTCGACTTTTTCCCAGCCCTGCTCGGTGACCGTCACTGTGCGGTGCTTCTCGTCGATGGTGTAATCGCCGGTGAAGATCGTCTCTTCAATGCTCTTCTCAATCTCCTCGCCTTTTTCCAAAGCGGGAATGATGCGGTTGACCTTGTAGTACTTATCGGTCGATTCCTCACTGGCTCCGGCGATAATCAGCGGCGTACGTGCTTCATCGATCAGGATCGAGTCCACCTCATCGACGATGGCGAAGTGATGCCCACGCTGCACGCAGTCCTTCAGATCGAACTTCATGTTGTCGCGCAGGTAGTCGAAGCCAAACTCATTGTTGGTGCCGTAGGTGATGTCGGCGCCATAAGCTTCCCGGCGCTCGTTGTCATCGAGATCGTGGACAATAACGCCAACTGAAAGTCCGAGGAAGTTGTAGAGCTTTCCCATCCACTCGGAGTCGCGTTTGGCAAGATAGTCATTAACCGTGACAACGTGTACGCCGCGTCCGGCGAGCGCGTTGAGATAGACGGGAAGGGTTGCGACCAGCGTTTTACCTTCACCGGTCTTCATTTCGGAGATCTTGCCCTGATGCAGGACTGAACCGCCGATCAGCTGCACGTCGAAATGACGCATGTTGAGCACGCGACGTCCACCTTCACGAACTACAGCGAAGGCCTCGGGAAGAATCTCTTCTAGAGCTTCTTCGAGGACGGGGTCGCGCTTATCTTTCTTGGAAGAAGGCGATGTGGTCGGAATGATGTCTTCATCAGCAGGCAGTTCATTCGGCGCCGCACGCTGGATGCTCTCGCGAACGCGCTGGCGGAATTCATCGGTTTTGGCCCGTAGCTCGGCATCAGAGAGCTTCTGCATCTCCGGTTCGAGCGCGCTCACCTTGGCCACCATGGGCCACAAGCGCTTCATTTCGCGCTCGTTCTTGGTCCCGATGACCTTGGAAATAATGGTTCCGATCAAAAGCTTAGTTCCTTTGGCCCGAAGGGCATAGGCGGGGACATCACATCGCATCGCCCGGCAAGGCACACGCCAGCCGCGGGCGGGAGAAGTCCATAGAAAAGCCTAACACATTGGATGCTGATGGCTTGCGGTGGTCGCAGGGACAGCAAAAAGGCATAGACAGGTTATAAAAAAGAGGTCGCGGGGAAATTGGTTTATTACACTATCCCCATGCTTCTCTCCGGTATTTTCCCCGCTCTAACCACGCCGTTCTATCCCGACGGACGCCTGTATCTCAAGAAGCTCGAGCACAATGTCGATCGTTATTCGCGCACGCCCATCGCCGGGATGGCGATTCTCGGTTCGACAGGCGAAGTTGTGATGCTCTCTGAAGAAGAACAGCGCGAGGTTCTGCGCGTGGCGATCGAGGCGGCTGCGCCGGAGAAGGTGCTGCTCGCGGGGGTTGGACATGAGTCGGCGATTCGGACCGTTGAAGCTGCGGAGTTCGCGGCCAAGCTGAATTATGACGTTGCACTCGTGCGCACCCCGCACTACTACCGTCCGCAGATGAAGCCGGATAATCTGCTGGCCTACTACCGGTTCGTTGGCGATCGCTCTCCCATTCCTGTGCTGCTGTACAGCGTTCCGCCGTTCACCGCCTACGATCTGCCTGCCGAAATCATTCAGGAATTGGCGGAGCATCCGAACATCATCGGCATTAAAGAATCGAGCGGCGTGATCGAGAAAATTGCCGATGTAATTGTGCGAACCCGGCATGTGAAACACACGGCTAATGCGACGGAAGTTTTCAACGCTGTCACTGGCCGCATGTTGCTCCGCGCGATTCAACCGGCGGGCGAGTTAGTCAGCGCTGCTGCCCTGGCGGGGACTGGCACGACTGGACCATCGACTCTGAGCGCTCGCCCTTCACCAGCTGTGAAAGTCATGCGCAAGAAGGAGGTTGGTTTCCAGTTGCTTGCAGGATCGGCGCAGAAGCTATTGGCGTCACTCGAAGCCGGTGCCGCAGGCGCTGTGCTCGCGTTTGGCGCGGCGGCTCCCACCGCGTGCTTTGAAATCTACACAGCTTGGAAAGATGGCGACAAAGAACTGGCGCAGCTCAAGCAGCAGCGCATCGTTGAACCAGCTACGCGTGTCGCGAGCCAAATGGGTATTCCCGCTCTGAAATACGCGCTCGACCTGAACGGCTACTATGGTGGCCCGCCGCGCCTGCCATTTCTGCCGCTCACAGGCGAACAGCGCGCGGAGGTTCAGAAGCTAATGGTGGACGTCAGGAATTAAGTCTTTCGCCGGGTTCGCCTCCGGATTCGCTTCCGACTGTGCTTTCCGGTCCACGCGTCCGTGATGGAGCTGGCATAGTTTCCAGCTCAATGGCGGTTTCAAATCCGATACTCTGCCTTTAACGAGCACTATGCTCTCGATAAAATAGTCCTGTTCAGACCAGAGCTGCGGAAACCTGCCGAGGCAGGCGCAGCGTCCAAAATTACACAGGCTTCAGAGCTGCGCCCGCTTCGAAGCTTCGGAGCTCTTTACCGGATGCGACTTCTATCCCCCGCGATCATTCTGCTTCTCTCACTTTTCGTTCAGGCACAAACCTTTATTTCTGTAGGTCCGGATGGCGGTGATGTCCGCAGCCTTTCCGCCGACCCGAGCAATCCAAGCCGCATTCTGCTGGGAACCAGCGCCGGACAGGTCTATGAATCAAGCGACGCAGGCAAAACCTGGCAGCGGTCTGTCCGAATCGGAAAAGGCAACGACTACGTAGTCGATCACATCCTCTTCGATCCGCATCAGCAAGGCACCATCTATGTTGCTGCATGGACGCTGGAGCACGAAGGCGGTTCGGTCTTCAAGAGCACCGACGATGGCCACACGTGGCAGCCACTCTCGGGAATGGAAGGCAAGTCGATCCGTGCAATGGCCATAGCGCCATCCGATCCGAACACTCTGGTTGCCGGCGCTCTTGACGGCGTCTATCGCACGCGCAATGGAGGCGACACTTGGACGCGCATCTCGCCGGAATCGAGTGTCGAGATTAAGAACATTGAGTCCATCGCAATCGATCCCAGCGATCCTGAGACGATCTATGCCGGAACCTGGCACCTTCCTTGGAAGACCACTGACGGCGGACATTCCTGGCACAACATCAAGAACGGCGTAATCGACGATTCGGATGTCTTCTCGATCATCATCGATCCCAAACACTCGCAGGTGGTCTATGCCAGCGCGTGTTCAGGCATTTACAAGAGCGAGAGCGCAGGCGAACTCTTCCACAAGATCCAGGGCATTCCCTTTTCGGCACGGCGCACTCGCGTGCTCAAGCAGGATCCGGAGAACCGTGACGTAGTTTATGCAGGGACCACGGAAGGACTGTTCAAGACTTCCGATGCCGGCAAAACGTGGCGCCGCATCTCTTCGACGGACGTTATTGTCAACGACGTGCTGATCGACGCGCACAACCCGAATCATGTGATGCTGGCGACGGATCGCAGCGGCGTTCTTGCCAGCAACAACGCCGGCGCAAGCTTTGAAACCTCAAATACCGGATTCGCCCATCGCCAGGTAGCTGCTCTTGCCATCGATCCCGAAGATAACAACACTCTGTACGCAGGACTCATCAATGACAAGCAATACGGGGGAGTATTCGTGAGCCACGACCAGGGCACGCACTGGAAGCAGCTCAGCACCGGCCTCGATGGACGTGACGTATTTTCTTTGCAGAAGTCTGGAGCGCATCTCTTGGCGGGTACGAGCAACGGTGTCTACGAATGGTCATCAACACCGGCTCGCACTGCAGCCAAGGGAACTGGCGCCACTAAGGGTTCAATTGAGCGCTGGCGTCCCCTCGATCGCATCGCGAACGTGAACATCATTACCGTTCGCAAGGCGACCAAGACGCGAAAAGCAGTTACGCGCAAGGTAATCGAGCCAGGAACGCTCAAAGCACGCGTCGCAGCCATTGAAGTTCGCGATAATCGCTGGATCGCCGCCAGCACTCAGGGACTCTTCGAGAGTTCCAATTCAGGCAAGACATGGGAAGGCGGCCCGATACTTGGCCACTCAGATTTCACTCTTGTTCGCGTAACGCCTGAGCTGATGGCGACCGCCGGCCATAATTTCCTGCTTGTCTCTCCAGGCAGGGATTCAGCCGGTGCGAAATCAACGTGCAAGCTTCTTGAATGCACGTGGACTGAGGCGATGCTGCCGAAGGTGATCAATTCGATCAGCGATCTTGCTGTAGGCACGGATGACAGTCTGTGGCTCGCATGCCGTGAAGGTCTCTACCGCAGCACTGATCTGGGAAAGACCTGGACGCGCCTGGAGAGGCTTCCGGTCGTAAACCTGGCCTCGGTCTTCTACGATTCGACGCAGCATCGCGTCCTCGTCACCGCACTCAACTCCACCGAAGTCTTCTCCAGCGATGACGACGGAAAAAACTGGCAACATCGCGATTCGGGCTGGTTGCTGCGAACGATCACTGACGACAATGGACGCCTGGTTGCATCTACCGCCTTCGACGGCGTAGTGGTCGAATCAGCATCTCGGGCGACAGCGGGAACGTCAGCCAGCTCCGAAGGAGTGAGATAGACAAGGCTATTAGCGACTCATCCCGTCTATTGCACCGAGGCAAAAGTCCAAAGATTGCCCTGCCGACTCTTAAGCTCTTAAAAACAAAGAGATTCCTGCGGCTCTAATTTTTGTACGCCATTCGTAACAAGCGCGTTTTTCTGCGCATTGACCCTCCTGCCTGTGACATTCTGGGCCGCGAAGCGTCCATGTGCCATACCGTTCTTGTTGTTGAGGACAACCCCGATATCCGGGAAATCCTCGAGATCACGCTCGCGGACGCGGGCTTTCTCGTGGTGGCGGCCGACACCGCTCGGCAAGCGATGCAGCAATTTGAACGGCTCAGCCGCCTCGATCTGGTGTTGACTGATTTCAACCTCCCCGATGGCAGGCAACTGGTTCCCGACCTCAAGAAGCTGCGGCCGGAGCTACCTGTAATCGTTCTTTCTGGAGACGCTTACAGCGCGCAGGCCGCTCTTCCCCAAGCAGATGCGGTGCTAGGGAAGCCGGTCACTGGAACTGCCTTAGTGAAGGAAGTCCGACGCTTGCTTTCGCCAGCGTGAAATGGAAGAACCATCGGATCGACTGGACCCGGTGTTCCCCCCGTTCTTAGTCGAAATGTCATCAGCTTTCCTTAGCGTCCCCGTCTTGTCTCCCCACAGAAAACCTGTCCCAGACCACCGCAGATCCATAAGGTTCGGTGCTGCCGCGTCCTCCAACCCAAGCCGTACTATGCACTTCCGGATAGACGCACGGCCCCAGGACTCTGGTATCCTTAACGATCGATGAAGGTGCTGTTCCTAGTCCTCCTCATTTCGGTAACCGTTTTGGCGGG
>DATEKE010000223.1:0-2830 GCA_035277605.1 Terriglobales bacterium | reverse complement strand
GCAATGATCTCGGCGTTCACGGTTGGCAGTATAGCTGTCGAGTCGAATCCTTATTGAAGCAGCGGCAGACCCTGAATATTCCAGGAGAGATGAAAGACTGCAGAAGTAGTGGCGAGCACTACAGCTTTTCCTGGACCGAAGCAAAGACCGACAAGGTTTTGACCAGAAACGCAGAGCGAAGCTTTCTTGTCGGGCGTGACGCGAACGATGCCGCGCTTGCCTTCGAACGAAGCCGCGACATAGAGATTTCCGTCGACATCGAATGCCATGCCTTGCGGCCGTCCTAAACCGCGGAAGAAGACCGAGCTGTCGCCATGCGGGTCGACGCGATGGATCGCGTCATAGCTCGACGTCGTTGGTCCAGTGACATACAGGTTCTGATCCGGTCCGAAGGCGAGATGATACGCAGAGACGCTCGGTTCCAAAGTGGCAAAAACGAATGTCTGGCGATCACGAGCGATCTTGAAGATGCTGCCGCTGCGATCGCCGACATAGAGATTCTGCTCGCGGTCGAAGGCGATGCCGGTCGCGATGCCCATGCCTTCGGCGTATGCCGACATAGTGCCGTTCGGTGCGACGCGGTACACAGTCCCGTTTTGGCGCGAAGACACATAGACCTGCCCTTCGCGATCAAAGGCAATGCCATGAGCATTCATCAAATCAGAGAGGAACGGCTTTGCGTGATATCCGGTATCGATCTTATAAATCGAAATGGGTACCTTTTGTCCCCGAGATCCGGAAAAAGTAACGAAGAGATTGCCTTCTGCATCTATGGCAGGATTTGTGACCGGGTGCAGATTTTCCGTAATCGGGACAGCTACTCTCAGTTCAAGGCCGTTGCTCTTAGCGCCATCGGGCTCAACAACGACTGGGCCTGAAAACGCCGTTTCGGGAACGCGGGCAACTACGAAATCCTCGGCGGCGATCACCACTCCGCCCAGTTCGTCTCCAAAGGTCACGCGTGGACGCCGCATCTCGTGTCCTCGAAATCCGCTGCCGGAGATGCGTACTTCGCCGCCGGGAAGAGCGAACGGTGGATTGATGGATGAGATGTGCGGCTTCCCGTTCAAATGGCGCTTTCCCAGCAAGCGTTCAGAGACCCCAATCTCGCGCGATTCTGATGATCGCCCGCGTTATATTTGCCTAAGCTGGCGGCCAGAATTTCAGCACAATTGCGAGAACCAGCAGCGAGTACAATCCTGCGCCGACATCATCAACCATGATGCCAATTCCCTCCGGCAGGCGCTCCAGGGACCGCAATGGCGGAGGTTTGAAAATGTCGAAGCAACGAAAAAGTATAAAACTCAGCAAAAGATATTTCCAACGCAGCGGCGCGATAACGAGCGCGAACATCTGACCAGCAACTTCATCGATCACCACAAATCCTGGATCTTTGATCCCGCTTTCGCGTGCCACTCGCGTGCTTGCCCGAATTCCAGTCAGAGTCACAACGACCGCCGCGAGCAGCGCGATCAATGACGCGTGAGTTGCGCGTTGCGCACCCAACCACCACAGCAGAACGGTCGCTCCGGCAGCCCACGTGCCCGGACCCGGATGCAGGCGACCAATTCCAAAAAAAGTTGCGATGATCCATGCCCATCGTGACCGAGAGTCTCCGGTTTGAGGGCTAGTGCCGCTTGTGCTCATCGTTCTCTGGATTAGATTGCGGACGCTGCTCGACCTCCTCGAGCAGCTCAGGATCGAGCACAGGAGAGCTGATGCGATAGCCTCCGCTGGCCCACTTTCCCAAATCGATCAGGCGACAGCGATCGCTGCAGAACGGGAATTGCTCGTCGGAGCGCAGCACAATCGTGCGGCACGTCGGACAGCGCAGACTCAGAGCTTTCTTTCGAGCCATAACTCAATAGATCAGATGATGCGCGCGACCAAATCGTAATCGTGCGCCTCAGTAATTTCGCAGCGGTAAAACTCGCCTCGAATCAACTGCTCATGATCTCCGAAGTCATTGATGAAGACCTTGCCATCGATCTCCGGAGCGTGCATCACGGTCCGCCCTTCCCAAAGAAGATCGGTTTCTTCTGACGGGCCTTCGACCAGCAGATCAAATTGCTTTCCGACCAATTTCTTCTTGGACCTGCGGCTGATCTGCTGCTGAATGCGCATGAGCTTCTTGCGGCGGTGCTCGATTTCTGTCGCAGAAACTTTCTCATCGAGCTTAAAGGCTGCGGCTCCTTCTTCATCGGAATAGGCGAAGACGCCCATCCAATCGAAGCGAGCGGCGCGCACGAAGTCACAGAGCTCTTCGAACTCGGCTTCCGTTTCTCCCGGGAACCCTGCGATGAACGACGTTCTAAGTGCCAAATTGGGAATTGTGGAACGCATCTTCTCGACACTCTTCAGAAAAATATCGGAACTCCCGCCGCGCTTCATGCGCTTGAGCGCGGATTCAGAAGAATGTTGGAGGGGGACATCGATGTATGAGCAGATCTTCTCATGTGCCGCAATGGTATCGAGCAGGCGTCCGGTGATCTTATTCGGATATGCGTACAGGAAACGGATCCAGCGAAGTTCTTCGATTTCCGCCAACCGTGCCACAAGGAGCGCCAAACCATCTTTCAGGCCAAGATCTTCGCCGTAGCAGGTGGTGTCCTGTCCGATGAGCGTGAGCTCGCGAACGCCGTTCTCCGCCAATTTCCGTGCTTCCGCGATAACGGATTCAAAATGGCGTGAGCGAAACTTACCTCGAAGTTGCGGAATGATGCAGAAGCTGCACGGATGATCGCAGCCTTCGGCGATCTTCAGATACGCAGAGGCTTTGCCGGTTGCAAGCAGACGAGGAGTTTTCTCGTCGTAAAGGTAATTCGGCAAG
>DATEKE010000222.1:0-5564 GCA_035277605.1 Terriglobales bacterium | reverse complement strand
AACTTCAAGGCTTACATGAACATTACGCACGACGAGCTGCAGACCGCCGTGGAAGAGGCACACAAACACAATTTGAAGATCACCGGGCACCTCTGCTCGATTGGCTTTCGCGAGGCGGCCCAAATCGGGATTGATGACCTGGAGCATGGAATCGTGGTCGATTCCGAATTCGCCCCGGGCAAGCAGCCGGACAAGTGTCCTCCGCAGAAGGATATTCGCGATACTTTGCTGAAGCTGGACATCGACGGAGAGCAGGTTCAGTCAATGATCAAGGACCTGATCGCGCATCATGTGGCGATGACTTCAACCCTTCCGGTGTTTGAGGGCTTCGTGCCGGATCGCCCGCCGATCCGCCAGGCGAACCTTGATGCCATGTTGCCCGAGGCCCGCCAGGCATATCTGGCTGTTCGCGACAACATGCACAAGAACGCAGCCCAGTCAGTCTGGCCTGCTCTTTTCAAGAAGGAAATGGAGTTCGAGTATGCATTCGCGAAAGCCGGTGGACTCCTGCTCGCCGGATTAGATCCAACCGGCAACGGCGCGGTCGTAGCGGGGTACGGCGATCAACGCGAGATCGAATTGCTGGTGGAAGCAGGATTCAGCCCGCTCGAAGCGATTCACATTGCGACCTACAACGGCGCGAAGTATTTGGGTGAGTTGGACCACATTGGGACTCTCGAGCCGGGCAAACAGGCGGATATCGTCGCGGTAAAAGGCGATCCTTCTTCGAAGATTTCTGACGTGGAGAATGTCGAGGTCGTGTTCAAAGATGGCGTGGGCTACGATCCGGCAAAGCTGGTGAAAGATGCGAATGGATATATTGGGTTGAAGTAGCCGATCATGTCATTCCGAACCCCTGGTGTTGGCGTGAGGAATCCCTATCAGCTTCGAGCCGTTTTCTTACAGCTCTTCCAAGCTCATAAGGGATTGCTCTCTCCTGCTCACGCGGACAGCACGCGTGAGCATGCTCTGACGGGCTCGGAATGACAAAAAAGACGGGCTACGGCGGTTTCGTAGTTACTGTAGTCCGCCGAACCCGTGGAAGGTGGATCTCATTTCATCTGAGTTGTAGAGAAGTCCCGCCAATCGGCGGGACGCATGGAAATAGCCCACATGCAGCGAAGCGGAATGGCGGGTGAGATGGAAAAAGGTTCGAGTCCGGCTTTCAGCCGGACGATTGAGAATCTTGGATTTCGAGGTGGGAACGATGAATAACCCAAAACTCTCATTCGTCCGGCTGGAAGCGGACTGCAAATTGTAACCACCGTTATCCCACCATTCCGCTTCGCTGCATGGTGGGCTACTTTCGTTCGTCCCGCACAAAACGCGGGACTCGGAGTGGGGGCATACAACATCCACCCAGTGTGATATTCACCAAGGATTGTCTTTCCCCTTTGGGTCTACACCAACAAAAACATTGCCCTAACGCGACTTCGCTGGATTCGAGACAAACTTATATCCCACACCACGTACGGTAAGCAGATGTTTCGGCTTGGCGGGGACATCTTCGATATACCTGCGCAGCCGCACGATGAAGTTGTCGATCGCGCGCGTATCGGTGTCTTCGCGCAAATCCCAGACGTCTTCGAGAATCGATTTGCGCGAAACCGCCTTGCCTTCATTTCGAATCAGGTGCCTTAGCAGCTCGGCTTCCATTACAGTGAGCTGAATAGTCTGATCCTTCAGGCGAAGTTCAAGCGTGCCGAAGTCGAAACGCTTGCCATTGAAGGCAAAGGTACTCTGCTCCTGATCGGGAGCCGCACTGGCCGAACTTTCCTGCTCTCCCGTCACCCATCGTTTTCGCCGCAGCAGACCGCGAAGACGTGCGACCAGAATCGAGAGCTCGAAGGGCTTGGGCAGATAATCATCGACGCCGGCTTCGAACCCGCGCAGTACATCCTCAGGACGGCCGCGAGCTGTGAGCATGAGCACAGGAACATACTGCTTTGCATTGCGCAGCTGGGCGACGACTTCAAATCCGTTGATTCCCGGCAGCATGACGTCGAGCACAACAGCATCGATTCCATTTGCGGAATTCAGCAGCAGCTTGAGTGCGGCCTCGCCATCGCCGACGATATCGGCATTCAAACCTTCCGCCTCAAGATTGAATTTGAGGCCGCGGGCGAGATGCTCTTCGTCTTCTACGATCAGGACTCGACTCATATCGCACGTGGAAGCTGGATGGTGATGGTGGCGCCGCGGCCCGGGCCCTCGCTCTCGGCAAAAGCGTTGCCGCCGTATTTCTTGGCGATGCTGCGAACGATGAACAGTCCGAGGCCGCTGCCCTTCACGCGCGATACTTCCCTGTCGGCAACGCGATAGAAGCGTTTGAATACGCGTTTAAGTTCGTCGTGTGGGATACCGATTCCGTTGTCACGAATTTTCAGAAAGACTTTCTCACCTGCCAGGAGCTCTACCTGGATATCCACTTTTTTTCCCGAGTACTTAATCGCGTTATCGAGAACGTTGGACACTGCCGAGCGAAGCTCTTCACGGCTGCCGATCACCTTTGCTGCTCCCTCGCTCGTTTCATTCAAGAGTCGCAAGGACTCTGGGGAAAGATGATGGTGCGTTCTCGCCTCCTCCAGGCATTCCTTCACTAGCTTCTCCATATCGACGACTTCCTCGAGCTTGTTCTTGCGATGCCCTAGCTCCGCCGCTTGCAGAACCTGCTCGACGGTTCCCAGCAGGCGATCAGAATCGGCCAGCATCACGCGATAGAACTCCTGCCGCTGAGAATCGTCCACCGCGCGACTCTGCAGTGTCTGGAGATATAGACGGATGGAAGTGAGTGGCGTCTTCAGCTCGTGTGTAACTGCATGGAGAAAGCTATCCTGCTGCTCGTTACGGCGGATTTCCCGAACCAGGAAGATGGTATTGAGCACCAGCCCGGCAATCACAATTCCGAAGAAAATAACCCCAAGAATCAGCGTTCCCAGCTCGCGCCAGTTGAGAACGATCCAACTGATGTTCAGAGTGACGGCTGCGGCGATCACGCACGAGCTGAGCGTGGTGAAGAAGGCAATCGCTTTGCGGCGGCTGCTTAGGCGCATAGGTGAGCTGGGATGAAGCCTGACCGGTCGAGTGTAGCCTACGGTGTGCCTGCCCGGGGTTAACACGAAGGTCACGAAGTTCTCACGAATACACGGAGGTTCTTCGTGACCTTCGTAAACCTTGGTGACCTTCGTGTTAACCCCGGTCTTACGACTAGTCGGATCCGCCCGCGGAGGCTGATTTTGCCCGCGCGGTCTGCACGCCGTCGGAATAGAGCAGCCGATACACAGTCGCATTACGCATGATGGCCTGCACGTACTCGCGGGTCTCGCTGAACGGGATTGATTCCACAAACTCGTGGATGTCCCGATATGGGCCTTGGGCCTGCCAGGCCTTCACGCGATCCGCGCCGGCGTTGTATGCCGCCAGTGCATATTCGACCTGCCCGCCGAAGCTGTCGACCATGTGTTTGAAATAGCGCGTGCCGAGCTGAAGGTTGACCGCTGGATCGGTGAGCTGATCTTGATTGAAGTGCCGCATGCGAACTTCTTTCGCGAGCTGCTTACCAACCGGAGGAAGGAGCTGCATTAAGCCCCAGGCATTCGCTCGCGAAACCGCTTGAGCATTGAACTCGGACTCCTGCCGAATAAGACTGGCGACAAGATAAGGATCAAGTCCATTAGCGTTCGAGTAACGCTTCAGGTCGTTCCAGTACGGTTTCGGGAAGAGGATGTTCCAGGCCCATTGCGGCATGTCATCGATCTCGCCCGCGAAGTAACCGGGAACCGCGCGCTTCAACGACTGCAGAGCACGATCCGGACGGTCGGCCTTGAGATAGACGCGCGCGATCTCCGCCTGGGCGTAAAGCTTGTCAGATTCGGACCGCAGCTCCTGTACGGCAAAGTCGAACAGCGCGGCGTTGGTAAGCAACTGGGCACGAGCTACTCGAAGGTCATCGGACGGAGCGTCGAACTCGTCTTTGGCTACGTCTGGCTGCTCGGGAATTTTGTCGAGCATTGCATCGTGCTTCGATTCATCGAAGCGGAAGCGCAGACGCTCGGCGGCTAGATCAGCGTAGTAGTAATGCGGAAAGCGACGCTGAATAAATGTGTAGTAGTCGCCAGCGCGATTGAAATCGCCGTCTTCTTCGGCTAATCGAGCACGCCAGTAGAGTGTCGCCGGGATCTCCTGACCGGCGGGATACATCGCGACTTGCTCGTCGAGCAGGCGCTTGGCTTCGTCTTTGTTACCGAGGCGCAAATTCAGCCACGCGGCTTTCCAATGCGAGTACGGCGAATATCTCCCTTTTGGGAATAACTTGTACTGTGAGCTGTAGAACTCGATGGCGGTCTTGTAATCCGGACGCAGCAGGTACATGTTGCTGGCCGAGAGCAGCGCCTCCTGTAGATACGGGCTTGCGGGAAACTTCTGCATCATCTGCGAGATGATCTGGCGCTCGGTGTCACCATCGTCCTTGCTGCGAGCGATTTCGTGCAAATAGTAGAGGCGCTGTGCCTCGTAATCTTCATTGCTGGCGGAGACGGAATTGAGGAGCGCCTTGGCTTCATCGATCTTGTGCTGGCCATACAGCGCGCCGCCGAGCTTTACCGTCAACTCCTGCTGCAGCGATTGCTGGCTCATGTCGTTGCGGATGCTGTCGAGGATGGCGCGATATTCATCGGCTGCCTGATCGAAGCGGCGGCCTTTCATCAACAACTCGGCGCGCGTGCGGCGCTGCTCCAAAGTCGGCGTCGAGACTAGACCTTGTGTGCTCACCTTCACCAACTCAAGCTGCGCGGCAGATGCTTCGGAGCTGAGCGGCATCTCGGCATACAGGTGGTTCCAAATTGAAACTGCCTTGGCAGTTTGCCCCGTGGCCGCGTAAGCACGCCCTAATGCAAGCTCGACGTCGGGCTTGCTGTCGCGCATCGATTCCAGCAGGCGAATGGCTTCGTCGTTCTGCTTATTGGCGAGCAGCGAATCCGCGCGCATCAGATCGGCCTGCCGGATGAAGAGTGAGTCAGGATGCTTCTCTGCGAATCCCTTCAACAATGCTGCGACCTGCTGCTCTTCGTTTGTGCCGGCTGCGCACTGTGCCAGGAAGAAATCAGCGTAGTCGGAGAGTTCACCGTTACGAGCAGCGGCCAGCTTGAGTTCCTTCTGAGCCTGCGGATATTCCTTCGCCTGCAAGTGGGCGTATCCGAGCACAAGATGCGCGAGCATCCCGCCCTCGTCGCTGCGATGCTTGACCGCATATCGTTCAACACCGGCGTATGCCGCAGGCGACGGCTGCTCAAGCAACTGCTTAGCCATTGGCCGCAGATCGGAGGACGCTACAAACGCTCGGCGCAGCTTCTGCCGATGAGCAGGCGTGACCCTATTGCGGCTGGAAGTCTTCTTCCGTTTGTGCGTTGTGGTGCGCTTGTGCGGCTTTTTGCTCGTGGACTGCGCCTGCATCAAGGCAGGGCTCGCGAAGCAGATCAGCAGACCTAGAGAAACAAAGAAACGAAAAAACACAGCAGATTGGCGTCCTAAATTCAGCTCACCTATAGATTAGACCAAGATCAGCC
>DATEKE010000221.1:0-9555 GCA_035277605.1 Terriglobales bacterium | reverse complement strand
ACTTCTCCACGGCCGCCGCTCTGGCCAACAACATCAAGGGTGGCGCGTACGCCCCTCTAGTGGACAGAGTAGGCAAGTGCATGGGCCCAGGTGTTGCCTTTCCAAATAATCAGATTCCCTCCAGCTGTCTTGATCCCGTTGCGGTGAAGATTCTCGGCTTGGTGCCACTGCCGAACACCACTCCCGCTTCGGGAGCGCTCGACATCAGCAACTTCATCCGCGTTCCCAAGATTCAGGACGACGCCAACAGCTACATTGGACGTGCCGACTACAACGTCAGCTCCGCAAACAATGTTTTCGTGCGCTACAGCTCGACACGTCGGTTCCGCTATGTTCCCGGCGCATTTGGCGGCATCGTCGACGGCACCGGCACCTCCGCATTCGGACGCCTCACGATGAATGCAGACTCCGCCGCGATCGGATGGACATCAGTGATCTCGTCGAACCTCGTGAACGACATGCACGTCGGCTGGAGCCGCAATTACTCGGTGGGAACGCAGGATCCCTTTGGTCAGAACAAAGCCTCTGATTTCGTTCCCGGAACTCCTACTGGTTCGTTGTTTGACGGCGGGCTGCCCGGCATTGTGATTCAGGGACGCGGAGGGACACCTGTGGTCGCAGACGGCAGCGGACTCGGACGCCTCGGCTCACCTGACTTCCTGCCGAAATCGCAGATCACAAATCAATTCGAGTGGATCGACTCCGCAACGCTCTCGCGTGGCACGCACGAATTCAAGTTGGGTGTCGATGCGCACGTTCCAATGCGAGACATCTTCCTTGACGTCCCATCCCTCCGCGGCACCATCACCTTCGACGGCCAGCGCTCCGGCATCGGCCTCGCGGACTTTCTCCTTGGTTATCCTTCGGCGGTAGCACTCTCGAATCCGGAGCGCATAGATCAGCGCATCTGGATGCTGAGCGAGTTCGGGCAAGACACGTGGAAGATTTTCCCCCGTCTTACGCTCGACCTCGGCCTACGTTACGACTATGCAACTTGGCCGCATGACGCATCGGGCCACATGACCAATCTCGACACGGGTACAGGACAAACCTTCACGCCTGCGAATTCGCCGGTCGGAGATTACCTGATCGCGCCCGATCGCAACAATTTCGCGCCTCGCGTGGGAGTCGTCTTCCAGGCTGCGCCAAACACTGTGATTCGTACCGGTTATGGCCGGTTTTACCAGGTCGTCGATCGCAATGGTAGCGAAGATCAGCTCGGACTGAATTTGCCGTTTCTTGTCAACAACAACGTTTCGGCGACGAGCACCGGTACGACGGCGAACAACATGATCCTGGCGAACGGATTCAATCTGTCGCTCGATCCCAACACCGTCGATCGCACCAAGGTGCGCGTGAGGGCTATCGACGATCATGCCCAGATGCCGGAGATCGATCAATGGAACCTCGGCATTCAGCGCATGCTGCCGGGCGACATGGTCGTGACCGCCGACTACGTCGGAACCAAGGGCACCTATCTGGCCGCGTTGCTCAATCTCAACCAGCAGTTTTTCACCGCAGCAGGAGCGGCTACCGGTGTCGTTCCCTATCCGGCACTCGGACCTGTTGAGTTCCGCGCGAATGTCGCCAACTCCAGTTACAACGGATTGGAGATCACGGCGGAGAAGCGCTATCGGCACGGGATGTCGCTCCATGCCGCCTACACGTACTCGCATTCGATCGACAACGCCGCCGAGCAGCTCTTCAGCGGTGGCTCCAACAGCTTCATGCAAAACGCGCGTGACTTCACGCAGCAGCGCGGCAGCAGCGATTTCGACGTGCGTCACCGTCTGGTCTTCAGCTACGTCTTCGAATCGCCATTCGGGCCAGGACACACGATGCTGGCCTCGGGCTTCCTCTCGCAAATTCTGCGCGGTTGGCGCTTGAGCGGACTCACTTCACTTCACACTGGACGCCCATTCACGATCTTCGATGCCGCTAACAATTCGGCAGTAGGGAATCGCGGAGGATTGGGTAACGCAGTTGCCGACTGCAACGGCAATGGTGGACTGCCGGGCGATCAGCAATCCGTCACGCGCTTCTTCGACACAACGCAGTTTGCCGCGCCGCCTGCTCCTCGCGTCCTCGGCAATTGCCGCCGCAATTCGGTCGAAGGTCCGAACTACTCCGATGTAGATTTCGCTCTCGCCCGCAGCTTCAACTACTTCGGTAACGAGCAGCGCAGTCTGGAATTTCGTTGGGAAGTCTTCAACGCGCTCAACACTCCGCAGTTCGGATTGCCAAGCCACGACGTAAGCAGCAGCTCGTTCGGGCAGATTACATCGCTTGCCGGGGATCCGCGGGTGATGCAGTTTGCATTGAAGTTCTATTTCTAGAGAACGAATTGGAAGACGGAGGCGACGAGGGCTGATTGATCTCCATCAGCCCTCGTCGCTTCTACGATCGGAAGAATGCCCCGGCGTTATGCGAAACTGGGAACACCAACCTTAAGCCGGGATGGCGAAACTGGCAGACGCAGCGGACTTAAAATCCGCAGGGGCCAAAAGCCCTGTGGGGGTTCGATTCCCCCTCCCGGCACCAGCGCAATCAAGCGGTGACCGGCTACAGACAAAACGGTGGCATTAATGGCACCCAAGGGCTTGCACACATTTCGGAGTGTGGGCGGGTTAAACTCACACGATGCTGACTCGACGTCCGAGTAAACGAAAAGCTCAAGAAAAGAAACGTTCTCCGGGAGCACAACTGCGGAGCATTCGAGAACAGCTCGACCTCACGCTCCGCGATGTGGAGTATCAGAGTGCCGGCATCGCTCGCAAGCTTGGTAGCAAAGCCTTTAGGATCCCGTTTTCCCGGCTGCATGAGATTGAGTCCAAGCAGTTTGTGCCCAACATCTTCCGCGTCTACTCACTAAGCAGAATTTATGGAATGAGGAGCGATCGCATCCTCGAACTCTATGGGATTCCGCGGCGGTAGTGCCTGCTAATGGAATCCGCTCCGCCGGAACTAATTTGACGCCTCTTGCGTAGCTCTCACCGCGATACCACTTCTCTGCCTGCAGGTGAAGCCATGCCGAATGTTCTAAATGCCACATCGAAAAAGAATCCGTTATTACTGATTGTTTGCGCGGTTCTCACGCTCGCGAATTTGGGCTGCATGATCGATGAGCATGTTCAAGCGGAGGAGGATCTTCGACAACAGGCGGCGTTCACTCCCGGCGGATCAATTACGGTGGAGAACGGGCGAGGAGATCTTCGGGTAGAAGGCTCGGACTCCTCCGAGGTTTCGCTTGAGGCACACAAGTTCTTCGAGGGCAGCGAATTCGATCGCGAGCGCTGGATGCGCGAAACCAGAATTCGCTTCGAAGGCGACGAGCACCATCGATTCATTAGGGTCGAGTATCCGGTGGGTCTTCATTGGGGATTTCTGAACGGGAATCATGGTGTGAATCTGATCGTCCGTCTCCCCCATCAGGTGAACGCGAATTTGAAGGACGATCGCGGACACGTGAGGGTCAGCGATATTGCTGGAAGAGTTGAAGTCAATAGCGATCGTGCCGATGTTGAGATCACGAATTTAGACGGCGCGCTGCGCATGCGCGGTGACCGTGGCAATCTGAACGTCCGCGATTCATCGATCCGCGATGGCGTACGTGTCTCGCTCGATCGTGGTTCTGTTGACATGTACTTGAAGCAATTTGCCGGCGACAGCGATCTCGAGATCTCGCGCGGAAACCTTACGATCACCATTCCGAAAAATTCAGCTTTCACACTTGACGCGGAGCGCTCGCGACGCAGCAGCTTCCATACAGATTTCGGCGTTCTCGCTCATGGCTCTTTCAGCGGTGAACAGGTTTCCGGAGAAGTAAACGGCGGCGGACCAACACTTCGCCTGCGAGCCGATCGTGGAAGCGTGTGGCTGCGCACGGGAATGGAGTAGTTTTTCGGCGGCTAATAGCAGCAGATCCCCCTCAGCGCAACGAACAAGAATTATCTCAACATTTTGCGGCGCTGAGAGGGGTGACAGTTGAGCGGGAATTTTCTGATTGTGTTCACACTTTCAGGCAAGATTTACGCCGCTTTGGCCGCCGACTGGAGCACGCCGAGTTGGCGCAGCATCCCGTATACATCGTAGGACTCGTAGTCTTCAGCCAGTTGGCCATTGTCAATTCGGCTGATTACGACTCCCTGTACCGAGACTTCTTTCCCCGTCGCGGAAATTCCGAGAAGTTCGCCCTGATGTGTGCCGTGCGCCGTCCAGCGCGTCACGACTGTGTTGCCTTCCGCAATCTGTTGGTCGACGGTGAGTTTCAGGTCGGGAAATGCGTTTCGATACATATTTACCAGTGTTCGGTATCCATCGCGTCCAGTCATGGTTCCCAAGGTCGGTTCGAAATACGCATAGTCGCCAGAGACGAATTCGTCTAATGACGAAAAGTCTCCTGTGTTCACCACTTCCTCGATGATCCGCCGCACCAGAGCCTTGTTTGCTTCCGACATATTGCCTCCTCTGTCTGTGGGCTGTTGAGGCCGCCATTGTAGTCCCGAATGGCGGCGACTGCAGCCAGTAAACAGCTCTCCTCCTGGCATCAGGTACATTTGACTGCAGGTAATTGCGTCGAGAATGCACACAACCAGCATTCCTACCCCGGAGACAGCGCCACGCCGCAGCAATCCGTTCAGCCGATTTTTGTTTACTGGAAGTCCACTCGACGTGCCGGAGGCGGCGGACCATACCCATCCGTGGTACCTGGTGCTCTGGCTCACGGGCGTCGATTACTTCTCGACAATCGGCTATCAGCCCGGCATTGCTCTGCTGGCGGCAGGAGCCCTTTCGTTCTCGGCGACGGGAATTCTGGTTCTCGTCACTCTGCTCGGAGCGGTTCCAATTTATGCGGAAGTTGCTGCTCGTTCCTACGCCGGGCAAGGCTCGATTGCGCTACTGGAAAATCTGTTCTCGGGATGGAAGAGTAAGATCTTCGTACTCATTCTTCTCGGATTTGCGGCCACTGATTTCGTCATCACAATGACGCTCTCTGCGGCCGATGCGGCGCGGCACGCCACTGAGAATCCGTACCTGCATCGGTTGCTCGGCGAGCACAACATGGACGTGACGCTGATCCTGCTCGCTCTGCTGGCGCTCGTTTTTATTGCAGGATTTCGCGAAGCCATCGTCGTGGTTGCCGCGACGACAATTCCCTACATTCTCCTGAATATCTGGGTATTGGTGTACGCCGTCGGAGTTGTTCTCAGGCGACCGGAGTTGCTGCGTCACTGGTCACGTGTGCTGGAATCCCATGGAGACTGGACCGCATTGTTCGTTGCGTCGGCCCTCGTGTTTCCCAAATTAGCACTGGGCCTGAGCGGATTTGAGACTGGAGTCTCCGTCATGCCGCTCGTCGATGGCGGTGAAGAGGACGATCGCCGCACTCCTCACATCCAGCCGCGCGGCAGGATTCGCAACACTCGCAAGCTCCTGCTCTCGGCCGCGGGCATCATGAGCGTGCTGCTGCTGCTTTCGAGTTTCGTTTCAGTCCTGCTGATTCCCGAAAGCGCCTATCGCGAAGGCGGCGAGGCCAACGGACGCGCGATCGCATATCTGGCTCATCAGATCATTGGCAATCGCTTTGGGAGTCTGTACGACCTTTCCACAATCCTTGTGCTTTGGCTCGCCGGCGCTTCGGCCATGACCGGGCTGCTGAATCTGATCCCGCGGTATCTGCCACGCTTTGGGATGGCGCCCCCGTGGGTTTCTTATCGCCGTCCGCTGGTGTTGCTGCTGCTGGGAATCGACGTGATCGTCACGCTTATCTTTCACGCCAATGTCAATGCTCAAGGCAGCGCGTACGCAACTGGCGTGCTGGTGCTGATGTTCTCGGCCGCAGTGGCTGTGGCGCTGGCTTTATGGCGCGAACGGTCATGGAAGCAGCCGGTTTCCTATCTCAAGGCGACTTACTACTGCATCGTCACTCTTGTATTCGGATACACGCTGGTGGCAAACATCATCGAGCGTCCTGACGGTGTGATTATCGCCAGTTGCTTCATTTTCCTTTTACTCATTCTCAGCGGTGCGAGCCGTTACCATCGCGCGACGGAGATGCGCGTTTCGGAATTCGAGTTTCGTGATCCCGAGTCGGAGCGCCTGTGGAACTCCATCTGTGAGGGCAAGGTTAACCTGATCCCGCATCACGCAAATGACCCGCAGTACCGCCTGGCATTGAAGAATAAGGTCATGTCCCACTTCAATCTCCACGGTCCAATGGCATTCCTGTATGTGCGCCTGATGGATAACCGTAGCGAGTTCTATTCGTGTCTGCGCGTGTCGGTTACACGCGAAGGGGACGACTATGTGATCGAAGCCGCCGGCGCCACCGCGATTGCGAATGCTATAGCGTTCCTTACTGACGTACTCAGCCCAATCAGCGTGATTCTCGGACTCACGCAGCGCAATGTGATGAAGCAGTCGCTGGCTTTCGTGCTCTGGGGGGAGGGCGAAACAGGTCTTGTGGTGTACTCAGTTCTTGTAAAGTTCTGGGAGGTCAATCCGAAACCGCGTCATCCGCTGTTGTTCTTGATGAGTGGTTGACGATCGCAGCTTACAGAATCCGACAAAACAAGAACAGCACAACTGAAGCGACAGAGCCTGAGTTGATCGAACCCGAAGGTTCAGCGCGCTCACATTAGATTAACCATTGGGTTTGTCTCCGTGCTGATTTAAGAAAGGATCCGCTAATCGAATCAACTACTTGCATTCCATTCCTCTTTTGGCACACGCGTTGCAACTGTCCAGGCAACGGTGTGGAGACGGAAGCGAATAGCAGAAGCAGTGAAAGGCTATACGGCACCGGCGCATTGCTTCCACCGCCTCAACCCGAAAGGAGGCAGTATGAAACGGCAAATCGCAAGTTTCTTAGGCGTGTTCGGTCTGCTGCTGGTGGCGGCATGCGCGAACGCTCAAAGCGTCAATGTAAAAGCAAACGTTCCATTCGACTTCGTCGTGGACAATGCGACTCTTCCTGCGGGAGCTTACAGCATTCAATCGATCAATGATGCGAGTGGCTCTTCAACGCTCGTCATTCGCGGAGAAAACGGCAAGGGCGGGCGTTTAGTAAGCTCGAACGCTGCTGAGAAGCTGGAGGCGGCAGAGACGAGTCATCTTTTGTTCCATCGCTACGGCGATACCTACTTCCTCGCGCAGATCTGGATGCAAGGCGAGCAGCAGGGGCGAGAACTGAGACCGACCCGACGGGAAACCGAAATGGCGAAGAACCTTCGGCCCTCTGAAGACGTAATTGTTCTGGCATCGCTTCGCTAGGACCGACAGCACGATGAAAAGGGCACAGGAGGAACCTGTGCCCTTTTCTCAGCGTATTTTAAGCTGCCAATCTCTGCGATTCGCGATCGGCCGCTTCGAAGTCGGTCATGGCCAGAACAGCGACTTCACTTGCTGACTGTCCCCAGAACAGCGAGGCTGAAGGCTTACCCGCGAATCCCAGGAGTAAGGGCGCCAGAGTGGCTGCGAGTCCCTGCCCCGCGTCGATCTTGCCATGAGTTTCAAAGCTGATGGGTTTACGACCATCGCCCCAGTAGTCAGTGAACATAGACACGCCAAGCACGGCGGCTCCGTTGGTGAGTGCGGCGATGCCAGCGCGTTTGTTGCTTCCCCAGCACGCGCCCGCGGCGATGAAGTAGTAGCCCACCACCGCATAGTCAATGACGGCGTGAGTTGTCGGGCTGATCACCTTGGGAACCCGGTTCATCAGTTCGTTGTCGAGCAGAGGATTTGCCATGCGCATTCTCTCCTTAGCATTGGTTGAGATGACCGAATCGCACGCGGAGTGGGCGCCAACTGGGAGGGGTGCTCGCCTATCTTATTGAATAAAAAAAGGGCCGGTCTCAGAGACCGGCCGAAGTGACGTTTCGGAGGTAGGAGAAGCTCCAGATGCGCTCTGCAGATTCGTGAATCGAGCAAAACTCGCGGGCCAATGAACCTCAAACAGAGTTTATCGACCCACAGGAATTGAGATGAGGTTTTCTCGGCAGAAGTGTTCGCCAACTTACGCCAAATCGCTGACTATGATGTGACTTCGGTTACTTGTCGCTTTGATTTGCCTTTGCTCCTGGGACGATTCGTGCAAAGAATGTGCATTGGAACGTCGTCCAGCTGTCGTTTCCGGAGCAGAGGAGCGTTGCCGTGGAGTCGATTCGAGTACTTGTCTCGCTGATCACGAAAGATAACGATTACCAGCGCGAGCAGGCCGTCGCAGCCGAACGGGCCAGTGCTAAATTGGGAATGCGCGTCGAAGTCGTCTACGCCGCCAACGACGCGATTACGCAGAGCCAGCAGCTCCTCGAAGCAATTCAGGTCCCCGCGGAAAAACGCCCACACGCAATTGTCTTTGAACCCGCAGGAACCGGGTTACAGCAGGTTGCGGCAGCAGCAGCAAAGGCCAACGTCGGCTGGGTGATCCTGAATCGGGAAACGGACTATGTTCGCGACCTGCGCCGTCTGAGCAGCGCCCCGATCTTTGGCGTCAGCTCCGACCACGTAGAAATAGGCCGCATGCAGAGCCGCCAGATGCAGCAGCTTCTTCCTCAAGGCGGACAAGTTTTGTATGTGCAGGGGCCGTCGTCCAGTTTTGCTGCGCAACAGCGCACGCAGGGCATGATGGATGCCAAGCCGGACAATGTACAGGTCAGAGTGCTAAGCGGCCAATGGACGGAGACAAGCGCTTACCAGGCGACGATGTCATTAATGAGGCTGCGAACCTCCCGAGATTCACGCGTGGATCTTGTCTGCGGACAGAACGACGTGATGGCGCTCGGCGTGCGGAAAGCGTTGAAAGAGATTGTCCCAGAATGGTCCTGGATTCCGTTCACCGGAGTCGATGGTATGGCGGCAACGGGACAGCGCTGGGTTAACGAGGAACTGCTCGCAGCCACCATCATCGTGCCAACAAACAGCGATATTGCCCTCGAAATTCTGAATAAAGCTTTACTTACGAAATCTCAGCCGCAGGAACTTACGCTTGTAAAGCCTAAGTCGTATCCGGAGTTGGAAAAACTCGTTCCCAAGCCCAAGGACTTCGCACTGCAGCAAGCGTAACCATACAGCCTGAAAAGCCGAAATGAGAAAGTACGGCTTTCTGGGTCCAGACCTATACTAGTGTGCGATCTTTCGAGCAGGGACATTCGTATCCAGGAAGGTCAGGTAAGCGGAAAGGAATTCATAGGTATTGTAGTAATCGTCTTCACGAATTTGGGAGAGCTGATCTTGCGGAGTGTGCAGGATATGGAGGGTAGTTTGAGTGATAGACGAAAAGCTGATTGTCGGCACCTTTTTGTCGCGAAAAGTCTCCGAATCGGTGCTTCCAACCTCCTCCATGTTCACTCCTGTCAGTGCAATCTTCATCGCACGAGACAAGACAATTGCATCGCTTAAAAGATTCCGATCTGCGTGGCTTGCCCAAACGTTTGTAGGGCCTAGTCCCAGGCTATCTATGTTGACCATCGCGTCGATGTGCGCGAGCTGCTCTTTTCCGCGCTCATGCACATATAGCGCCGAACCGACCAAGCCTTCCTCTTCTCCAAAAAATCC
>DATEKE010000220.1:0-15652 GCA_035277605.1 Terriglobales bacterium | reverse complement strand
GACATTGCGCCGAAGTCCTGGCTTTTCCGTGGTTGCGGTTCTGACGATTGCATTGGGGATCGGCGCCAGCACCGCCGTGTTCACGGTCATCAATACGTTCTTTCTCAACTCCGTGCCGATCCCCAATCCATCTACTTTGGTCGCGGTCTATGCGGTGCCGCAAAACGCGGATCCTCATGCGAACAATCCGCAACCGATCTCCTTTCTTGATCTCCAGGATTATCAGGAGAAGAATAAGGCTTTTACCAGTCTCGCGGGCTACAGCTCCCCAATTCCAATCAGCTTTTCCGAGGGCAAGAGCGCCGATCGCTTGTTCGCCGAACTTGTGACCGGAAACTACTTCGAGACGCTGGGCATGGTTCCCGCTTTGGGACGATTTCCCAGCGCACAGGAAGACCACGTTCCGGGCGGCGATCCGATTATGGTCATCGGTTATGGAATGTGGCAGCGCCGATTCGGGGGCGATCCATCCGTGATTGATCGTGTGGTCTATGTAAACGAAAGACCATTCACCATCATTGGCGTGGCTCCGCCGTCCTTCAAGGGCATTAACGCAATCTTTGGCCCGGATGTATGGATCCCGAGCATGATGGCTCCGGATGTGCTCTCCGCTCCTTCGCACGATGCCCTACGCCAGCGTAGCAAGCCACTGTTCACCGGGATCGGGAGATTACGCCCGGGAGTCTCGATGGCGCAGGCCGGCGCCGATCTGAAGACCATCGCAGCTACCTTGCGGTCGGAGTATCCGGACGCCGATGCCGAGCGTACGGTTTCGCTAATGCCAATGTCCGACGCTGCGCTCGGAGTCTATTTTCGCCAGCAAATGCTTTTTGGCAGCTTCGTTTTGGCAGTGATCGTTGCACTTGTGCTGTTGATTGCCTGCTCCAACGTCGCCAGTCTTCTGCTCGCGCGAGCGGCTGCCAGGCGCCAGGAGATTGCAGTTCGACTTGCTCTGGGCGCGCGACGAGGACGCCTGATTCGGCAGCTACTAACTGAAAGCCTGCTGATTGCAGGCTTCAGTGGCATCGTGGGCTTTTGCGTAGCGATCGCCGGAGTTCGTTTTCTATGGTCGTTCCGCCCCGCCGAGTACGCTCAGAACTTCGTCGATCTCAAGATCAACGGAACGGTGCTCCTCTTCGCCATTGTTGTGTCGATGTTGAGTGGGCTCATCTTCGGAATCGCTCCGGCGCTTGAGAGTTCGCGTCCGGGAGTGATGGAGACGTTGAAAGAAGATACGCAAGGTTCTGGACGGAGCCGGCGAGGGTTTCATTTAGGGAATGCGCTGGTCGTCGCGCAAGTGGCTCTCTCGCTGGTCTCCCTTGTGATTGCCTCACTCTTTCTGCACAGCATTGTGCGCGCGACTGCCATTGATCCTGGCTTCCAGACCGATCATCTCGCCGTGTTCATGCTCAATCCCGGACAAGTCGGCTACGACAAGCCGCGTACCGAAAACTTCTATCGCGACGTTCGCAATCGTCTGGCGGCGCAACCGGGTATCGTCTCCGCGTCGTGGGCATCAAACCTGCCCTTGTGGGGACGCGCGGTAAACGGAATCGTGATCGAGGGCCGCGAGCAGCAGCGGAAGTCTGAAGCAGTAACATCGGTCCTTAACACCATCGACACAGATTACTTCTCAACCACCGGAATTCCCATTGTGAGTGGACGCGACTTCGCCGACGACGATCGTGAAGGCTCCTTACCTGTCGCCATCATCAACCAGGCGATGGCTGCGCGTTACTGGCCAAACCAGAACGCGATCGGCAAAAGGTTCCATCTCGCGGGCGAGAATGGATATCGGCAGATCGTCGGTATCGCCAGAAATGCGAACTATCAGACACTAGGAGAGAGCCTGCGTTCATGCATGTACATACCGCTGCGTCAAAACTTCTCCGATTCCATGGTTTTGTACGTTCGAACCGAGGGAGACTCTGCCAGGATGCTGATGCCTGCAGAACATGTGATTCATGACATCGATCCGCAAATGCCGATTCCCGACGCGAGAACCGGACGTAAGATCGTCGAACAGGCACTTTGGACCGCCTCGATGGGCGTCGGAATGCTTTCCCTTTTCGGGCTGGTTGCGTTAGGCCTGGCAAGCATCGGTCTCTACGGTTTGCTTTCCTATTCAGTAAATCAACGGCGACGGGAGATCAGCATCCGTATGGCGCTCGGGGCAGATCGAATGCAGGTGCTACGGCTCATCCTGCGTCAAGGCCTTGGGCTAGTCTCAATTGGCGCCGGAGTCGGAATTGTGCTGGCGCTCTTATCTGCGCGCGCTCTCTCCAGCGCGCTGTATGGAGTAAGTACAGCGGACGCAGCGAGCTTCCTCGGAGCCTCCTTGGTATTGCTTTTTATAGGCGGGCTGGCCTGTTATGTACCTGCGCGCATAGCTAGTAAAGTAAACCCACTCTTAGGCCTGCGTAGCATCTGAAGCTCTTCACAGAACCGAAATGTTCGCCTGAAGCGGGATTCAGATGTTCGAGGGGATCTTTTCGCGGCCGCAGCGGCTTCAGCTCAACCAGCCGGGAGAATCGCTTTGAGCCATGCCCTACCCAGAGATGCAATCTTTTTCTAAGTGGCAAACTAGCTACTCGGAAAGTGCGTCTTAATATCTGCCCGATCTATGGCTCACTCACACAAGGTGATAGAGGAATCCTTCCGCAACCGGTATTGGGCGGTGCAGCAAAGACACGTTGCGCAAGCGCTGCAATTGAAAACCGTTGATCTGCTGGCTCAAGCAGAACGGACGCTGAAGCAAGCCGCGGAACTCGCCCGCCAAAAACGGACAAGCGCACCAAGCGGGACACAACCCACAAACACCCAGAAAGCGGCTATCGGCTAGCCGCTAAAGCAGCGCGAAAGAGGCTACTATCTTCCTGCCGAGCGCGTCACACTATCCACTGCCCCTTTGTTAGCCAATGAACCCGAAGGCGTCACCGCGTTATTGCTCTTACCGCAAGTACGCGGATGACCCGCCCTGCCGGCTGCCCAACCTGAAAACGGCGATTTTTTCACTCAGGCGCTGATTTCGTAACCTGCAAAAACTCATGTGTCGCTCATGAGATTGGGATGAAAGGTCCTTCGCGCGCCCACCCGTTCGGTTGCGGACAGATGGAGATCGAGGGTGGACACTTCTAAACGCGATTGTTCCACAAACTGTTTTTTCTGATTCTTTCTCTTCAAGAGGTTAGCGTTGCGTGAGATTGGTAAAAGTCTTGCCCTCAGGTTTTGGATCGGTATTTGCGGATACCAGAGTAGGGCAACGTCTGTGCTGGAGGACGAGAACTGAGATGACGGGACTCACGCAGGACTTACGTTATGCGCTGCGCCAGATGCGCAAGAGCCCGGGATTTGCGGCGCTCGCGATCGTTACGCTGGCGTTGGGGATCGGCGCAAGCACAGCCATGTTCGGTGTGCTGAATTCAGTATTGCTTCGTCCCATTCCATTTGCTGATCCTGACAGTCTGGTAAGAATCTTTTCCACGCAGCGCGGCGCCATTCTCGGTCCATCGCCGATGGATCTGCGCGACTTCGCTGCCCAAAATCACACGTTTGAAAAGATGGCTGTCTACGATGTGTGGAGAAAGAACGTCAGCTTCAGCAGCGGATCAACCGAACCTGAACAGATGCGCGTGGGGCTCGTTCCCGGAGAATATTTCGAAGTCCTCGGCATCAAGCCTCTGATGGGCCGGATCTTTAAAGATGAAGAGAACCGTTGGGGAAACAACTTCGTCGCTATTATTAGTTACGACTTCTGGCAGACGCGTTTTCACGGCGACCGCTCGGTCCTCGGCAAGACAATCCGAATCAACGACGAGCCCTATCGCATTGTTGGCGTCACGCCAGGTGAAATTCCCGATTTCTGGGTTGGGACACCGCATGGCAAAACCGAGATCTGGACGCCCTTCGTACCGTACACGAATGGCAACAACACGGTTTGGGCCGAGAGCTCGCGAGGTGACCGTGGCTGGGGCGCAATCGGACGTCTGAAGCCTGGCATAACCATTCAGCAGGCGAACGCTGATCTGGACAGGATTGCAAGCAGTCTGGCCGAGCAATATCCGGCTGATCACGATGTTGGAGTAAAGCTGCAGCCGCTGCAGGAAGACCAGGTCCGGGACTTGCGGCCGATGCTGCGGGTTCTTATGGGTGCGGTTCTGCTCATCCTTCTTATTGCATGCTCGAACGTTGCCAATCTGCTGCTGGCAAGAAATTCCGGGCGGACTCGAGAAATTGCTTTGCGGGCCGCCATGGGAGCAAAACAGCAGGTCCTCATCCGGCAATTCATGATCGAGAGTTTGACTCTGGGATTGCTGGGCGGAGCGCTCGGCAGCGCGCTTGCGTGGTGGAGCTGTGCGATTGTCAGCCGAATTCATCCAGCGCAGCTTCCGCAGCTTGCGGGCGTGAGCATTGATTTTCGCGTCCTCGCGTTTGCTTTCTTTATATCTCTGTTCAGCTGCCTGATCTTCGGCATTGTGCCCGCTTTGGCCAATCTGAAAGTGAGTCCGGCGGAAACTCTTAAAGAAGCCGGCCGAACCAGCACTACGAGCCGAGGGCGCAAGCAGTTAGGACGTTTGTTTGTAGCGAGCGAAATTGCATTCGCAGTCATGCTCCTGATCGCGACAGGACTGTTGATACAGAGCCTGCTTCGATTGCAGAACCAAAACACCGGCTTTCGTCCCGATCATCTGTTAAGAACGCATTTGTATCTTCCGCCTGTGCGCTATCCCAATACGGGAAGCATTACGCGATTCTGCGACGAATACGCTTCGCGCGTGCGCCAACTGCCGGGCGTGAAGGGTGTGACCATAAGCGCTGCGAGTCCGCCCGACGATCAATGGAAGCAAAACTTCACTATCGATGGACAGCCCTTATCACGGCTCGAGGACACACCCGTTGCTGCGCGCAATGCCACCGATTCTGATTATTTGCGTACGCTCGGAATTCCCGTGATCGAGGGCCGTGATTTCTCCGATTTCGATACGGAAACCAGTCCGCCTGTGGCTTTGGTAAATCAGGCGTTCGTGAAGAAGTATTTTCCCGTCGAACATCCTCTTGGCAGACGGCTGCGCATCAGCGTAGCGCAGCAGTTAGGGGCAGGACATACGGCCGATGAGGTTTTTACTATTGTGGGCGTAGTCGGAAATACCATGAACCGCGGTCCGGCACTACCGCCCATGCCGCACTTCACCACTCTGTTTCGACAGACGCCAGATCTGAATGTCGGCTTCAAGACATTGATCGTGCGTACGGCTCTTGACCCCATGCAGTTGGCCGCCCCGATTCGGCAGCAGCTTCATTCACTCGATCCCAACCTGCCGTTCGCAGAAGTCGCGACCATGGACGAACTGATTCTCCAGCAAACGGCGGACCGCCGCTATACTACGGGCCTGCTCGCGCTGTTCGCAGCCTTAGGATTGCTGCTCGCGGGAATTGGTGTGTATGGAGTGGTGTCGTACGTAGTTGCGCAGCGGACCGGTGAAATCGGTTTGCGCCTGGCGCTTGGAGCGCAACGGGCAGATGTCTTGTGGCTGATTGTTCGCGAGGGAATCGGCATAGCGGCGGCAGGCGCTGCCGCAGGGCTTTTTGGCGCCTGGGCATTCCGCAAAGCGGTTGCGCAACTTGTGTTCGGCATTTCCCCTGCCGACCCAATCACTTTTTTTGCGGCAGCTGCTCTGCTGGTCGCCCTTGCGGCGGCGGCATGTTTGGCGCCCGCACTAAGGGCGATGAATGTCGACCCCATCGTCGCATTGCGTTACGAATGAATGGAGCGTGTTGACCCCGAGGCAGACCGAAGGGCATTCTCCTCCGATTTCCCGATTCAGGAATACACGACTATATCCGCGGTGTTTGGAAACCCGCTCTTTTCTATTCGCGGCTCGTCCCAGGTCGGAGGGTACTAAGCCGCGACCCCCAGCAATGCGCCCGACTTGATACCATGTCTTACATAGAGCCATTGAGCGACACGCGTTTTCAGCATCAGGTGCATAAGCACATCTCCATCCGATAGCGTTCGCCACCTGCCGGCCTTATCCTCGGTAATGCATCGGAACCGCAGTCTTCCTGCCTCGATGCGGTAATGATTGAGCATGCCGTCGTGCCCGCAAATCACGAGATTGTCTCCCGCTTCCACGAGTGTCTCTCCTGCTCTGAACTTGTCCGGATGAAGAGTATGATGCGCCAAAGTCCGCCAGGTCTTCCCTAAACTCTGAAAAATTGGGCTTCTCTGGAAACCAGAGCTGCGGCACGTCCGGGTTGACGATTCGCCATATATTCGCCTATGCTTCTGACGTGCCCGACGATCCCCGCCAGAAGAACGCTTTGCTCATCGCCGCATCGTTGATCGCGGCCGTGCGCACCGCACGCGAAGAGAAGATTGAGCGCTCACCGCGAGTTATTTACAAGGTCGATGAATCCGTGCGCCTGGCGGAGATGGTATTAAAGAGGATTGAGCGGGTTGGATAGCTGCGCTTTCATGCGGCCGCTGAGATATAAGATTCCTGATTTGGAAAATCCGCGAGAGTAAGTAGGCAGATCAGGCGTTCAGCTTTTGTTCACTGCGGTCCTTCAGAAAGCCGGTGCTAAACTGCGTGCAGCGGACAGGCGGTGGCTCGTGGGATTTCCCCAGCAAAAGTTCAGGCGACGAATTCTGATTGTCGACGATGACGACAGTGTCCGGCAGGTCGTGGGGAGGCTGCTCTCTGATGAAGGATACGAAGTGCTGACGGCCGGCGACGGCTTTGAGGCGCTGGCCGCGATGCGTGGCGGTATCCCCGACCTGATGATCACCGACTTGAAGATGCCCAACATGTCGGGATTCGAGTTGCTGGGGGTTGTGCGCAAACGGTTTCCATCGATCGCCGTAATCGCGCTGAGCGCTGAATTCAGACCAACTTCCCTCCCGGTGGATATCCTCTTTGACCGCTACCTGCAGAAGGGTGAGTCGCCGCCGCTGGAGATTGTGGAAGCCGTTCGCGAGCTCCTCGAGGCTTCGCCATTGCGTTCGCAGCCCGCACGACCGGAGCTTGCGCCGGTGTGGATTCCGCGCTCACAGAGCGGGTATCTGGTCCTCACCTGTCCCGAGTGCCTGCGATCATTTTCTGTGCCGCAGAGAAAACTGGAAGACGGGCAGCGTTACGAGGAAAGCTGCGCGCACTGTGGCATGAAGGTGCAGTACTGCCTCGACACCAACTCCGCTGCCAAAGCTCCAGCAGCCGGCACGTTGCGCCTCGGCGAAATGCGCAAACAGGTTGAATCCAGCCGACGAACGATCGCCGACAGCAATCAGCTGATTAAGGGTGTAATAGACCGAACCTGATAAGCGCGGACCTTCTTTGGAGGTGACGGTGCTCACTTCTTTAAGTAGCCTTCTAACTCGAGCCAATCGGCGAACCGGTCGATCCAATGATCTGTAGGCAAGTTGTGCTTGTGCATGCCGAAGCCGTGGCCGCCCTTTGCGTACATGTGCAGTTCCGCCGATTTGTGAGCAGCCATCCACTTCTGGTACAAAGCAACGCTCTGCGGAGCCAGTCCGAGATTGTCATCGGTTGCCGCCGCGACGAACATGGGAGGCGCATCTGCCGGCACGACTGCATCGTCGAATCTTTCGCCACCCGCGTAGATCGGTGCGACGAAGGCGGGTCGGCTTTCAGGCGAGTAATGGAATGCAACTCCGGCAGTAACCGCGCCACCCGCCGAGAATCCGATGATACCCACGCGATCCGGCGAGATACCCCATTCTGACGCGTGTTGCCGAACATAAGTGACCGCCGCTAATCCGTCGGCCATGGCGAGTGGAATCACTTTCGCAGTCGTCTCCCGAAACGTTCTGTTAGCCATCATCGCGGCAAATTCCTGGGTGGCGTCCTCGCCGGTATGAGCGAGACGATACTTCAACACGAAAGCGGTCACGCCTCTCGCAGCCATGTACCTGGCCACATCGGTGCCCTCGCTGCTGATCGACAATGCCACGAAACCGCCACCAGGACAGATCACCAGCGCGGTACCGTTTCTCAACTCTGGAGAGGGTTTAAAAACGATCAGGCTTGGCTTGGTCACGTTGGCAACGACGTCCGTGTCCCAAAGTTTCGAGAAGTATTGTTTCTCGGGATAACTCTCCTGCAGCGAGCCAGGCGGCGTGCCCGGATAAAGGGGAATCACATCTTGACTGGCCGCGACCGTAGTCAGGAACCCTACCAGGCAAAGAGCTCGAAGGAATCTTTTCATGGCCGCATAGTTTAGCAGTGCGTGCCCTTCGGACATCATGAAGAGCGACCGGCGGCTGAGGTGCAGAAACTAGGGCGAATCAGGCTGTGCCACTCTGCTCCCAGTTTTCCTGGTTGGTTTTGGCCGACTGCCGAGTGCCGATTGCTGAGTACCGCCTTTGGTGCTGCAGTTATGTTTAGCTAGGAGCTAGAGGCTCAGCAGCTTCTTTTGGCAGACCAAACCCGATCCATGTCCCGCGAGTGGGATTCTTCCGCATACCATCGCCTTTCTGGTCCGCAGGTCAGTTGGGGCAAACGAGTCCTCTCGCGCCTCAAGCTGCGTGGAGACGAACTCGTGCTCGACGCTGGCTGTGGAACCGGCCGTCTTACCGCCGATCTTCTGCAAGCCTTGCCACAAGGCCGCGTCATTGCCGCTGATCTCTCGGAGAACATGCTGACTGCGGCCCGCGAGCATCTGGCCGAATACGGTGAGCGTGTGCACCTTGTTACCTGCGATCTGCTCCACTTGCCCTTCGAGAATGCTTTTGACGGCATCGTCAGCACCGCGGCGTTTCATTGGGTACTCGATCACGATCGGCTGTTCGCCGGACTACTGCGCGTACTTGTTCCCGGTGGATGGCTCGAAGCGCAATGCGGAGGTGGCCCGAATTTGCACCGCCTGCGAGGCCGCGTCGCGGCGCTGGCAACAACGCCGCAGATCGCTCCGTTCCTCGCGGGATTTCGTGAGCCCTGGCTGTTTGAAGATGCGCAAGGCGCCGCCGCAACGCTGCGCCGGGCGGGATTCGTCGACATCGAGACCTCAATCGAGCCGGCGCCCACCATTCTTGCCGACGCCGCAGAATACAGCGAGTTCGTCCGCAACATCATTCTGCAGCGCCACCTTGAAAAGCTTCCCAATGAAGCCCGCCGCGCACAGTTTATGGCACGGCTGACTGCGCAGGCTGCAGAAGACGATCCGCCATTCTCACTGGATTATTGGCGCCTGAACCTCCGCGGGCGAAAATAGACCAAGCCGTTGTCGTAGGTTTAGGGAACTTCCTCGTCGGTCAACGCGGCTTCGGGGCTTGTTTGATGAGCAAACCGTACCACTCTCCTACTCCTTCCGCCAGGTCATATCCACTTGTACCGGAATGCCATTTTTGATCGGTATCGTCAGTAGCGATGGGGGCTCAATTTTAAAGTCATTGAGTGTCGCAGGAATCGTGCCGCTCAGTCGGACGTCGTTTCCTTCTACCTTCATTTGAAACGGGACTTTGTAGTGCGCGGTCTGCCCGGCGAACTCCACTTCCAGATCGGCGTCAACAGTTCCGGTATGGATCTCGGATTCAGGACACTTCGTCCTTACCACCACCATCGGATGCTCCCCACCTCGCGTGGCTTGCAGCATGTGAAGATCGCGATTGCTATCGCCAGAATCGAACGACTTCACGGGTGCGGCGATCAGAAATTCGCACGCTCCCGCCTTGCACTGGCCCTTGCCTCTTGCCGCATGACTTACGCCTTCCACATGATGAAGCGGGTGCGACACCTGATAAGTGAGGGTGGACGATTGCAGATTCCACTGACTGTCCGCCAGCGCTGCCGTCGGCAGCACAAAAAATAAAATCCCGACGCAGATTCGCCGATTCATAACTTTGCCGGATCACTGAGTCCGTGCTCACTCAGTTTTGTTGTTTTTATGTTTTTGGTCTTCGTGGTTATTCCTCTATCCATCTTCATCTGAGGACTACCGCTCACCGGTTGAGTATTCGAACTCTGTTGCAGAAGAAACCGCCAGTTGCGCTCGTGCCTGTTTGCTACCCGGCATCGCGGTTCCGTCCAGCGCGTCGTACATCGGTTTAGCCAGGGATAAGTCCGCATGCATCGGGCTTGCCGACTTCGGCGGCGCCCACTCCATCCATGTCATGTCGTGCTTGGAACGTGGAAAGCTCGGTCTCCACACCGAATAGATTGCCAAGCCATAGGCGATCGCCGTCGTCACCGCGACTGCGCCATGCGCGCCTGCGATGCCATGCACTTTCTCGCCTTTGCTCTTCTGCTCGAAAGCCATTGCCCCCAAGATCGGCGTTAGCACCATTCCCGGCCCATGGATCCATGCCAGCGCCTTATGCAACTTGATCGGTCCTTCGGTATTCGTCCCCGGAATTTTCGGCGCAAAGATCGCGTAGTATGCCGTCGCACCATAAAGCACCGCGGTTGTCGAACCCAGCGCCGCGTGCACGTCTCTCGCAGTCGAACTCGTGCTCCTCCCGCCCGCCGCGAATCCAGTCAGGACTGTTGCCGCCAGAGGCGCCGTTGTGATGAGCCCCAGCTCCTGATGCACATGCAGCATATGTGAGCGTTTGTTGAGCAGTGCCTGCTGCTTTGCACTGCCTTGCGTCTGCGCGGCGCCGAATCCCAGATCGCTCAAGGAAAGCGTCGGGTTCATAGTCAGGTCCGCCGTCTGGGCTCCGCCAGGCGGTACGGTCACCTTGCTCTGCTGCGTCTCGAATCCCGAAACGGTAGCTTCAACCTCGTAGTCTCCAGGCGCAAGATTCTCGAACCGGTACTCTCCATCTGCATTCGTCTGAGTCTGTTCGGTCGTTCCGGTCGCCAGGTTTTTTGCGGTTACATTTGCACTGGCAACCACCGCTCCCGAACTTCCTTTGATCCTTCCCGATAAGCTCGCGGCGCTTTGCGCCCACACCATTGCCGACGTAACAAACGCCAATAAAAGACAAAGCAATCCGAGCCTCAGCGCTCGTATGTACATGACCTTCTCCTCTGCACTGTTGGTCAGTGTAGCGCTTGGAACTACCGCGACAACAATGCCAACGAATCGGCGGACGGCGCGAGGGCCTCGCTGGAGTGGAGGCTGGGGCGGCCACGCACGATTCGACGGCGAGCAACGTCGATCTTCAGAACCGTTTGCGGGTAGCGAATGGGTAAAGTTCGATAGGATCGACTACGCGGCGCGCGTAGCGCGCAGCGTCCTTGCAACGCTCATCAAAACGTCGCCGTCAATCTTTCTCCCAGGCAGGAAGGGCGTGGTACAAGGCCAGGGAGGAGGAACATCCGGAGTGAAGTGCTGCAGAAAATCCCGGAATGGGAACGTCTCGTCTGCCACGAGGTTTCGACCGCTTTGGTCGCGCAAACAGATCGAAGGCAGTTCACTACCGTCACCGCGCTTCGGAAACTCCCAGGCGCAGGGGAATCTCCGTCTTCCCTTGACTTGTACTTATCATGGATGTCACCGGGTTTTTGGTACCAGGTTTCCTCATCAGGTTTCAAGGATGACCGGAAGAAGTGTCGCATTCTGGTCTTACCGCTTCGCAGCTTCTTATCGTTTTTGCTGTTGTGTGAGGCGGTCTCTAGCCTTGCAGGTGATCGCGAGAGTCATTCACGGATATAAATAACGCATGGCGCACATCTGAGAGCATGCATTCGTGCATCGAAAAGCTAAGGCGCGCAATGCGTTAGTACGCTCGTTGTACTCAGGATTCTCAACTCTAAACTGTTAGGGGCTACGCTCGGCACTGCTAATGCCACAACAATCAACAGTTTTGTCTATCAAAAAAGCCTCGAATCTGAAGTCCGACGATATCTTCCGTCGTCTAGTGGACAGCGCCGGAGATTACGCAATTTTTGTTCTTAATTCGGAAGGCCACATACAATCCTGGAACCTCGGCTCCGAGCGCATGAATGGGTTCAGCCCGGAAGACATCATTGGCAAGCACTTCAGTATCTTCTACACGCCCGGCGATCGAGCGGTAGAGTTGCCTGCCCAGCAATTGGGCAGGGCCGCCGAAGAAGGAAACTTTGAAGACATAGGATGGCGGGTTCGCAAGGACGGTTCCCGCTTTTGGGCAAGTGCACTTCTCAGCAGGATCGAGGATGGAAATGGGAACTTGCTTGGCTTCGGCTGCATCACACGGGACTTGACTGAACGCCGGCTTTCCGAGCTGCGCTACCGGCTACTCGTGGAAGGCGTAATCGACTATGCGATCTTTTCCCTGGATTCCAAAGGCTATGTCACATCCTGGAATCTTGGCGCCGAACGCATTAAGGGTTACAAGCCGGAAGAAATTATTGGCAAGCATTTCTCCACCTTCTACACGGATGAAGATCGAGTTGCAGGGCTGCCCGAAACGGTACTCCGAACCGCCGCTTCGGATGGGCATTTCACAGGCGAAGGTTGGCGAGTACGTAAAGATGGCTCACGCTTTTGGTCGAACGTTGTTGTGACTGCGCTCCGGGACGACGAAGGAAATCTCTACGGCTTTTCCAAAGTCACCCGTGACATGAGCGAGCGCAAGCAACTGCTGGACGCGCTTGAGCAGCACTCGCGCGAGTTGGAGCTGCGAGTTCGGGAACGGGAAGAGAGTAACGCTGAACTGGAAGCATTTGCATATTCCGTCTCTCACGATTTGCGAGCTCCGTTGCGCGCAATCGCAGGCTTCGCCGAAGCGCTGCGGGAGGACTGCAGCGCGAGCCTCGACGATCGCGGCCGCGATTACCTGAACGAGATCACCAGCGCCGCCTCGCGAATGAACGCGCTGGTAAAGGATCTGCTCGATTACGGCCGGGTTAGCCGTATCGACATGCCGCTGCAGAGCGTGAAGCTGGTGGATGCGGTCACGAACGCGATCAATCAATCAAAGGATGACCGGCGTGGGTCGCTGACAGTAAACATTCCGTCGGAGTTGTTCGTGCAAAGTCACCCCCGCGTCTTGCCCCAAGTGATACTCAATTTGCTGACGAATGCCTTCAAGTTCCATCTGCCCAGTTCCACTCCCGAGGTTCATGTCTTCGCCGAAAAGACAGATGATCATGTTCGCCTGACTGTTCGCGATAACGGTATTGGCATTGCCCCTCAGCACCAGGAGCGCATCTGGCAAGTCTTTGAACGGCTCCATGAACGCGAGGCATATCCCGGCAGCGGTATTGGGCTCGCAATCGTGAAACGCGCCGTCACTCGCATGAACGGACGCTATGGTCTTGAATCGGCACCGGGAGCGGGAAGCACTTTCTGGATCGAACTTGCGGAGTCCCTCGCCCCAGACAAAGGTAACCATGACTAAAGAGCCCGTGCTGCTGGTGGAAGATGATCCTTCCGACGCGCGTTTAATTCAACGAGCCTTCAGCAAACTGGAACTTGGGGTTCCGATGATCCGCCTCACGAACGGAGATGAGGTGGTTTCGTACCTATCTGGGGAAAGGCCGTTCGACAATCGAGCTACTCACCCTCTTCCCTCCTTAGTGCTTCTCGACATCAAGCTGCCTCGTCGTTCGGGTTTTGAAGTTTTGCAGTGGGTACGGCGACAACCTTCAGCCCTAAACCGGATTCCAGTAGTTATGCTCACATCTTCCAGGCACTCGGTTGATATCAACCGCGCCTACGATCTTGGAGCGAATTCTTACCTCACCAAGCCGGAAACAGCTTCTCAACTGGGTGACTTGGCACAGAAAGTTCAGAGCTACTGGCTTGGCCTGAACGAATTTCCCGACCTGCACGGTGGTCCAAGTCTGCCTGCACGTAGGTAAGCAATGACTGATCACTCTCTACCAACGATTCTGCTAGTAGAAGATGAGGCATCCGACGCAGCTCTCCTGCTACGCGGTTTTGCGAAGGCAGGTGTTCTCAATCCCATCCTTCATCTTAGAAATGGAGACGACGCGCTTGCTTACCTGGCTGGTGTTGGGCAGTACACGAATCGAACAATGTATCCATTGCCGGTGCTGATCCTGCTAGATCTCAAGCTGCCGGGAATGACAGGATTGCAACTGCTGCAGTGGCTGCGCACGCAAAAGGAAATTAGAAGAATTCCCGTCGTGGTCCTCACCATCGACCGAGATAGCAATACTGTCAACGCTGCTTATGACCTGGGCGCAAATTCCTACCTGGTGAAACCCGGCGAACCCGCCGAAATTAATCGCATCGTGCAAGCTATCCAGCGCTACTGGATCGAACTCAACGAAGCCCCACCTCTGGTTATGCAGGCTAAGCACGACAAGAACTAGCTTGCTGAGCACGTTGGTAGACCGATGAATTCAGGTCCCAACCCTTAATTAGTAAGCCGGTGGCAAGTAAACACATTCCAGACGGAACGCACTCCCAAGTTCATTCCCATGTAGGAAACGTCCTGTCTGGAACGTGCGAAGAAATTTATTTCTGAATTCTAAGCGTAAAACAAAATGCCCGGCCAACCGCGCCACTGCGTAATCATCGCTTCTTTCCCCCGACGAAGGGTATGGTGGCGGCCTGCTTCATCCACGACGCCAATTGGCACTCGTCGAAATCGTCAACCGATGCTAACTCGATTCCGCGGCTGGGTTTGCCCATCCCGATCGGCGTCACAGGCGGTTCCGGTTTGATCTCCGTGCCGCGTATGAACATTAGTTTCACGTGGCCGACGAAGGCGCCGGAAGAGAAGCACCAGCCCCCGTCGACCCCGTAGTACGCCATGCCCCACTTCACCGCGCGCTGGATGTCCGGCAAACTTTTGGCCGCCAGGGCATCGATGCTCTCGGCGATGCCGCGCTGCGGCTGCGGCAAGCTAGCGATGTACGCGAACACGGGTCCGGCGCCTTTTGCGGTCTTCGCGGCGCTTGCCTTGCCAGTCATGGCGACCAGCAGCTTCGCCGGGCTGTTGCCCTTTGCGGTTTTCTTAGCCTGGCGGCCAGCCACGCGCTTGGTTGATTGTCGGGTTGACCGCGTCATTTTGTCACTACGCTCTCTTCCGTGGAGACGAGAAGCTGGTCCAACTGCTCGAACTGCTCGCTGCAGCCACTTGTACTTCCGGAGGCGATTGCATCGTCGAGAGCTTTTTTTGAAGGATAGAGGTCGTGCAGAACGACGAGCGTCTCGCCGCCTCTTTTTTCTTCGAAGGTCACCGTGGTGACGGCGCCACCTTCATCGCCTTCGTCATTCGTCCAGACGAGGCGTGAGGGCGGAGTCACTTCGACGTACCTGCCGAAGAATGCCATGGGCTGATCCGAGGCGGGATGACTGAAGACGAAACGGTACGTGCCCCCGGTACGAACATCGGCCTCGCAGGAAACGAAGGATATTCCAAACGACCTCGGCGCCCACCACCGCCTGAGCAGTTCCGGTTTGGTCCAGGCATCGAAGACGATATGCGCCGGGCCGTTGAAGGTTCGAGTCACGACGAGCTCACGGTCAGATTTCCGTTCTACTGTCGTGCCGTACTTTGTGGAGTTGATTTCGTTATCTTTTCTTTCGTTATCTCTTCTTTCGCCCATTGGCGTTCTCCTTCTGTTTCAATTCGTCGACCAGCTTGTCCAGTTCGTCGAAGCGTGCGGCCCAGAGCTGGCGATACCTCTCGATCCATGCCGCCTCTTTCTCCAGTGCGCGTCGCCCGAGCCTGCAGGTGCGCACGCGCCCGACCTTTTCCGTGACGACGAGCCCCGCCTGCTCCAGGACGCCG
>DATEKE010000219.1:0-28267 GCA_035277605.1 Terriglobales bacterium | reverse complement strand
CAATAACAGAACCGCCGGCGGTAGCCGGTGGGTCGGAGGTCGCCGGAAAGCGATCTCCGAATGCGATGATGCTGCAGCAATTTCCTAGGGACGCAGCCGCAACACACGCGGCTGCCCCACCGCCTACCGGCGGCGGTTCTGTTAAACACTATTTGAATTCAGCGCCTGGCGTGTGCGGGATCGGACGCTCACCCATCCGATTGCGCCAGAGAATCGCGTTCAGCACGCCAGCATCCGCAGCATCGGCGTGCGAAAAGTCGAGCTCTGCTGATTTCTTTGCATCAGCTCCTTTTGGCGGATTCATTTTGTAGATCAGTCCATTATCGCGATTATGCGTATCAGCGCTGTAGGGCGGCTGATCTCCCGCTCCAGAAAACATTGCTGCCATCACTGCGGCACGCGCATCGTTGTTGTTCATTGGTGGCGCGCCAAGCAAGGCTTCCATCGTGTGGACCATGTTTACCGTCGTGTAGAACGTGTGATCGACAAAGGGCTTGCCTTCCGTCGCGCGCGGCGAAAATCGGCTAATCGCCCAGGCGATGCTGCGATGAGCGTCCACGTGGTCGGCGCCGTTTTGCGCATCATCTTCCAGGATGAAGATCGCAGTGTCCTGCCAATACGCACTGTGAGACACCGCCTCTACGACTCTGCCAACAGCGAGATCGTTGTCGGCGACAGCCGCGGAAGGGGTAGCAATTCCCGGTCTGGTACCTGATGTGTGGTCGTCGGGCAGGCGGAGCAGGATGAATTGGGGCATCGTGTCCTGTCCGGCATTTCGCTTACTCACGTACTGCTCGAATTCATTCAGGAACTCGTCGGCGCGAAGCTGATCTGGGAAATTTAAATTGAAGTCCGGATACCGCGGATCGAAATGGCCCTCCAACTCCGGTTTGGTCGCGATGTTCTGCTGCACCATCGGAATCGCCCATGGCCACGGACTCGGCGATCCATGCGGCTGTCCAAGGTAGTCTGGCAGCGGCTCGCCGAACTTAACAGAATTACGCGTACATGCGCCACCCTGTTGCAGTGGTGTGCCGGCTTGCGGCATCTCTTCCGTTTGCTTCTGACTGCAAAACTTCGTCGATATGAATTCACCGTAATGGCGATACGTGATGCCGTGCCGGGCGAAGTCGCCCCACAGGTAGCCCGTGGCAGGTTCGTTGACGTCGGGAATGTGTTCCTTAATGGGATAGCGCTCGTTGACTACTCCTTCGTAGTCATAAGTGCGCTCCTTGCCCCGATAGCCGATTTCCCAGGTTTGCTCGGTGTAGTCGCTGGAGATTGCGGCATTGGACCACACATGTCCGTCGCCTGAGACTTCGCCGCTGTCATAAAAGTTGTCCAGCACGCCGAACTGACGAGCGAGCTTGTGCTCGTTTGGACTCACATCTTCTCCAAACATGGTCAGCGAAGGATCACCGTCACCGACGCCCAGATCGCCGAGCACTTGATCGTAACTGCGGTTCTCTTTAATGACATAAATCACGTGCTTGATGGGATTGTCTCCACCGGCAAAGGCAATCTGGTCGGCGTTGCCGCGCATGAGATTGCTGGCTTCCACTTCTTGAGTCCAATCAGAAAGATGCGCATCGACATCGCTCAGCTTCACCCGGGCGATCGATCCGTGAAGCAAGGTCGCGATGTAGCTGGTGCGTTCCTTTCCATTTACCTTCCCTGTGAGCGCCTTGTTTGGTCCCGTACTCTGGCCCTTTCCTGTCGCAATGAATAGCTCTCCATCGTGAACAGCCAGCGCTGTGGGATACCACTCCGTGGGGATAAATCCGCGCGGTTGCGAATTCGACTGAGGGCTGTCGAAGACCGCTATGGCGTCGGAGCTGGCATTCGCGACGAATAGACGTTGTCCATCTGGAGCAAGCGCAAGGGCAATCGGAAAATTGCCTCCATACTGTTGGTCAGGAAGTTTGGTGCTGAGATACGAGACATCTTTGCTGTCACGGTTGATGACTGCCACCTCATCGGTGTTGGCGAGCGCAACATAAAGGCGCTTCTCATCTGGGCTCAGCAGTAGAGCGGTCGGATGCGACCCCGCTGCTTCCAACTTACTCGGCAGATGCAACTCGAACATGTGCCGCACAGAGCCTTGTGCCAGATCGATCTCGGCCACTCGCGAGGCGTTCCAAAGGCTTACGTATCCAGTGCTTCCGTCTTTCGTTGTAGTTGCTGCGAATGGATAGGAGCCCGGCACAGCGCGATAAATAGCAAGGTCAACCGTCTTGGTGGCCTTCTTGCTTTTCACATCGACAATCTCGGCCGAGTCCGAGAGATTATCCGCAACGAGAAGCATCTCTTTCCCGTTCTGCCGGAAGGCGCAGATGCCGCTCGGATACGGAACCGTGAATCCAGGACCTTTGCTCGGCTTTTCGTCAGGATCGTCAGGCATCGCTTTCGGCTGCGCCGGTCGGTTCGAGGCGGGAAAGCGGATGAATCCTGCCGGCTTTACTTTTCCCTTCGAGAACTTATAGACGGCGACTCCACTGCCTGTACTGCCAGACGTTTGGCCGGAAGGATCTGTCATGGAACTCATGCTGGCATAGAGCTCTTTTCCATTGTTGCTGAATGCAAGTCCGTAGAAAAAAGATTGACGCGCCCTGCGCTCAAGGCGCTTATCGGGAAAATCGGTCAATTGATTCCCGCCAATATCCAGGACCGCGATCGACTGGCTGTAATCGGAATCGAAAGTACCGTATCCATCGTTGAGAAGGGCCAGGTACTTTCCATCTGGAGAGAGCGCCATTGCTGTTGGGAAACTATTGGTTTTTTGCGGATTTCCCGGCACTGGTTCCAGTAGCAGCTTGCTGCTCGGTAGCCCGAGTCTGCCACTCTTGTCGGTCGAGCTGTGAAGGTAAACACGCAGACCAACGATAAATCCTACGGTAACGACGAGAAGAGGACCGATCAGCGTACGTTTCATAAGCAGCGATGGTAATTGAGGCAAGCGAATCCTCAAACCCGATGCTTCACTGCTTTCTCTGAGCCTCCTGCAGCGAATGCCAACACCTTCTCTGCCTTAGAAAGATCGCCTCCATCGATTGTGATCGTGCCGCTGTTTGCTCCTTCGACTCGCATGAAGACCGGAGAAGGTGTCAGCAGGCGGGTGGCGCTCAGCAACACATCGCGCGCCTCGATCAAGCGCAATGTCGATTCCGCCTCCTTTGTTCCTTGGATACTCAAGCCATTTACAGCAGCATCTTCTACATGATCGAAGACTATTGCCGGCCGCGCTTCCGCGGCGATTAGTTCGAAACGGACATTGTTGAGCGTGAGTCCGCGCACGTTGCGAGCATAAAGCGCGTAGCTGGGCAAAACGCCGTTCTGAAAGTACTCACCTGCGATCTTTGGAACATCGCGAACGGCTGCTTCTTCGGCGGTTCCTCCGCCTGGAAACGTGACGTGAACATCGTCAAACGAGATCTTCTCGATCGTCATATCGACGCCGTTTAGAGCGATACACGATTTGATCTCGGCAGGGCGGTAGTCGCTGGTGAACGGCACATCCGGAAAAGGCTCGGGAACAACCACCCGGGCATGAATTCCGCGAAAAGCGATATTGCGCACGATGCCCGGCTCCCCGGTTGCTTCCTGCGGCTCTGAAGGAGAAGGAGTTTGCGCGGTTACACCTGGACGGCGCGGGCCCAGGTTGATTGAAATTGGTCCGGTGACTCCATCCATCACCAGATTGGAAAAGGACATATTCTCAAATCGGGAACCAGGGCCGCAGCGCATCTTTATAGGACAGCCGAACGTGTTGTAAATGAGGCAATTGGAGACTGCAATGTTCTCTGCAACTCCACCGCCGAATCTAAAAACCGACCACCTTGTGCTGAAAGAACAATTGCTCACGGTGACGAATTTGCAGCTTCCGAAGAGCGCACATGCATCGTCCTGGCACTCGATATCGCAATCACTGATGTGTACACGCTCGCAACTGATGAAATGGAACCCGTCGTTGTTGTGGTTCACGCGGTTGTAGATATGAATGCCGTGTAGCTGGATGTAGCTCGACTGAATGATGCGAATTGAGTGATACGCGCTCTGGGTCAGGAAGATGTCGCGGACCGTGACATTCTTGCACTCATGAAAGAGCAGGTGATAGGGACGGTTGTTCCCGCCGCGACCCGAAGGTGGAGGCACACCGCGCTGCGGACTACGAAACTGCGCTCCTTGGCCGTCGATCATGCCTGGCCCTTCAATTGTGAAGTTCTCGGCTCTTACGGCAAAGATCAGGCCAACGTTTCCGTCGTTCAGAGTTGAGTCTCCGTGTAAGGGAATGGCGTCCACCGCGTGATACTGCTTGCCGTCAGCGCTGCCGAGCAGCTTGCCTTGCGCGGCAATGTGCAGAGTCACATTGCTTTTCATCTCGACGGTTCCGATTACGAAGACACCTGCGGGCACGAGCACCGTTCCGCCCTCGTCGCGGTTGCAGGCATCGATTGCGCCTTGCAGGGCTGCGGTGTCGAGAGTCACGCCATCGCCCTTCGCGCCGAAGTCGCGGATGTTGTAAACGCGTGTGCCCCTGGTGCTGGCATCGGCAGACGCTCCGGCTGGCTGCTGCTCGCGCTCCACGGACGATCCGGAAGCAAACACTTCGTTCGCGCCGAATACGCCTGAGGCAATCGATCCTGCGGTCATGGCCTTTAACCATTTACGTCGTGAGAAAGACCGGTTAGTGAGTTCCGTCATCGTTTATTCATCTTTCATCATTTGAAAACTGAGTTGCTGTACTTGAACCAACAAGATCGCGGTTTGCACGTCTTTCGTCAAGAACCTTCGGTCGGATTTTCACGAACCGAAATTCGATCGAATCCCGCAAGGAATAAGCGATCGCATCCTCAGAAAATAAGAACTCTAAGGTGGCCTGCGATACGTAAACACAGCATTACACGTACCTAGTCGCCGAGCAGCAAGCTGGTACACTGCTTGTTTCGCAGCACATCGTACCCGTGCATCGTCGCCCAACGATCAGCAGTTTCTTCCTGCTCATAATTTCCGCGCTGCTAACGAGCTGCACGCAGAGGCTTCCCGATTACCCACCTTCGTATCGCGAATATGCATATGTAACGAATGGAAAGAGCAACAGCGTGTCGGTCCTCGACACGCGCAATTTTCGGCCGCTGACGACGATCCCTGTGGGAACGAATCCGACAGGAGTCGCGATTAATCCGAAGAAGAATGAAGTGTATGTAGTGAATACCGGATCAAGTTCTCTGAGCGTAATCGGCGCCGAGCAGAACAATGTCGTGAAGACGATCTCTCTGGGCAAGAATCCATACTTCATTGATGTCGCGCCCGACGGCACTCGCGCTTATGTCGCCAACTCCGGATCGAACACCGTATCCATCCTTGATCTTGGTAGTCGACGCGTGCTGCGCACCATCGCGGTCGGAAATGCGCCAGGGGTGGCGCGTGTCTCTCCGGACGGGAAAGTGGTCGTAGTAGCAGAACGGTTGGGCAATTCCATTTCGGTCATCGATGCTGTAAGAATGGTGGTCCGTTCCTCTATTGCGGTCTGTAAGCAACCTACGGACGTTCAGATTTTGCCGGACTCAAGCAAAGCCTTTATCGCCTGCAGCAGTTCTGCGCAGGTGGCAGCAATCAGCTTGAATGTTCCTTCAAAAAGCAAGTCAGATGCGCCGGATCGCCTGCTTGCGCTACTCGATGTGGGGACCAGTCCGGTCCAACTCGCGCTTAAGCCGGATGGCGGTGAAATTTTCGTTAGCAACTTTGGGGCAGACACAATCTCCGAAATCGCGACGAATACAAACGAGGTCGGAGGAAGTTATGTGATCGGAGCCGGGCCGGTGCGTGGCCTCGTGAGTGCTGATAACACGATCCTCTACGTAAGCAACTTCAAATCGGACACAGTCGGTATTTACAGCATCGATGACGGAAAAGCGCTGGGATGGATTCAGGTCGGCAGTCGCCCGGATGCGCTTGCGCTCTCGCCAAATCAGAATTTCTTGTTTGTAGTCGATACCGGCGCCGGCGATGTCAGCGTGATTCGCACTTCAGTTCCACAACGCTCCAACGTTCCACGAGAGCGCTGGTTCCCTACTTTAACCATCATGCCTGTAGGCGAACAGCCCAATGCAATCGCAATAAAAGCATTCATTTCGAGCCGCCAAGCAGCTTTGCCGTGAGTTGCTCGAATTCCCAACAACTCTCGATCTGTGCCCACGCGTTGTGAAAATCATGCATCGAATTTCTGCAACAAGCGACATAGCAGAAACTCATGCGAAGGTTCAAGAGCAACGTGCGAGCGGTGATGATTTTTCTTGCGATCGGCACGCTGAATCAGTTTTGCACGGCGGAGTCAAATGCCAATTTGGGAGATATAGCCCGCAATCGGGCCTCTGACGCGGTTATCACGCTCGGAATGCAGATCCGGAATACGGTGCTCGATTGTTCGCATTTTGTGAATTCCCTGTTTCAACAGGCGGGTTTGTATTACAAGTACGAACCTTCTCGCGTCCTCTATCGTGGAACAGCAGCGTTTAAGCGAGTTTCCCGCCCGGAACCAGGAGATCTGATCGTCTGGCCCGGACATGTCGGAGTCGTTGTTGACCCCGAGCACACCACGTTCATTAGTGCACTCCGGCGCGGAGTGAGGGTTTCTTCTTACACCTCAAGATATTGGCGACGTCGCGGACATCCTCGGTTCCTGCGCTATCGCTTCGCACCTGGCAACACACCATTCGTGTGGGAAGCACGCATTCCTGGCGACTCTCGCGAAACCTTCACCAACTCAGGCATGCAATAACCGATAGAAGCTTATTGCGCTGCGTACCGATTTTCAGCTCGTTTTGAAAATGTCACCCCATACAGCGCAGTCTCTTAGCAGCGTCTGATAGAACAGAGCGGAACATCCGCATAAATACAGGCCTGCATGATCCCACAGTCTTGCCGGCAAACGCGGGATCTACTCCGAGAAAAACATCGCCGAACAGGCATCATTCAGACGAGTTCTGCGTATCCTGATCGGGACGGAAGTTGTAATCTTTGAGCAATTCGCCAACGCTGCGCACCAGTTGATAGCGCACGCGGTCGCCACATTGATTGCAGTTCGGGAACTTTTTCAAAACAAGAATCGCAGTCTCATGCGGCAAGCGATGAGCGTAATGCAGGACCCGGTAGATGCCCTTGACTTGCACAAGGTCGCCTGCGTGGAAAAGTTGATCTTCAGTTTGTGCTGCTGCGGGAAGAACCACTGTCACTTTTCTCCTGAACTGGATTCGCTTAAGCAGGAAATCCAAATCGGGAATCAACAGCGCAGAGCCGAAACCGAGCATCCTCTGCCCTTAAGGTGAAAAATCTTTTCGAAAGGAACTTCTCGCAGAGCATGAGACAGACCCGGTGGCAGGAGCAAGGTCAGCGCGATAGTCAATCCGACAAACATGAGAAGCAGCACCTGGCTGCCCCCATCCTGCAGAACGCCGGCATCCAAGTCCACCTGCGGCATTACTAAGATCAAGCAGACAAGGATTGCGAGGAGCAAAGCGGCCAATGCTTGGAATCGCCTTGGCATCTTGTGAGAATACCACAGCCTCTGTGCCACTGCGCTGAAAGCCTCTCACGCGGCGAAGAAATTCGAGAGTGGGTACGGACATAGCGAGTGGAAGGGGCCTGATGCAGGTTCCGGATCAGTAATGATAAAAGCCCCGTCCGGATTTGCGCCCCAGCCACCCAGCATCGACCATTTTGATCAGCAGTGGACAGGGTCGGTACTTCGGATCGCCGAGTCCATCGTGCAATACGCGCATGATGTCCAGGCATACGTCCAGCCCGATGAAATCAGCCAGTGTCAGCGGACCCATTGGATGCGCCATTCCCAATTTGAAAACTTCATCTACTGCGGCCGGAGTGGCAACACCTTCCATTACCGAGTACATCGCTTCATTTAATAAGGGCATCAGCACGCGGTTCGATACGAAACCAGGGGCATCGTTTACCTCGACCGGCGTCTTCCCCACCTTCCCCGCAAGCGTCTTTACGGTTTCGTATGTCTCGCTGGAAGTAGCCAACCCGCGAATTACTTCCACCAGTTTCATTATGGGAACAGGATTGAAAAAATGCATGCCGATCACTCTGTCCGGGCGCTGAGTGAGAGCGGCAATCTTCGTGATCGAAATGGATGACGTATTGCTCGAAAGGATCGCTTCTGGACGACAGATTCGATCGATGTCACGAAAGATTTCCGACTTGATTTCGAACTTCTCCGTAGCTGCTTCAATAACAAAATCGCACTGCGCCAAAACTCCGCGATCGAGCACTCCGCGAACTCTGGAAAGAGCCGCATCGCTTTCCTGCGAGGTAATCTTGTTTTTCTCAACTTCGCGCTGAAGGTTCTTGCGCATCGTCGCGAGTCCGCGATCGAGAAGTTCCTGTGTGAGCTCGCAAAGAACCACCTCGTATCCGTTGCGAGCGAATACGTGGGCGATGCCGTTGCCCATTGTTCCCGCGCCAATCACTCCTACTCTGCGAATCTCCATTTGGGAACCTCTTTCCGGAAGACAAACTGTGGAGTTTAGCAAATCGTCGATCTCTGCTGGACCTGCGGGCGCCCTCGGCCGGGGCGTTTGGCGGAAGCATAATGAGCAAAACCCGCGCGAGGGCGCGCCGGTCCGGGAGGTTCGTAGTGACAGCTCACTCCGGCAGAGTGACCAATGTCACACCATCGATTTCCCGTTGCAGGAATCGACTGCCGAGAGTCTGGAATTTGTCGACGGAATCGGTGGCGAAGAAGCGCACGCCTGGGATGCGCGATGGGATTCCACGAAGGCCCACAGCGGCAGAGGCATCATGAGCTGTTGCCTGGGCTGAATCGATCAACTGCAGCTTTTCCGGCAAGATGCGATTCAGAAGTGGTTTCAGCAACGGATAATGCGTACATCCGAGCACGAGCACATCGGCAGAGCCACTGCGCCCTCGTTGCTCCTCTTCTAGTTCCCGCAGATAAATGTGCGCTACCTGCTCGGTTACCGGATGATCAGTCCATCCTTCTTCCACAAGTGGGACGAAAAGAGGGCAGGCCTTCTCAATCGCAGAAATTCCCAATTTCTCCAACTCTCGCCGATACGCATGGCTTGAAACCGTTGCTGCAGTACCGATGACGTAGACGTGCTTGCTGCGAGTAATCGCAGAGGCAGCCCGCGCTCCGGGAGCGATCACTCCAAGAACCTCGGTTTTCACCGCCGCTCGAATGCTGTCCATCGCGAGCGCGCTGGCTGTGTTGCAGGCGATCACAACGTACTCGGCTCCATGCTGCACGAGGAACTCGACACTGGAAACTGCATAACGCGCCACGGTTGCCGCTGATTTCGAGCCGTAGGGAAGTCGCGCCGTGTCGCCGAGATAGAGGTAATCGGCTTGAGGAATGGCCGCAAGTAGCTCTCGAAGAACGGTAAGTCCACCAAATCCGGAATCAAATACACCGATCTTCATTGCAGCTGCGCGACCAGCCTGTGCACTGCGGCTGTGTTGTAGATCGTTTTCAGATCGGCGTGGCCGGCTAACGTCTCGCGCTCCTTCCCATCTACCAGAAATTTTACTTGTTCTAAATGGGGAAAATTCGATGCCAGGGTATCGATCAGCGACAGCACGGTAAAGTCCTCCACCATCACTCCTGAGCGATGCCCATCGACAAATTGCTCGTTCAAATCCAGCACCGCGAGTTTGCCATTGACGAGGAATACTGTCTTAACTGCCGAGGCCGGGGCTATAGGATGAGGCGATGGATGGCTTATGTACTGTCCAATCAGTAACTGCAGAACGGCTCTTGCGCGCGCCTCCGGCTCGTCGGGAAGCACGCCACTCACCTGGCGGGAGCGGAAGACACCATCGTCATCATAGGCGATGGTCAATTTCACCGATTCCCGCTTCCCCGTTTCCGGTGGCGTTACTCCCTGGGCGTCGGCCACAGCGCGCAGATTGTCCTGTGTACCTCGACGCAAATGCACGATGTAAACGCCACTTACGAGCACGAGCAGGAACAGCAGCACCAGCGTGATCTGCACGTTGCGGTGAATCATGGTCTGGCTCCCGTAGAGATCTTGCGAATGGCGATCGCGTCAGCCAGCGCGCCAGCGATAAGCTCAGGCGAGACCTTGAATCCTTTCTTGTCGGCAGGTGCTTCGACTGCGATGGCGGGCGCTGCAATCGAGTGCAGTGGCTCAAGGAAAGAGGGTTGTATTAGCGCCGGTAATTCCCGGTTTTCAATTGCGGATGCGGCTGTGGTCGCCAGAATTCGGCTTTCGTCCTGGAACGCGGCCTGGGCGTTGTCCCATGGCAGGAAGGTGCTGCGGTCGCGATCTGGTTGCGACATCTGATTCGAAGCTGCAGTGTAAATGCGAATCACCGATCCTGGTTCCGCGTGCAGAGTGACAAAAACCGATGCCCTTGCGAGGTTCACGGCTATGGCGCGCTGATCGAAGCTTGGATCGGAATCATTTTCGCGGAGAAGAGTGGCGGCAATGTGCCTCGTTTGCAACTCTTGACGAAGTTTTTTCGCTAACAACAAGGTTAGGTCCTTCTCCAGTCGGTTCGGCGCGATGCGTGCTCCTGCATCGTTCCCACCGTGCGCAGGATCAATCACCACTGAGAATTCCAACGGAGAAGGGCGGTGTGTCATTTGCTCCGGCACATGTGCAGGCGCCCGCGGCGCAGCAGTTGCTGACGCCGCATTCTGTTCTCCGAAGGCGGGAGAAGATGGAGAGACCGCAGGAGCTTGAATCTGGATTGCGGAACCAGCTCCCGCGCTACTCGCAGTGAAAGGAAACTGCAGCGAGCAGATGGAACACAGGGTTAGAAATAATCGCAATCGTACCAAAATGGAACCAACTATACGCCTGCAGGATAATCTGCCTTCCGCAGAGTGTTATTCGTTGTTGCGCGAAAGCCGACAGGTCTTCCGTGTTGTTGCGGCGTGGAACTCATTCAGCCTCTTGCCGGGTGTTACAGCCTTCTTCTAAGGAAAAAATCGCCAGGCCACTCAACAGTTTCGGATAAAAGTCGGTCGATTTTTGCGGGAGAACCTCGCCTGCAAACGCGATTTCGCGTACCTGCTCGACGGAAACTGGATTCATCAGGAAAGCGACATTCACGTCCGAGTCGCTCGAAACTGATTGCAAAGCCTCTTCAGCACTGCGTAGATATCGAACGTGATGTTGTTCGGTAATCTGCTGGCGCGTAATGCCCAGAACTTGTTCCAGCAACAGAGAATGCAGGTGAACAACGTCGAGCCGGCGTTGGCGCGGGGAAAACTCCGAAGGGATTTTGTCGAAGCTGCTCGGCCGAGCACTTAGAAGAAAGCGTCCACTCTTCGTGGCGGCAACAAAAGCGACTCCCGCCTTCCCTGCCTCTGCCAGGGTTCTTACGGTTTCTTGCGCCGCAACGGCTCCTATATCCCTCACCTCGTACAACTGCTGTGCCAAGTCGAGAAACGAAGGCGGGTCGAACTGTTGCAATCCGAACACGACGCGGTGCGTTGGAAGGATCACCAGCCCAGGAGAATCCATATTTACAAAAGTCATCATGACTTTCTCGGCATTGTTCCTGGCGCACGGGCAATCGCTTGCACCCAGTTCTTTCTTGAAATTCAGGGCAGTCTCATAGCGATGATGACCATCAGCGATGATCAGCTTGCGATCGGACATTTCAGTCGCCACGATGTTCAGAGTGGCTGGATCGTCTACCCGGCGTAGGCGGTGGAGCACCCCAAACTCATCGGTCACTTCCTGCCATTCGTGTTGCTCGCCAAACAGAAGCGACTCGATCGTCTGGGCAGGATCGCTGTACAGCATAAAGATCTGTCCAAAGTGTGCGCGCGTCGCCCGGAGCAGGTTCAAACGGTCGCTTTTGGGCTTGGCCAGCGTTTGTTCATGGCGATAAATCACCTTGTCTGCGTAGTCGTAGAGTTTGCCTACAGCGATAAAACTGCGCCGTTGAGCTTTCTGGAGGGTTCCCGGAATGGCAAAATGCTGAGAATATGCGTAAATCGATGGCGGATCCTGCCGGAAAATGCCCTGTTTTTGCCAGCTTTTCAGGTAATTTGCCGCCCGCGTATAGCGGTTGTTGTCTGCCGTCTCCTCGCCTTCCGGCTGTCCCAGGATGATTCGCACGAGGTTGTAGGGACTGGCGAGGTAGTAGCCCTCCTGCATCGCCGGAGTGATTTTGTCGTACGGCTGGGTTACGACATCAGCCAAATTCACCTTTTCTGGGTTATAGCGGAGCGCGGAAAAAGGATATATCTCAGCCATAAAAGCGGTCAGGTGACCTCAACGGGCTCAGCCCGTCTGTAGAGAATGGGCAAATTTTAGCAGCTGGTACTCAGCAGCCGTGGCCATGATCGGCGCATTGCTGCCGGATAACCAAGCATCTCCCCTGTCACATCTGAGTATATGCAGCAGCTTACAAACCATAGACAATTCGATTTTGAGCCTATGGTAGTATCGGCAAAACAACAGGGGTTCATATATGCCCGGGATTAACGGGCCTTCCGTTTCTGTTTCCCTTACCGGCCCTCGATGCGCAGCGCGCCGCCCAAGTTTTGCCTCAACGGAATCATTGTCAAGAATCCTCAGTTCGATGCTGGCCATTGCGCTTTTGTTCCTGATTTGGAACTGCGCTGCCTGGGCTCAAGCCGGTGATATCACCGATGTGCATATCACACCCCGTGGCATGGCTTCACCTTCTCCGACGCCTGCGGCTGCGGGTCCATCTGCCGCTGCGGGGAGCGCGGTAGCTTCACCAGACGTAAGTACGCCATCGGTGGGACTTAAAACAGCCTCTCGTCCTCTGAGAGTAGACACTACTCTGGTGCTGGTTCCGGTAACCGTGACTGATCCGATGAATCGCCTGGTGACGGGGCTCGAACGCGAAAATTTCAACGTCCAAGAAGGCAGCCAGGGTCAGCAGATTCGGACCTTCTCCAGCGAAGATGCTCCCCTGTCGCTCGGCGTGATCTTTGACCTCAGCGGGAGCATGGGGAACAAGATCGACAAGAGTAAGCAGGCGGTCATCGAGTTCTTCAAAACCGCCAATCCCGACGACGAGTTCTTTATGATCGGCTTCAGCGATAAGCCGGAATTAATTTGCGATTTTACGAACTCAATCGAAGACATTCAGAGCCGTCTAGTGTTTGCAAATGCTAAGGGACGCACCGCTCTGCTCGATGCGATCTACATGGGTATTAAGAAGATGAAGCAGGCGCATCATGAGAAGAAGGCCCTGCTTATTATTTCGGATGGCGGTGATAACCGCAGCCGATATACCGATTCCGAGATCAAGTCGCTGGTAAAAGAAGCGGATGTCGAGATTTATTCCATCGGATTGTTTGATAATAGTCCTGCCACTTCCGAAGAACGCTATGGCCCATATCTGCTGAACGAGATTTCGGACGTCACCGGCGGACGCATGTTCCGCGTCGATGATCCGAATGAGCTTGCAGACGTGGCTACAAAGATTGGAGTAGAGCTGCGCAACCAATATGTGCTCGGATACCGTCCAACCAATGCAGCTCGGGATGGCAAATGGCGGAAGATCAAGGTTAAGCTGGTGCCACCAAAGGGCTTGCCTCCGCTCACTGTACATGCAAAGACTGGATATTACGCTCCGACGGAATGACTGGCCCAAACTAGCGGTCGTGTTCCTGTTCATTCTCTTCTGTGCAAGTTTCGTGGTTGCTCAGCAAGCCCAGCCTGCTCCCTCCACCCAGCAGCCGGCCGCAGGTCCAGCCCAAACCGCTCAGCAGCCCCAGAATTCCGGGGCGTTGCCCAATGGCATCCATCGCGAGGGCACGGACAATATTCTCGTGGATGCGTCCGGGATTCCTCTTGAGGACCAGTCCGGTAAGACTCTGCCGCCGAGCAACGCGACCGAAGCATCGATTCCCAGCACGCCGCCGCCGAACGTAAATTCAAGCACGACCACCGTCCAAGCCCCGACCGAGGCACCGAAGAAGAGCGGCGATCGTTACGTGTTCCATGCGGTGTCGCAGGAAGTCGTGCTGCACGCCACGGTCGTCGATCAGCACTCGCGTTTGGTGACAAACCTGAATAAGAGCGACTTTACCGTTTACGAAGATGGACAGCCTCAGGTCATCACCAATTTCAGCAAGGAAGATGTTCCGGTTTCTCTCGGCATCCTCGTCGACAACTCAGGCTCGATGCGTGATAAGCGCCAGGCGGTCAACACCGCGGCGCTCGATCTTGTGAAAGCGAGCAATCGGGACGATGAAGTGTTCGTGGTGAACTTCAGTGACGAAGCCATTATTGACACTGATCTCACCAGTGATATTTCGAAAATGCAGGAAGGCTTGCAGCAAATCGATTCGCGAGGCGGCACCGCTCTCTACGACGCCGTGGTCGCATCCGCCGACTATCTGGCAAAGAAAGGTCGCCGGGAAAAAAAGGTTTTGCTCGTCGTTACCGACGGTGAAGACAACGCCAGCACCGATACGCTCGAACAAGCCGTCCGCCGCGTACAGGACGACAACGGCCCCATGATCTACACCATTGGCATCCTCGGTGGGGAGCACGAGAAGCGCGCGAAGCGTGCGCTGGAATCTTTGGCCATCAATACGGGTGGCGTCGCGTTCTTTCCGAAAGATTTGGGCGAAGTAGATCAGATCGCACGCGCTGTCGCCCGCGACATTCGTAGCCAATACTCGATTTATTACCGTCCAACCCGTCCCCAGGAGCAGGGCGGCTTCCGCCAGGTTAAAGTGGACGCCCACGCCCCCGGCTACGGACGCCTGCAAGTCCGCACACGTGCCGGCTACTACGCGAATCCGCAGCAGCGCGCCTCAAAATAAGATCGGGTGATCGGGCCATCGGTCATCGGGTGAAGTCAAAGCCCAAAGGCAAAACCCGACGCGGATTTCGCGGATGTGACGCGGATTCACGCTGAAATCAACAAACGAAACTGAATACCGATGGTCGTTCTGCGCGCAAACACGATTAAACAAACCAAAATTCCGATTCTTTCGCGTGAATCCGCGTCGCATCCGCGAAATCCGCATGAGGTTTTGGTTTTCTCTTCACCTGATGACCCGATAGCTCGATCACCCGATGCGCTAAGATGGAATCCGGATGAGCACTACTGAGGCCCTCCATCTGCGCGTTGCCGAAGACATTACAGAGCTCGTTGGCGAGACTCCCATGCTGCATCTTCGCCGCATCGCGGGTGCCGGCAGTGCCGACATCTACGCCAAACTTGAATATTTGAATCCGGGTGGCAGCGTGAAGGATCGTGCAGCCATCGGTATGATCAGCCGCGCCGAACGCGAAGGCAAACTTCGCAAGGGCAGCACCATCATTGAGGCGACGGCGGGAAATACGGGCATTGGCCTGTCGCTGATTGGCGTCAATAAAGGCTATCGCGTCATCGTAGTAGTCCCAGAACGGTTCTCAGAAGAAAAAGTCAAAGTCATGGGAGCGCTCGGAGCCGAAGTCATCCGAACTCCCGATTCAGAAGGCATGCAGGGAGCCATTGCCAAAGCACGCGAAATCGCAGCCGGGATTCCCAACTCGTTCATCGCCCTGCAATTCGAGAATCCGGCGAACCCTGAGTTCCATTATGAAACTACCGCGCAGGAAATCTATGAGCAAATGCAGGGTCGTCTCGACGCTATCGCGATTGGCGTCGGAACCGGCGGAACGTTCTCTGGCGTAGCACGGTTCCTGAAACAAAAGAATCCCAAGATCCACACCGTCGCGGTAGAGACACAAGGCTCAGTGCTGCAAGGTGGCCCTCCGGGCCAGCATAAGGTCGAAGGCATCGGTGTCAGCTTCATTCCCAAGACCTTCAGCCGTGAGTACTGCGACGAAATCATCATGGTCTCGGATCAGGACGCGTTCGCGACTGTTCGCGAACTGGCAAGGAAAGAAGGCGTGCTAGGCGGCTCCAGCGCCGGAGCAAACGTTTTCGCAGCCATTCAGATTGCGAAGCGCTTGGGCTCCGGCAAACGCGTTATGACTGTAATTCCGGACGCAGCCGAGCGCTATCTCTCCAAAAACATCTTCGAAGGCGGAAGCTAGCTAATCGGGTCGTCAGATTGGAGTCAGTACCGTCTGCGGTAGCAGGTGGGTTGCATGCCTGTCCTCACCCACCCGCTACCGCGGGCAGTCTGACCTCAGCAACCACCCGATTCCAAACTGCTATCCTCGATGCAATGACCACGACAAATACCGGCTTCGCCACTCGCGCCATCCATGTCGGACAAGAGCCCGATCCTTCAACCGGCGCGGTTACAGTTCCCATTTTCGCGACTTCCACCTACGTTCAAGAAGAAATCGGCAAGAACAAGGGATATGAATATGCGCGCGTGTCTAATCCCACGCGTACGCGCCTTGAAGAAAATCTGGCTGCGCTCGAAGGAGGAACATCGGCGCACGTCTTTGCCAGCGGCATGGCCGCGATCACAGCCATGCTGACCATGATGAAGTCCGGCGACCACATTGTCTGCGGATCGAATGTTTATGGCGGCGTGCCGCGATTGTTTAATCAGGTGCTAGTCAACTACGGACTCGAATTTACGTATGTAGATACGTCGCAAACAAAAGCTGTTGAACAGGCGATCCGCCCGAACACGAAACTCGTCCACATCGAAACGCCGACAAATCCGTTGATGACGGTGACCGACATCGCTGCAGTGGCGAAGATTGCACACGCTCACGGAGCAGAACTTTCGGTGGACAACACCTTCATGTCGCCGTATTTCCAGAAGCCGATCGCCCTCGGCGCCGACATCGTGATGCACTCCACGACAAAGTTTCTAAATGGGCATAGCGACGGCCTTGGCGGCGTGCTCGTCTGCACGAAACCAAAACACAAAGAGACCTTCGCGTTCGTGCAGAAATGTACAGGCGGAATTCTCTCGCCGTTCGAATGCTGGCTGGTATTGCGTGGCGTGAAAACGCTGGCCGTCCGAATGGAACAACATGACCGAAATGGAAGGCAAGTAGCCGATTTCCTGGATCGGCACAAAAAGGTGAAAAAAGTCTTCTATCCCGGACTGCCCGATCACCCTCAGCACGAACTCTCCAAGAAACAAATGTCGGGTTTCGGATCGATGATTACGTTCGAAACCGGTTCATTCGATAACGCTCAAAAAATGCTCCGCAAGGTGCGGGTCTGCTCCCTGGGCGAATCGCTAGGAGGAGTGGAAACGCTCATCTCTCACCCTGCGACCATGACGCACGCAGCATTGGGTGAACAAGGTCGCGCTGCGATTGGACTCACCGATGGCATGGTTCGCATCTCCGTAGGCATCGAAGACGTTGATGACATCATTGCGGACCTTGATCAGGCGCTTGCAGCCATGTAGTGGCTGGCTTGAATGCGTTGCTTTCCTGATGCACCAAATTTCGTGATTTCCCGATTTCGTGATTTGTTACTCCTAAAGCGGTTCCACGGTTGGTGCATCCACGTGGCTGCACGCCTCGCATACAGGACCGGATACAGTGACGTTGGAACCGCTCTAAATCACGACATCACACAATCACGAAATACAAAAGCCTCCGCTCACGCGGAGGCTTTATTGGCGTCGGCAGTGAATTATCCACGTTTACGCTTGTTGTGCTTGTCCTTGTAGATCTGTTTTGAAAGCTGATTTTGCTGGTGATTGAGGGTCTTCCGATCCTGCTTGGTCAGCTTGCCGTGATCCATTTTGCGCATGTCGCGCTCTTCCTGATTCAGCGCGTGTTCTTTCTTCTCGATGTGGCGCGTCTCACCGCGAGTAAGTTGTCCGCTCTTCACGCCCTGATGAATCCGATCCTGCTGATTCTCCTTGCGCTGACGGATTGTTGCCGGCTTTTTGTCGTCGCTATCGGTTCTGGCGAAGCATGTGGCTGTGAGCATCGCCGCGAGTGCAAATGAAACAAGTTTCTTGTTCATAGATTTCTTTGTATCGTCCTCTCCTCTCGGTTGTACCCGAGTGCTCTGTTCACCGGGTACGGACACGCTACTTATGCCAGAGTTGCTGGCCCGCAGTGACGACAGGAACCGAAAAAGACATTACGAAGGTACATACGTGAACAGGAGCTTCGGAGCAGCGAAGCCGCCAATCTTCGGAGCTCTAAGGCTGCAAGAATCCATCAGCATCGCCAGTCCGTGGTGTCCACCACGTCCACATCGTCCACTTCGTCGATCCAGGGTTGGGTAAAAGCACTTCCCGTTCACGCAGGTTCGTGTCACGCATTTTCGTGGCCTTCACTGTTGCGTTGCTCCTCTCGTGTTACCTTGTCTCGACCATGCTGACGGAGCGGCGAAGCCTTTCTGGCGTACAAATCTGGGCCTTTGCAACCGCCGTCCTGAGCACAATCGTAGTTGTTCTCGCTCTGATCTCTCGCCTACACGCTTTACCCACTGCTCTTCTATTCGCGAGTCGCTGGGCCGTGCTTGTAGTTCTTTTTGTGTATGCATGCCTTCGCCGCTCGTTGATGACCTGGATTTTCGCGTCCATGGTCATCGGCGGAGTTTTGGGATACGACTTCCCACATCAGGCCGTCAGCCTTGAGGTGATCACGCAGATATTCCTCCGCCTGATCAAAGCCATCGTGGCGCCGCTGATCTTCAGCACTCTGGTGGTTGGAATCGCCGGACATTCCGACCTGAAGCAAGTCGGACGCATGGGCATAAAGTGCCTGATCTATTTCGAAGTGATCACGACCCTGGCTCTGGTGATTGGACTCGCAGCAATTAATATCAGCAAGGCAGGCGTCGGCGTCCACGCTCCCGCCGATCAGGTTGCTGCGCCTGCTGTGCCGCAAAAGCAAAGCGCGAGCGATTTGATTCTGCACATCTTTCCCGAGAACATCGCCAAATCAGTAGCTGAAGGACAAGTGCTGCAGGTCGTCGTCTTTGCGCTGATCTTTGCACTTGCTCTAGGCATGTTGCCCGAACCAAAACGGCGTCCGCTGGTCACTTTCTTCGAGAGCCTTTCAGAAACGATGTTCAAATTCACCAACATCGTCATGTACCTGGCAGCGCCTGCGGTGGGAGCGGCAATTGCTTACACCATCGGCCAGCTTGGGGTGAATGTCCTCTCGAACTTAGCCAAGCTACTTGGAACCCTTTATGTTGCTCTATTCGTTTTTCTCGGAGGCGTGCTGTTTCCTGTAGCCCTGCTGGCACGAGTTCCGGTGCGAAGATTCATCCGCGCGGTCGCCGAGCCGGCGGCGATTGCCTTCGCCACCAGCACCTCCGAGGCCGCACTTCCGCGCGCCATGGAATCCATGGAGGCGCTCGGTGTTCCCCGGCAAATGGTCGCGTTCGTGATTCCCACCGGCTACAGCTTTAATCTGGACGGCAGCACGCTATATCTCACGCTCGCCGCCATCTTCGTCGCGCAGGCTGCGGGGCGTTCTCTCGGAATCGGCGAGCAGATTCTGCTCGTACTCACGCTTATGCTCACCAGCAAAGGCGTTGCCGGCGTGCCGCGCGCCAGTCTGGTAATCCTCATGGCAACCCTCGGCAGCTTCAACCTGCCAATCTGGCCTGTCTATATCATCTTGGGAATCGACGCGCTTATGGATATGGCGAGAACGTCGGTAAACGTAATCGGCAATTGTCTCGCCAGTGTTGTAATTGCGAAATGGGAAGGCGAATTCGGAAAGGAAACGCCGTCAGAAGTGGTGGTCGAAGCGCTGTGATCTGCTGCTTCCCTTTTTTGTCATTCCGAGCGTAGCGAGGAATCCCTACGAACTTCCATCCGCTCGAAGGAAGACCAGCACGCTTTAGATCAGAACTTTGGATGACTGTAGGGATTCCTCTCTCCGCGCCCAAACAGCGGGCGCTACGCTCGAAATGACAGCCACCAGTCTAGCCATAACCCATGCGGACTAGCGTCCGCTGCGCGAATGGTGAGTAGATCGCCGCAACGAACAAAGCAAATCCAAATCCCAGCCCGATGGTGGGAATCAGAAACAACGTCATCCCCGACCAGAACTCGTCGATGACAAGTAAAAACGGAAACAGACGCCGAAATTTTTCTCCCAACAGGTGGTAATCGAAAGCCAGCGCGAAGAGCAGGTAGAAACGCACCGGCAACCCCATCGCGCACCACAGAATGATGCCCGACGTTACTGTCAACGCCTGCACGGGACCAAAACTGAACTTCGCCAGCATCCTTATCCACAGCAAGTAGTGCAGCGCCGTAATGTAAGAAACCAGATACGCAAATTCAATCAGCAACAGCAATCCGCGAGCAGCAGCACGTGGAGCTTTTGGCAGTTCGTCGGACGTGTGCGGAGAGGGATCAGCATCCCGCTGCGCACTTTGATGACGGATCGAGGAGATGGGCGAAACGGAGTTGCTCGAAACGGTTCCAATGAAACGATACCCTCGTCTTGGCAGCGTCTCAATGAATCGAGGATTACTTGCTGAATCGCGCAGAGCCTCGCGAATTTTATTGATCGCCGTATTCAGGCCATGTTCGAAATCTACGAAGGTATCGGCCGGCCAGAGGCTCTGCCGCAACTCTTCGCGGGTGACGAGTTCTCCGTGACGAACCAGGAGAGCACTGAGTACCTGGAACGGCTTGCCTTGGACCTTCAGCAGACGGCCATCCCGACGCAGCTCCGCGGTTCGCAAGTCAGCTTCGAACTCAGCAAAGCGGACGACCTCAGGATTCGCTCGGGACTCGTTCGGCAGCATATCGGCGTTACTTATGAATGGAAGTGGAAGCACCCGCCTCTGGCAGAAGAGTCAGCACCTTACTTGCATTCTCCTCCACCGCCGTCTTCGAGTACACCAGCGGAAAATATTGGCCGGCTTCCCAAAAAGGGAGGAGATCGGCATAGTGCCAGCTTCCCGGCTGTCCGCTCTGCCCAGGAGTGTTGATGGCGAGCGAGTTGTCCCAGTTGCTCAGATCGAAGATCTCGCGATAACTCGCGCCGGAAACCTGCGCGAATCCGCTGCCGGATGCACCTGTCGCATCCACAGAATTTCCGTCACCCGGACGCGCAATTGGTCCTAAGTCGAACAAGTGTCGCGCACCTGGCAGTTGGTCGAGCGAGTGTCGAAACGTAACTGTGTGCATTCCTCCCCATGACCACAGCGCCGGATCATCGCCCTGCTTCTGTTCCATCTCGTGTCCAGCATCTGCCAATGTAGAGAGCAGAATTTGTTGCTGGTCCGCGGCAGGAAAGGACTTCAGATAGTCGATCGCCTGCTGCAGGCTGAAATGATTTGCGAACTCGGCGGCTGAGTCGCCTGCCAATTTGTTGAGAAGGGCTTTGCGAAGGTGGCGCTCCCAAACTTCATATAAGGCTCCCGGGACAGACGGCGAGCGCAGAACGCGATCCCAATCCTTCAGCATGTCGACAAACCGTGCCTCGGGGCCGTCGCTGTGCCGCGGCAGCATTCGGATAAGATCGTCGGCGGGCATTGAATACACGTCATTTTGCAGGCTCTCGCTGTCTTGCACTCGAATCTTCTGCTGCCTGTCGGCAAGCCCGCTCAGCACTTTGCGAATGCGCTCGACGCGATAGGTCGCCCACTCGTAACCGACTTTGTATTTGTAGTCATCGGTAATAGTGCGATTGTTCGCGGTGGCAAGCCATCCATTCGCAGGATTGAAAGTACGTGGGAGCTCGTCGAGCGGAACAAATCCACTCCATTCATGTTTGCCGTCGCTGCCGGAAACGGGAAGTAGACCAGTCCAGCTTCGAATCGGAGTAAGCCCGGCTGATTGTTCTCCGATGTTTCCGTCCAGATCGGCATAGACCATATTTTCCGGCGGCAACTTCCAGCGCTCTAATGCCGCGAGAAACTCTTTCCAGTTCTGCGCACGATCGACTGAGAGCGAGGCCAGATATCCTGCCGTTCCCGCCTCGCTTCCGACCCAGCGCAGAGCGAGCGCGCGATGATGGGCGGCGTCCTCCCAAAGAACGGGCCCGCGTTCGGTGAACTGAAGTTTGACGATTTCGGGCGAACCATTCTTTACGTTGACGGTTGTCGTCTCCTCCCGCATCGGACGCCACTTGCCATTCTGCTTGTACTCCAGCGGATTTGTCGGATTGAGTTCTTCAATATAGAGATCCTGTTGATCGACGGGGAAGATGGTCAGCCCCCAGGCGATGCGCTGGTTGTGTCCAATCGCAACTCCCGGCAGCGCAGGCTCGCCGGCGCCGATCACGTTCCACCCCGGCGCTACCAGATGCACGATGTAGCGCAACGAAGGCACAGCAATCACACGATGCGGATCGTTCGCCAAAATGGGCTTTCCTGTTGCGGTTAACTTGCCGGAAATCGTCCAGTTATTGCTGCCTACCGGGTTATCGCGCGAAGGAAATTCGATGCGAACGTCGCCCCCGACGAGTCCGTTAAGCAACTCTGGACTGAGACCTGTGTAGTCCATTCCGGATTCGGGATCGAGCGTCGTGTGTGGGTCGGGATCAATCAGTTTCTCTGCCTTCTCTGCGCCGAGCTTTGTAAGCAGCTCGGCATCGAGCAGCTCAGTCCGCGCGTTGCCTGTCATTGAGTAAGCGGCCATGCGCGAGAGACAGTCTTCGGGTTTCCACGGCTCGGGCTTGAAGTCGGCGAGCTGAAATTCAATCGGCAGTCCCGGCCCACCCGGAGAGTTGATGTAGTGAATGTACGCGTTGATGCCATCGGTAAACGCCTTCAGGATGCTGAGCGCATCCGTCGCGTAGCTCTTGTATTCAGCCTGCATGTCGCCGCGATAGCGCAGCAGCCGGGCATACCGATCGCGCTCAACTGCTGATTTTCCCAGCACCTCGGCGAGCCTTCCCTGCCCGGCTCTCTTCCACATCTCCATTTGAAACAAACGGTCCTGCGCCGCGACGAATCCCTGCGCAAAGAAGAGATCGTGCTGATTGGCCGCATAGATATGCGCGACTCCCCAGTTGTCGCGCTCAACTTTCACAGCCTGCTGCAAATCGTGAAGTTTGACCTCGCCCTCGAGTGGTGAAACAGCTTTTTGCGCGCGCTCGGCGAGATCGGCATTACCGTACTGGCCATCAAGAGAGGTCGTGAGGAATACGCTGAGGAGGAGAAAAAGAGCGGTTCGCATTCAGGGCACGATTATATGGACTTGAGAGAAACAACGTGGAACCCGGGCCCCGCATTTGCGTGGATTTCGCGATTGCGTGACTTCGCAATAGGTAAAGAAACAATCACGAAATTGTTAACACTCCTGCGAGGGTACCCGGCGGCCAACGTTGCTACACTTCCGCGCAGGTACCGGAGTAACCGACACTGCCCTCGGGAAATCGCGTTATCCTTCCTCTATCGAGACTCGATTTGAGCTGAAAAACCTGCTGGAAGAAGAGCGACGGGAGTTCCGCGCGAGCCTGCCTGAGAACCCGGCGGGCCTGTGGACGCGCTTCACCGGACGCATCGGTGTAGTGTTGTCCGGCGGCGGCGCGCGCGGCGCCTATGAAGCCGGCGTACTACTCGCCTTTCAGGACGCGCAGCTTCCCACCCACATTCTTACATCTACATCCATCGGTGCCATCAACGCCGCATCGTATGCAGGCCACGGCCGCGGCTTCTACGGCAACGCCGAACCGCTCGTCCAGGGCTGGCTTGATCTGACGCCGACTACGGTTGGAATCGACTGGTCGCGCTACCTCATTGTCCTTGCTGGACTCATCACGGCTACCGCAGGATTTGGCAATGCATTCGCTGATTTGTTGCACCGATTCGGCATCTACTTCCACCAAAGCAGCCCTCTACTGACATGGTTGTTCCTTGGCGTAGCCGGACTCACGATTCTGTTCAATTACACGGAACTCTCATACGCGTACTACGTCGTGATTCATGCTCTTCGACGAAGCCCCTGGATTCCTGAGCGGAAGAAGCTGGCACCATCGCTGGCAGCCAATGCGTTTCTACTTCTTTTTGTCGTCTGGCTGCTGATCTCCACTCGCGTGAAATTCAAGGCTTCGCCGACGTTCACGTTTACTCCGCGATCCATTCTGGTACTCGGAATCGTTCTGCTGGCGATTGCTCTTGCGTGGCCAATCTTGCGCAATGCGGCGAGCAGCGTGAGCCAAAAGATTCTGAAATCGCCGCTGGATTCTGGGCTCTTTCAGAATTATGAGCGAACACGCTTCCTCAAGAGCCGGATTCATCCGCGAAGACTTCGTCGTTCGGCGATGCGTGTCGTGATGACGGCGGCAGAGCTGTATACAGGACGCGAACGGTATTTCGTCAACAAAAAGCTTGAGGACCTGGAAAAGGATCCCGGGGTCGATATCGAATTTCTGCACTCGCATTTTGAGTACGCGCACGATGCAATGAACGCGGTGATCGCGTCTTCTGCATTCCCCATCGCCTACGAGCCAGTAAAGATGCACGGAGGGTTATGGTCCGACGGCGGACTGGTAGCAAAGCAGCCCATCACTCCTGCGATTCGGCTCGGAGCGGATGTGGTTTTCCTCGTCACCGTCGATGCAGAGAAAGAGATTGTTCCCAAAATAAAAACGTTCTTCGACGTCGGCATGCGCGCCTTTGACATTCTGATGTCGCGAAATGTGCTTGCGGAGCTGCGCCTGCTCAGCAACGTCAATCAAATCTGCGAGGGCTACGCGGAGAAGAACGGACTTCGTCCTGAGCAGATCGTGCTCGAAGTGGGAACCCACACCTATCGATATCTGAAGGCCTTCACGATTCGCCCGGCCGCTCCCCTTGCCGCAACGCTTCTTGATTTCGATGGTCGCATCGTGCGTCCCGCGATCGAGCAGGGCTACAAGGACGGTGCCGAGGCAATAAAAGCATTCATGCAATATGTAGCCGAGGCTCCGACCACCTCAAGCAAACATGTGTTGCGGCTGGCGTCACAACAGGAGAGCGTGCTGACGAGCTAGGACCCCAATCGTTGCGAAAGCTACAGAACCGGCGCCAGTAGGCGCTGGGGCAGCCGCTTGTGTTGCGGCTGCGTCCCTCGAGATTGCCTGACCCCGGAGCTCGCCACTCGGCGATCTCCGGCCCACCGGCTACCACCGCCGCCGGTTCTGTTGCGCGTCTCCCAAGCTCTTCTAAGATGCGATTAACTTCCTCGCTACGAACGCGTATAGCTCCACGGCTTCGTTCAGTTCCCGCTTTGGAATAAATTCGCCATCGGTGTGCGCAACGTGAATTGAACCCGGTCCCAACAGCACCGGCTCGCCCCAATTCGTCAAGGCAGGAATGTCGGTCGTAAACGCGGCAATCATTTCAGGGATCCCATCCACCGTTCGCAGCTTCATATAGGGAATCTCGAGAGCAAATTCCGGATTCGCCAGGCCCTCTACTGCTCTCTGGATACCCTGACGAAGCTTCTCGGTCGGCCCGACCAGCCGATACAGCAATTGAGCTCGCGCGAAATCGGGAATGACGTTGGGAGCTCGACCACCTTCAATCTGACCAATGTTGAACGTCGCCGGACCTATTTCAGGATTGTTCGGCAGCGGCATCTCCAACAAATTGTGCAAAGCTTTCACCAGCTTATCGATAGCTGATTCGCCTAAGTGCGGATACGCCGAATGAGCCATACGCCCTGTCGCCGTGAGCTGCACGCGCAGTGTGCCCTTCGATGCTCGCCCGATTTTGTTTTCTGTCGGCTCACCGTTAATTAGAAAGCGGCAGCCTGGAGTGTGACGGTTTGCTTCTTTGGCGCCCTGACTATCGCGCTCTTCTCCAACCAGGAAAAGCAATCCGATGCGGGAGGTGCTTCCGCGCAGGCGCTCAGCGGCAGCGATCTGAGCAGCAATGATCCCTTTCGCATCGCAGGAGCCACGCCCATAAACCTTGCCTCCATCTTCCGAAGACGGCATAAATGGCGGTACGGTGTCCATGTGCGTGGAAAAGACCAAATCGGGACGTGCATCGAGAGCCGCATAAATGTTGTGCCGCGCCCCCTCGACTGGCATCTTCTCTGTGCGATATCCAAGTTTGGAAAGAACGCGATACAGATATTCGCCAACTTCGGCCTCATTGCCGGTGACGGATTCGATGTCGATGAGCTCGCGCGTAAGCCGAACCAGGTCCATGGAGAACAGCATACTTGCGGAGGTCGAAGTTGGGAATTTTGTGATTTCGTGATTTCGTGACTAGAGCATTTCACGTTGCTGTATCCGCGGTCGCGTTGAGTTCGTGAAAAGGTCAGTACCGTCCGCGGTAGCGGGATGGGTTCATCTGATCTCGAAGGAAGCACCCCATCCCGGCAAGCCGGGACGGTACTGACTGATCTCAGGACGAAATCATGCAATCACGAAATTGCCATACCGGTCATCCGGCTAGAATGCTATTGAGACCTCTTGCCGAACGCGATTCAATCTCTTTTCCTCACCGGACCCACAGGACGGCTCGAAGCCCTGCTGAACGCGGGAGAAACGCACGCTCCTTACTCGGCGCTCGTCTGCCATCCGCATCCGCTTCATGGCGGAACGATGCACAACAAAGTTGTCTATCACACAGCCAAAGCGCTGAATGCTTTCGGTCTTCCCGTCCTGCGCTTCAACTTTCGTGGCACCGGGCTCAGCGAGGGCACGCACGACAATGGACGAGGGGAGCGCGACGATATTCACGCGGCACTCGACTGGCTCGAAGGCAAATACCGGCGGCCCATCATTTTTGCCGGATTCTCGTTTGGTACAGCAACAGGATTGAAAGCCTGCTGCGCCGATCAGCGGGTAGTTGGCCTCATTGCACTTGGAACTCCGCTGGCGGTTGAGGAGCGGCTCTATACGTACTCTTATCTCGCAAATTGCACGAAACCCAAACTGATGGTCAGCGGCGACCACGATCAGTTCGCGCCAGCGGCCAATCTGCGTGCGATTTTCAAACTCGCCGCCGAGCCAAAGGAGTTTGTGCTGGTCGAGAACGCCGACCACTTCTTCGAAGGCAAGCTGCCTCTGATGCGCGATGCCATCACGGAATGGCTGCCGCGTCACTTCCCTGCGCTTGCGGCGCAGCGCACCTGATGAGCGGAGACAGACCGTCCGATTCCGCCTCGATGCGCACACTCGCACGCGAGGTCTTCCTCGACACCTTGCGACAGATCAGCATCCCCAACATTTTTGCAAAAAAGGTCGACTACTCGCGTGGTGTGCTCCGAGTAGAGCAGGATCTTTACGACCTGAGCTCCTACGCGCGCGTACTGGTCGTGTCCATGGGAAAAGCGGCACATACGATGCTTGACTCGCTGCTTGCCCAAACCGGGCCGCGCTTTGAAGGCATTGTGGTGTGCTCGCACCCTCCTGTGTCCCAGCATTCTGGCTTTCGCTACTTCATCGGCGGACATCCGCTCCCAAGTGCGGAGTCGGTAAGCGCGGCGAGAGCCATCCTCAAATATGTGTCAGGACTCGACGAATATACGCTGATCATCTACCTGATCAGCGGCGGAGCATCGGCATTGGTCGAGATGTCGCACTATGACGAAATTTCGCTCGACGACCTGATCGAGACTTATCGAATTCTTGTCCACTCAAGCGCGGCGATCGGAGAAATTAACGCCATCCGTAAACACCTTTCCGCTATCAAGGGCGGAAGGCTCGCGCAAACTGCCTGTCCAGCAAAGCAGGTAAGCATCATGGTGAGCGACGTTCCGGAGAACGTGCTCGATGCACTCGCCTCCGGCCCAACGATGCCGGACTCGTCGACGAGCGGCGACTGCTATCGTATTGCTGAACAGCATGGACTCACAGCTCAATTTCCCGAAAGCGTCTGCAGAATTTTTGTCGAACGCCTGCTCGAAGAAACTCCCAAAGCGGATGATCCCATCTTTGTGGGTTCGCGCTGGTGGCCCATTCTCTCGAGCGCCTCAGCAGCAGATGCCGCAGGAGCGTTGCTCGCGAAGCATGGTTTCGCAGTCGAGATCGACAACACACCCGATGACTGGCCCTGTGAGCGCGCCGCAGATTACCTCTTGAATCGAATGCGTGAACTGCGGAAAGGAGTATCGCGTGCTGCGCTGGTATCGGCAGGAGAGATCACGCTCAAAGTACCCGCCGGCGCCGGCATTGGCGGACGTAACCAGCATTTCGCTCTCTATTGCGCGCAGCAGATCGCGGGAGAAAATATCTGCGTCCTAAGCGGCGGCACCGACGGTATTGACGGCGATAGCCCTGCCGCCGGGGCTGTGGCGGATGGAACAACCCTGAAGCGTGCACGAAATGCAGGCATGAATCCCGAAATAGAACTACGGAAGTTCAACGCATTCCCCGCGTTCGAGCGCATCGGCGACGCAATTGTGACAGGGCCCACAGGAAACAACATCCGCGATCTGCGTTTGCTGCTGGCGTGG
>DATEKE010000218.1:0-6058 GCA_035277605.1 Terriglobales bacterium | reverse complement strand
CGGGATCGGGCTGCACATCCCGATGAACTCAGGGTCAAGCCGGTATGTTGGCGTTGCTCTGAAGTACATTCACATCTCGAACGCCGGACTCTCGGTCCCGAATCCGGGAATCAATACACTGCAAGTGAAGCTCTCTATTGGTCGGTTCGGCCGGAAGGTCTTCTGAACAAGGCTGGAAGATCTCCAAATAACAGGGAGAAATACAGCGGGAGATTTGCGAACATCCTGAAAACGTTCATTTTTTGCCCAAAATACGCGAAACGCGGCTTATGGCAGGGAACCTTGCAGGGATTTTAGGGAACTTCGCATCAACTCTTGCGGAGACAGTGACTTACAAACCATCTGCGTAAAACGGCAACGATGGATCAGGGAACCACCAGGGAATTTTCTTCCCGAAACGGGACACTATTTGGGTCTGGGAGCAGTTTCCTCTTCTGCCTCAAGCGGCTCCGAAGACGTGGCCCGATCTTTGGCAGGCGAAGTCGTCTCAGGCTCATCGCCGACCTCAAACAGTGACATCACCTGATACGCCGCTGCCTCTGCCGCTTTCATTCGAGAACTGAGTTGGGCTTCCAATTCAACAACGGCCCTGGAATCGACCGCGCCCGATTCCGCGATTCTCACCAGCGCAGGAAGCGCCATCCACCACAACAGGCACTCGTAATTTTCCTTGTTGAAGTAGCGAACGCCTTCGTGCTCGTGAACGTTGATCAGCCATGCGACATCAGGATCGTGCAACCAGCTGTACGGCGATCTCGCGGAACGTTCGGCGCCTGGCAGCCACGCCTCATTCGCCAGCAGGACGCGGACGCGAGCTGCAGCCCGCCAGCGATCCTCGCCCTCAAGACCGAATTGGGAAAACGCGTTCGCCATCGGCTGGCGAAGCTTCAGGGCATCCAGCAATCTGGTTGCAGCCTGAGCCGGATTGGCCGGGTTAAGAAGTTCCCCGAGAGACTCTACGGCTGCCCAGGCGACTACGGTTGCCCATTGAGCGCTGCCGTGTTTGCCGAAGCGGCTGGGAAGAACCTCGCAGGCAGCAGTCGTCCACGGAATCGCAAACTGCTTCTCGAGCTGAGGGATTCGGGCTGCGGCCGTCAATCTCTTCGTAAACGCCTTTCGCGCCTGCTCGAAGCTGCCGCCCCATTCTGAACTCCGCGGCACACCCAGCATTTCCGCCGACTCCGCCGATGACAACCTCATAGCAGCATGGAGGACGTTCTCGAAACGGGAACTCAAGGCTGCAATCGACTCGTCGGTAGGCAGAGCCGGCGTTCGCTCCGCTTCCGAGCTTTGCTTAGCAGCCTTCTGCCGTCCAGCTCCGTCACCGGTCGTCCGCTCAGTCGAACGTGCAGGAAATGCGGCGTCGACAATCTGGCGTTCCAGAACTGCCGAAAACGCAACATGCACAGGCCTTAGCTGCAATTCGCGCATGGCATCGGCGAGGCTGCGGACGCCGCGGCCTTGAAGCTGGTGGTAGAGCTCACGCCATGGATGGTTCGCGTCATCGCGCAAATGCTTCCAGTCCAGCAAAACGCGGCACTGATATGCGCCGAGTTCCACGCGCATGCCTTTGTCGGCGAGCTCGCGTCCGCTGTACAAATGCTCGTCTCCAGTCATGGTGTCGCGCGCCGCGAGAAATTGAGCGTCATCGCCGGAAAGCGCAAACGCATCAGCCAAGGTCCGCTGCCGCAGTGTGCGGCCTGCAGCGTGTTTCTCGGCGAAGGCGGTCGAGACGCGAATCCAGCCGTGCGCATCCGCGTACTTGTTGTTGAAAATGACTAGTGCGCGCTCGTCGCCCAAACTGTTTGAATACGCGAAGACGTTCTCGTTCACCGAGCCGAAATCGGTGTAGAGGTCATAAAGAAGGAAGTTGCGAACGTCGGCGAAGAGCGCTCTTCGATGGAGCAGAGGAGCGATCTGCTGCTCGTGACGCGAAACGAGCCATGGATCGGGCGATTCGTCGTGATATGCCCGCCGATACTCCATGCCATAGCGCTCGGTGAAGCCTTCCACCTGCCCGTGACCAAACATCGGAAGGCCGGGGAGAGTCGCCATCAGCGTGCAGACGCCGAAGTATTTATCGCCTTTCCCGAATTGGTCCACAGAGGTGCGCTCGTCCGGATTATTCATGAAATTGACGTAGCGCTTGAGAATCTCAGGATCGAACTCGATCGTGTTCTTGATTACGTTGCGGTAGTTCGCATTCTCCTCGTCGCGCAGCATGTTCATGAACGCGCTGTTATATACACGATGCATTCCCAGTGTGCGCACGAAATAACCTTCGAGCAGCCAGAAGGCTTCTGCGAGCAGCAGTGTTCCCGGAGCTTCGGCGGCACAGCGATCCACGACTTCACGCCAGAATTCCTGAGGGAATGCTGCATCAAATTCCGGTTTCGTTAGACCGTGCTCCGCTCGTGAAGGAATGGCGCCGCCAGTCCCCGGAACGGGATACCACAAGCGTTGATAATGCTGTTTCGCAAGGGTCATCGCCGCGTCGAAGCGGATAATCGGCGAGAGTCTCGCTACATAGAGAATTTTCTGAATGACAGCTTCGCGCACCTGAGCGTTCAGGTAGTTGAGCTGCGCAGTATCATTCCACGGATAACTCGTGCCGTCGTTGCCGTGATAGATGTAGCGCGTCTCGCCGCTCCAGCGATCGCGACGGCGGAAGACAACGGCCGCATCGGTTTTGTTGTAGTAGTGGTCGTCGATCTTGATCTCGACCCGGCCATCACTCGATAAATCCGGACCATTGAACGAATACGAAGGAAACGGCGGATACGGCAACTGGATGAACCAGTCCGGATGCTCGGTAACCCAGCGCGAATCGATGCCGGTGTGGTTGGGGACCATGTCGGTGCCCATGCGAATGCCGCGCGCCGCCGCGCGATCGCGCAGGTTCAAGTAGGCCGCTTCTCCGCCAAGCTCCTCTGCAATGGAGTAATCGAATAGAGAATACGCGGACGCGGCAGCTTCGGGATTGCCGGTAAGATGCTTGACCTTCTGTGACGCCTTGCTGCGCTCCCACACGCCGATGAGCCAGAGCGCGTTGAACCCGCGCCGCGCCAAGGTATCAAGTTCCGAATCGGGAACCTGGTCAAGCCGCTGGATGTGACGTTTGTGCGCCTTCGAAAGCTGATCGAGCCATACGAAGGTGCTCTTGGCGATCATCACCGTGCGCGGCATCCAATCGACATCGGGACTGAAGCGCTCATATTCGGGTTCTTTCAGGCTGTAATGAGGAACGGCGGCGGCGCTGGAGTCGCCGCGATCCTGTTGCCGGCCAAAGTGCCGGCCCTGTCCCGCGGGATGGAAGCGCATCCAGATAGCCAGCTCTTCTTCTTTGAAGATATCCAGCGCGACGAGAATGCGCCGGATCATGTCGCCGAGGATCTCCGGCCACATATCGCGCATGTAGGCAAGCTGGCCTTCGAGCGAATCGGGTGAAGCGAGCGCCGGGGCGCGGAGCAGCTCCAGCAACGTCTGATTCTGCGGACCGAAGCGCGGACGGGTTTGGAAGTAGTCCTTCAGCGCGGCCGTAATCTGCGGATACGCGGTAGCTGCTTCCAGCCTGGCATCATCGAAAAGCTCGTAAAAGCGGCGAAACGCTGGATTCAAATTCGCCAGCCACAGCAACATGAGCTCTTCAAGGACGACAGCTCGATGCGTCGTCTCTCCCGTTTTGGCACTCAGCCAGTCGTGCGGAGACTGCTTTTCTGCATAGACTTCTCGCGGGGGGAAGTGCTCGGTGAACGCAAGGAGAGTGCGATCAAGTGCCTCAGCTCCCACGCGTTGCTCGAACCACTTAAGAGCATCGATCATCACCCTGGGATCGCGCTGCTCGCGGTAGCGTGCGACCAGCGCGTGCAGCAGCTCGTCGATCAGCGCCATCGCGTTCAGCGCGCCGGGATGTATGGTGCGCTCCGGATGACGCTCCACGTCGCGCTGCTGGTTCATCTTCTCGGCAAAACGGCGGCTGGCGGCAACATTGGCGAAGAGCACGTTGCCGTTCCAGGAGAACAGCTCCTCTTCAAAGCGATAGCGCTCGCGGGCTTCGCGCGAAACGTGGAACTCGTACCTGGGGAGACGATCCATACGCTATTAGAGCTGAGCCGAGAGAATTGGGATTGTAGGGCACAAGATTACGCTGCCGGTTAGTTGCAGCGCGCATCCCATAGGACCATCATAGTGAACGGAGGCCAACGATGGCGAACGAAAGAGAAGTCAGCAACACTCCGCAACCCGGTGCTTCCCAATCCAACCTCAATGCCCGCCAGCCAGACGAGACCCACGATCCCGAATTTGAAATCCCCGATCCAGAGCAGGTTGACCGCGACATCGAGCAGGCTGAGAGAATATTCGGCCAGAAAAAAGATGCGCCGAAGGGAGATGACAGAGCGGCGTAGTATTCACCGGCAGAACAACTTAAGAATCCCGTAACCCTGTCATCCTGAGTCCGCCTCAGGCGGACGAAGGATCTCCGATCATATTTAGGCCTGAAATGCCGCGGGTACGGCTCCTCCACAAAAGCGCTTTGGCACTGGGTCAGGGAGCCTCGTGAATGCATTCTTGTTTCGAGCCTTAACGGGAGATCCTTCGTCCGCCTGAGGCGGACTCAGGACGACAGACCTCGAGGAGCTTGACAGGAAGGAGCTTGAACGGCTGACCGAACTCGACACCCTTCGACCGGAAACCTTATCGGAAGCTGAGTAGCAGGTCCTTCAATCCAAAAACTGCTTTGTCTTTTTTCAGGTGGCGGCTGAGGAAACGCAGCGTTCGTGTGAGCGCGTCCATTTGTGCCATTCCGCGGAGGCTGTGTCCCTGTCCGGGATAGATTTTCAGCTCGTGTGGTGTTCCCAGTCGCGTCAGCAGAGCATCGACTTTTTGCGCTTCGCTCACCGGAACCATGGCATCGGCTTCGCCGTGCAGCAGCAGCGTTGGCGGCATCTGCCGAGCTTCGGAGATGAACTCGTCGGGCATTCCTCCCATCAGGCTGGCAACTGCGCAGATGCGGGAGTCCTTCGATGCGAGCGCGAGCGACAGAAATCCGCCCAACGAAACGCCGAGGAGTCCAATGCGCTGCGAATCCACCTTCGGATACCGCTCGGCAAAGCTAACGGCATCGGCGATCGTTGCTAGCCATCTCTGGAAATAAGCACGGATTGCAGAGTAGCTGGCGTAGCCGGTCCCGGTCGCATCGAAGTAGTGCACGAAAAAAACTACGTAGCCGAAATTCGCGAGTTGCTGGGCATAGTCGCCCACAAAGGAGCTCACCGGGCCGGAAGAGCCGTGAATCACCAACAACGCGGGGAACGTCCCAGAACGCTGGGGCTCATAGACAACAACGCCAATGTTCTTACCTTGAGAGCTATAGGAGAGCACTAAAGAATTAGACGGCCCGGGGCGAGCGCGAGATACAGAATTGCTGGTTAGCCTGGAGCTGAGTAAATCGCAGGTCCTCCGATTTTGCTTCGGTGAGTGCGCCGGAAAGCACGATTGCGAAATCAAAACAAAGCCTAGTGTGAGGTAGTCACTGGAAAAGCGAGCTCGAAGAGTTGCGCTTCTTTCGGCCTTTCAGGCCTGCTGTGTGGCGTGCTCTTAGCGCCTGGAGTTGGTGTCGGTGCTCTCAGCCGTTGGATTTCAGTGAGCGATTCCGGGCTCTCTCTCAGGCCGCAAATCTGCGCAATACCTTGACTTCACCAATGCGAAAATAGGCATGGTGCTTTCCTCTCTTCTGCTTTCGATTGAGCAAGCCGCAAAAGCCGCGGGATTCGAACGTGTCGGTGTGGCTCCTGCCAGCCATCCAGAGATGAGCGAGCTGGATCGATTTGCGGACTGGGTCGAGGCTGGATATGCCGGCGAGATGGAGTATTTGAAGCGGCGCAGCGATTCAGGGAAATACAAGCGCAGCGCGCTGGAAGAGGCGTTGCCCTGGGCGAAGTCGGTGATTGTCGCGGCGATGAACTACAACCCTGCCGCGCCGAAATCGACTGAATCGGCGGCCCGAACTCAGGGGTGGATTTCGCGCTATGCGCTCAGCCCTCGCGATTACCACGAG
>DATEKE010000217.1:0-4899 GCA_035277605.1 Terriglobales bacterium | reverse complement strand
AATCATCGATCGCGCAGACCGGCACTTCCGGGGAGTGGCGCCGACTGACCGGCTCGAAGCGCGGTTCGTCGCAAAGAGCGGCGAAATCCTCTGGATGGACGTGTCGGTCAGTCCCATACGGAACTCGCAAGGGAAACTGCTGTATGGACTGGCCGTGCTGGAAAACATTACGCAACGCAAGCAGGCAGAAGAAGCTCTGCAGAAGGAAATGGCCGAGCGCCAACAGGCGCAAAACGAACTAGCTGAACGGACGGAGTTCCTGAATTCGCTGATCCAGAACAGCCCGCTGGCCATCGTCGTGGTCGGAAAGGGACACAAGCTGCAGATGTGCAATCCTGCGTTTGAGTCGCTGTTCCGTTGCCGCCAGACCGACGTCCTGGGGCTGCCCATCGAGCGGGTTGTAGAGTCACAGCAGGAAGAGGCCAGCGAAATCGCCAGACAAGTTATGGATGGCAAGCCGGTCCATATCATCACTCGGCGCATGCGCAGGGATGGTTCTCCCGTTGACGTGGAACTCTATGCCGTGCCTCTCCTTCGAGGCGGGCGGGTGGTCCGCGTACTCGCCATGTATCAGGACATTACCGAACGCGTCCAGGCGCAGGAAGCGCTGGTTCGTGCGAAGGAAGCAGCGGAAGCAGCGAGCCGCGCGAAAAGCGAGTTCCTGGCCAATATGAGCCACGAAATCCGTACGCCGATGAATGGAATTATTGGCATGACGGAGCTGGCCCTCGATACGGATTTGAATCCCGAGCAGCGAGATTTTTTGAGCATCGTCAAATCGTCGGCGCATTCACTGCTGAGCGTTTTGAACGACGTTTTAGATTTTTCCAAAATCGAGGCAGGCAAGCTCGATCTCGACATTGCTCGATTTACCCTGCGTCAGATGCTGGGCGAGACGCTGAAAGTGCTCGGGTTTCGCGCGCGCCAGAAAGGACTCGAACTGACGTGGCGCGTCCAAAACGACGTGCCCGACGATTTGGTAGGTGATGCAGGAAGATTGAGGCAAGTTCTGGTGAACCTTGTCGGCAACGCGTTGAAATTCACCGACGAAGGGCAAGTCAGTGTTGAAGTCGAACAACAGCAAGCGGAGCACGGCGCAACGACCCTGCACTTCCAGGTTCGGGATACCGGGATCGGCATCTCGTCCGAGAATCGCGCGCTGATTTTCGAGCCCTTTACGCAAGCCGACACTTCGATCACGCGGAAATACGGCGGAACCGGTTTGGGGCTGGGAATCAGCACGCGCCTGATCCAAATGATGGGCGGAAAAATCTGGGTCGAAAGCACGGTGGGCCGCGGAAGCACATTTCACTTCACAATTCGGCTGGGCATCGCGAATGGGAACAAGAGCGCAGGCCAGGCAGAAGTTCTTCTCCCCAAGGCTGCATTTGGAAATGGCTCCGGCAAGGAAGGATCTTCCAATACGAGGCACCTGAGAGGACTAACGATCCTGCTCGCCGAAGACAACGCGGTGAATCGAGTTTTGACGAAACGGCTGCTGGAAAAACATGGACATGCCGTGCTGCTTGCCGAGAACGGTTTCGAGGCAGTTGCCAGCTTCGAGCGCGAACGCGAGCGGCTGGATGCCATTTTGATGGACATTCAAATGCCGGAAATGGACGGCCTGACGGCGATCCGTGCGATTCGCGCAAGCGAGAAAGAATCTCAACATCACATGCCGATCATCGCCGTCACCGCGCACGCAATGAAAGGCGACCGGGAGAAATGTATGGGAGCAGGCGCTGACGATTACATCACGAAGCCGTTGCACGCTTCGGATCTCGTCACAGCCCTCGAACGCACCCGTAATGGGAAAGGAGACGCGATGAGAAGAGAAGTCGCCGCTGAGAGCGCAGCCGCGCGTCGCGAGGAACAGGCGTCTGCCGGAAGTATCGATTGGACCGCAGCCCTCGAACATATGGACGGAGATCGCGAACTCCTGGACGAAGTGGCGCGTTTGTTCGCTGACGAATGGCCGAAAACAAAGGCGGAGCTGGACGCCGCCCTTGAGTGCGCTGACTTCAAGCGGTCGGAGCGACTCGCCCACGGGTTGAAAGGGGCGGCCGCAAACCTAGGCGCGAAGGCGTTGTCTGAATCGGCATTCGTTCTCGAAAAGCTGGCACGAGCTAGTCAGCAGCAGGAAGCGCGCGATCAATGGCGAATCGTGCAAAGCGAGACTCACCGAGTCGTGACTGAAATCGGTTCGCTATCGGCAAAGGTCCCGGGCTAAACCGCTTATAGGAATTCACGCAATGGCTGAGATGAACAAGACGAAAATCCTGATCGCTGAGGACGACACCGTTTCCCGGCGGGTGCTCGAAGCATTCGCTCGAAAGCGAGGCTACGAAGTGGTGGCGGCCAGCGACGGCCAGGCGGCGCTCCGATTGCTGTCGGGTGAGGTTGCGCCGCGGCTCGCGGTCCTCGATTGGATGATGCCGGGCATGGAGGGCACCGAGGTGTGCCGCAGGCTTCGCGAGCTTCCCGGCGAGCGGCCGTATATCTACGTGTTGCTGTTGACGGCCCGAACCGATCGGGAGGACCTGCTTCAAGGCCTGCAATCGGGCGCCGATGATTATATCAGGAAACCGTTCGATCCGGCGGAACTCGAGGCCCGCCTGCGCACTGGCCAACGCATCCTTGACTTGCAGGACAAGCTGATTGCCGCCCGCGATGAATTGAGCTTCCGCGCGACACACGATTCGCTTACGGGATTGCATACTCGCGGCGTTGTCCTGGAAGGCTTGAACCGCGAGTATTCCCGTCAGGAGCGCGAAGGCGGGTCGTTCGGCATCATTCTGCTCGATATCGATCACTTCAAGGCGGTGAACGACACGCACGGTCACCTCTGCGGCGATATGGTGCTGAAAGAGATCGCCGCGGCGATCAAGGATTCCGTGCGGCCGTACGACACGGTGGGCCGGTACGGCGGTGAGGAGTTTCTCATCGTCGTGCCCAAGGCGGACGCGCAGAGCGCCGTTCGAGTCGCGGAACGCATTCGAAGGGCGATCCAATCGCGAGCGGTCGCAACAGCGGAGGCCGAAGTACGAGTCACCGCGAGCCTGGGTGTCGCGGCAAGCACCGAAGAGAAGCCAGCAGTTCCCCAGATCTTGCTGCATGCAGCAGACGAGGCACTATACCGTGCCAAGAATAACGGTCGAAATCGGTGCGAGTTGGGGACCGCTTTGGTTCCAGCCCCGACCGTCCCGGCAGCCCCCTCGGAAGTGCCACGAGGTTGAGGTATCGTCCACCACTGCAGCCGCGGACATCTGACGCAACGCTTCAATTCACGTTCCAGACAGTCACCTGGAGGCGTGCTCTGCGCGAACCCGTTTCCGTTCGCGGATGGAAGTGGTGTACAGTTTAGTTGTAATCTAGCTGTGTTGTGCGGCCTCGGGAGAGGAGTGTCGATGAACCCCGCCAAATCCAGTTCGATTCTGAATAATGACGCGCCATCTCGCGCGGGTCGCGACACTCTGACCGTTATCGACAACCGCACCGGCCGTCAGTACGAACTGCCCATCACACACGACACAATCCGCGCACTCGACTTGCGGCAGATCAAGGTTGAAGACTCCGATTTTGGCATGATGAGTTACGATCCGGCGTTTACGAATACGTGCTCGTGCACGAGCCGGATTACCTTCATCGACGGCGACAAAGGCATTCTGCGGTATCGCGGATATTCGATTGAAGAGCTGTCGGAAAAAAGCACTTATCTCGAGACGGCCTATCTGATTTTGCACGGCGAGCTTCCGTCGCAAACGCAGCTGACCGACTGGACGTATCACGTCACGCATCACACGTTCATTCACGAAAGCATCAAGAAGTTTCTCGACGGCTTCCATTACGACGCGCATCCGATGGGCATGTTGATCTCGACCGTCGCCGCGCTGTCCACGTTCTATCCGGACGCAAAAGACATCTTCAATGCGGATTCGCGGCGCAAGCAGACGTACCGGCTGATCGGCAAAATGCCAACTCTGGCAGCATTCGCGTACCGTCACAGTCTGGGCATGCCGTTCGCATATCCGGACAACGACCTGAGCTATACGGGCAATTTCCTGAACATGCTGTTCCGCACGACCGAGCTGAAGTACAGGCCCAATCCGACACTGGAGCGCGCGCTGGACGTTCTGTTCATTCTGCACGCGGATCACGAGCAGAATTGCTCTTCGTCGGCGATGCGCGGCGTGGGAAGTTCACACGTCGATCCGTACTCGGCGACCGCAGCGGCGACGGCTGCACTGTACGGTCCGCTTCACGGAGGCGCGAACGAAGCCGTCCTGCGTATGCTGCTCGAGATCGGCTCGGTGAATAACGTGCCGGCGTATATCAAGCACGTAAAGGCCGGGGAAAAGAAGCTGATGGGGTTCGGCCATCGCGTGTACAAGAATTACGATCCGCGCGCGAAAATTGTGAAGCGAATCGCGTACGAGGTTTTCGACGTGATGGGGCGCAACCCGCTGATCGATATCGCGCTGGAATGCGAACGAATCGCGCTGGAAGACGAGTACTTCGTCACACGCAAGTTGTACCCGAATGTGGACTTCTACACCGGCCTGATTTATCAGTCGATGGGCTTTCCTGTGACCATGTTCCCGGTCCTCTTCGCGATTCCGCGCACAGCGGGCTGGGTGGCACAGTGGGAAGAGATGCTGCTCGACCAGGAGCAGAAGATATGGAGGCCGCGCCAAGTCTATCTCGGTCACGATGTGCGCAGCTATATTCCGCTCGACCGCCGGTCATAAAGTCGGATATCGAAATCCGAAGTCCGAAATACTCCAAGAAGTGCAAAATCTCGCGAGCGCAACGCTGTTCCGATTTGGCACAGATTGACTCGAACAGCACAGCCGCTGTTCGCTGTTGACATCATCCTGCCGTCAGCCAAAGATAGAGACC
>DATEKE010000216.1:0-7845 GCA_035277605.1 Terriglobales bacterium | reverse complement strand
GTCACCGACGAGCAGAAGCATCAGAGCCGCAGCGTCTATGACAATATCGATCTTGACCTCACGGACTTTGAGCCGGGCAAGCCGTTCAACGTCACTCTGGCTGCACATCTTCCCGGACAAGGCGATCAGTATGTGAAGTTCGATGGCACGGCCGGTCCGCTGAATCAACAGAACTCGATGGCGACTCATCTCGATGGTCGTCTCAAGTTGAATCAGGTTTCTCTCGCAGGCGTGCAGAAGTTCCTGAACTCTCCCCAGCTCAAGCAGTACGACGCGATCGCCAGCGGTGAAGCCAGCGTGCGCAACGACAACGGCAACATGGGCTCCACAGGCAATATCGAGTTGAACAATGTGCGCATAAAGGGAATTGAGATCGGATATCCCATCAAAGCCGATTACAGCGTCGCCGATGACTTGAACAGCGACGTGATCAAAATCGACAAGATGAACGTGGACTTCGGACCCACGCCGATCAGCCTTACCGGCGAAGTGAATACCAAGCCGACGCCGGCGCAGCTCGACGTGCAACTCAAGGCCAACAACGCTTCCATTACGGAACTGGCGAAACTGGCAGGAGCATTCGGTGTGGCGTTTAATCCGGGAATGCAGGTGGGTGGAACGCTGAATACGGACATTCACGCTAAAGGCTCAGCCGATCAGCCGGCTCTCAATGGAAATCTGAGCGCTTCGAATCTCGTAGTCAGCGGGAAAGACATTCCGCAGCCGGTGAAAGTTCCATCCATCACGCTGGCGCTCACCCCTGACACTGTGAAGTCGAACGAATTCACCGCGCAGAGCGGCAGCACCACGCTGAACGGCAACTTCATGCTGTCGCGCTACACCACTCCGAACAGCACGGTCGATGCCACCATTCGCACCAATGGAGCCAACATTGGCGAGCTCATCAACATTGCGAAAGCCTACGGCGTCTCAGCTGTTGACGGGATGAGCGGCTCAGGCTCGCTCACTCTGAATGCGCGTGTGCAAGGCCCAATGAAGCAGCCGGACAAGATGGTCTATAGCGGCACCGGCGCGCTGCAAAACGCCAGCCTCAACATGCCGAACTTCACCAAGCCTCTGCTGATCAAGAATGCCGATCTGAAGTTTGCGCAAAACGCGGCTACGCTGGATAACCTGCAAGCTTCGCTGGGCAGCTCCACAGCAACTGGGTCTGCGACTGTCCAAAACTTTGCGGCGCCGCAAGTTAAATTCAACCTGAACGCCGACAAGCTCAACATCACGGAGCTGCAACAGATCACCGGCGGAAATGCTCCGGCCAAAAAAGCTGAACTTGATCGCTTTTCGCTTGTTCCCACCGCGAATGCCCAGGCACGGAAGTCCGATAGCAGCAGCATTTCGCATCTGGCAGGCTCGGGAGCGCTCTCGGTCGGCAGCATCATCTTCGATCAAATTGTGCTCAGCAATTTCAAGTCGAACCTGTCGTTCTCCGGCGATCCGGCGGGCAATCTGATGCGCACGCTGAACGGAGATATTAATTTCAACACCGGTAATGGGAAATTTCAGGGAATTGATCTGCTGCACGAACTTTCATCAATCGCGAAATTTTCTCAGGCCCAGCCGTCGCGCGGCTTCACCAACATTGTGAAGCTGGGCGGATTGATCAATATCAAGAACGGACTCGCCAGCACGAATAATCTTGAGGCCGTGATCGACGGCGGCACGCTTGGGGCTCAAGGTACTTTTGATCTCGTCAGCGAAGCATTGAATATGCATGCCAATGCCGTACTCAGCAAAGGCTTGAGTCAGCAAGTTGGAGGAACCGGAATTGGCGGATTCATGAACACCGCGCTGGCCAACCGCAATGGCGAACTCGTTATTCCCGTCTTGGTAACTGGGACGGTGAATCATCCGATTATTGCCCCGGACGTACAAAAGCTTGCGCAAATGAAGCTCAACAATTTGTTGCCGACGACCGGCAATCCAGGTGCTCTGACCAGCGGCCTCTCCGGCTTGCTCGGCGGCAAAGGTGGTCAGCAAGGCAATGCCGTGCAGGGATTGCTGGGGGCACTCGGCGGCAAGCAGCAACAGCAGCAGCCCGAGAGCGATCAACAGCAGGGCAACAACGCTCAGCAGCAAAAACAACAGCAACAGAATCCGTTGGGAGGCGTGTTAGGCGGGCTGTTGGGGAAGAAGAAACCGAAATAAGCGGGCGATCTTGCTTCAATAGCTGTCGAGAAATTCGACGGGTCTGTCACCCTGAAGTCCGCCGCGGCGACGCGAAGGATCTCTGGGAATGTCTACCGGACAAGGCACTGGCTCGGCTCGTCGCCAAAGGCGCTTCGTGAAAGAGCCAAGAAGCAGCATTTACGTCCGCACAGATCGCGGGAGATCCTTCGGCCAGAGAAGGCCTTCAGGATGACAGCTCCAATCTTTTTCCTCTGAACGATCAACAACTCATTGCATCCAGAAGCAGTTCGCTTTACTATCGCCCGTGAGTGGCCGCCGCGAAACCCATGTCTGATCTGCGCGACCGGGTCGTCTCCGCCGGAATGGTTGACGACGACGCTTCCTTCGAACTCAAGCTTCGGCCCAAGCGTTTGAATGAATTCATTGGCCAAAAAAAGGTCAAAGACAATCTGGCCGTAGCTATTCAAGCTGCCAAGTCGCGCGGCGAAGCTCTCGACCACGTTTTGTTATATGGCCCGCCGGGCTTGGGCAAGACCACACTCGCGACCATCATCGCCAATGAAATGGCCGTCGAGTACCAGCAGACGTCGGGTCCGGTGCTGCAAATCAAAGGCGATCTCACCGCGATTCTGACAAACGTGCGCGAAAAGCAGGTGCTTTTTTTCGATGAGGTGCACCGGCTCCAGCCCGCTCTTGAAGAAATCCTTTATTCGGCGCTCGAAGATTACAAGCTCGATATCATGGTGGGCCAAGGTCCGTCAGCCCGTACCCATACGCTCGATGTAAAGCCGTTTACATTTGTGGCTGCCACCACGCGGGCGGGACTGCTCTCGGCGCCGTTGCGTTCCCGATTTGGAATTGTTCTGCGGCTGGAATTCTATTCCAATGAAGAGCTGAAGATCATCGTCAGCCGTTCGGCGGAGATCCTCGATGTTTCGATTGACGACGCTGGGGCGATCGAGATCGCCAGCCGCGCTCGCGGAACGCCGCGCATCGCCAATCGCCTTCTCCGCCGCTGCCGCGACTACGCGCAGGTTCGCGGCTCCGGCCAGATCGATCGCGCCACGGCTCAGGCTGCTCTCGAAATGCTCGAAGTCGATAAGCATGGCTTCGACGAAATGGATCGCCGTCTGCTCTTGGCCATCATGGAAAAGTACCAGGGCGGACCCGTCGGTCTGAATACTCTCGCCGCTGTGCTCGCCGAAGACGCCGATGCTATCGAGGACATCTACGAACCCTTCCTCATCCAGATCGGATTCCTCGATCGCACGCCCCGCGGACGGATGGCTACTCAGCTTGCCTATGATCATTTCGGCATCGTCCCTCCAAGAAGGCAAGCCGGTTTGTTCTAACCTCGAGTGGAGACAGGGATGCCCCGTCTCCCAGTGGGCGCCACAAGATGCACACTGCTCAATCCAGACGCGGCATGCCACGTCTCTACCGCGATTGCTGGGGCGGAAGCTGCAGAAATCCAGAGTTGCCGGCCTGTTTCGCGCATCCTACTAGACGCAATGGTAAGAGTCTTCAAAGCAAAGAAATGCCCCAATTGTCTGGGTCGAGGCATTTGCACTGACGGCTCAACATGCCCGACTTGCAAAGGTCACGGCGAGATTCCCTCTGGGTGGGACGTAGAAGTTCCCGAGGTCCCCTGCTGGAGTACTTCTTCGAGCTAAGCCTCGGACGCCCCGGCTTGCCTCCTTCGGGGATTCCCTCGTATCATTTTCAGTCCACCCCGACTTACCTTCATTCATGACTAGTCAGAGCCCTAAGCCACAGGTTGTGCTGCGCGAAAAAACGCGCCTCATGTCGGCCTCAGAGATCGAGCGCACGCTGGTTCGCCTGGCGCACGAGATTGTCGAAAAGAACAACGGCGTCGAGCGACTTGGATTCGTAGGCATCAAGCGCCGAGGTGTGCCTCTGGCGAAGCGTCTGGCGGAACTGGTAAAGAAGATCGAGAAGGCTCCTGTCGAGGTGGGCACGCTCGACATCAACCTCTATCGTGACGATCTCTCAACCGCCGGACCGAAGCCTGTCGTGAATCCGATGGAAATCGGCTTCGACGTGAATGACAAGAACGTCATCCTGGTCGATGACGTTCTCTACACAGGTCGCACGATTCGCGCTGCGCTCGACGCTCTCTTCGATCACGGCCGCCCGCGGCGCGTGCAACTGCTGGTGCTGATCGACCGTGGGCACCGCGAGCTTCCCATAGAAGCCGCGTTCGTCGGACGCAACGTACAGACAACGCAGAACGAGATCATCGAAGTGAAGCTGCAAGAGATCGATCCCAGCGAGCAGGTGCTGCTGGTGGAGAAGGTTTCGGCATGAATCGAGGGGCGACGCCCCGTTCCCGCTCCGCAGGTTTTCGCAGCAGTATTCGTTCCGCTTCCCTTCGCAAGGGAAGTTTCTCCCACACTTCGCGTTCGCTGCTCGATGTTGAGTCGCTGAGCGACGCCGATATTCAATTCTTGTTGAAGAATGCCGCTCGCTTCGCGAATGTCAGTCCCAAAACGGCGCCGCTGAGCAGACGCCATGTGGCGCTTCTTTTTTACGAAGCCAGCACACGCACGCGCTGCTCTTTCGAGCTCGCGGCCAAATCCCTGGGAGCTTCGACCACCTTGGTGAGCCCGGCGGCTTCGAGTATCGAAAAAGGTGAATCGCTGATCGACACGGGACTAACGCTCGCTGCGATGGGCGCTGAATGCATTGTGATTCGTCATCCTTCTTCGGGCGCGCCGCATTTGCTGGCTCGAGAACTGCGGATTCCAATCGTCAATGCAGGCGACGGCATGCACGAGCATCCTTCGCAGGCGCTGCTCGATTGTTACACCATCCTCCAGCATCGCCGGTCCTTGAAAGACTTGCGCCTGTTGCTGGTCGGCGATATTTACCACAGCCGCGTAGCCCGCTCGAATGCATTGCTGCTGTCGCGCCTGGGAGCGCATGTGACTCTTTGCGGACCACCGGCGCTGCTGCCCGATGTCGCTGAGACGATCGCGCCTGGAGTGCGGGTCACGCGCGACTTCGACGCCGCGCTGCCCGAAGCCGACGTCATCATGATGCTTCGCGTGCAGAAGGAGAGACTGGCCGGATTGCAGCTTTCTGTGGACGAATATGTCCGCGATTATCAGCTCACGCCGGAGCGATTGGCTCTGGCTCCTCATGATGCGCTCGTGATGCATCCGGGCCCGATGGTACGCGGCATGGAACTGACCAGCGAAGTAGCCGATAACACGCGCTCGCTCGTGCTCGAACAGGTGCGAAACGGCGTCGCCGTGCGTCGCGCGATCCTGCTGCGTGCCCTTGGAGGTGGCCGGTGAAGCCGCGCGCACATCCTCCCGATTCCATTCTGATCGTGGGGGGGACGTTGATCGACGGCTCGGGCTCCAAGCCTGCGCTGAAAGACATCCTGCTAGAAGAAGGACGCATTCGTGCGATCGAGCCTCTGGGCAAAATTCCTCGTGCAGATCACTCGATTATTGATGCAAAGAATCTCATCGTCGCTCCAGGATTCATCGATCTGCATGTTCATCTGCGCGAGCCAGGACAGAGCCACAAAGAGACGATCGCCACCGGCACCGCCGCCGCGGCGGCCGGCGGATTTACGACTGTGTGCCCAATGCCGAACACCTTGCCGGTGAACGACACACCCGAGATCACGCGCTGGATGCAGGCACCGGACCGGCGCGCGTGTGTGAAGGTTCGTCCAATCGCTGCAGCAACGGTTGGCAGCAATGGCGAAAAGCTCACCGATTATCCGGAATTGGTCGAAGCCGGTGCCGTGGCGGTGACGGATGACGGTCGTCCCATCCTGGGAGACGACATCATGCACGACGCTCTCAAAGCCGCGCATAAGCTGGCGATTCCCGTCATCCAGCACGCGGAAGACACGCGCATGACTCACGGTGGCGTAATGCACGCGGGGCCGACATCGTTTCGACTTGGGCTGCGCGGCATCAACGCGCATTCAGAGGCTTGCATTGTAGGGCGTGATATCAATTTCGCCGCAGAGATCGGCGCGCACGTGCACATAGCACACCTATCCACAAAGGAGGCGGTCGAGTATGTGCGGACAGCAAAAGAAAAAGGAGTCCACGTCACGTGCGAAGTCACGCCGCATCATCTGCTGCTCACGGATGAGGAGGTCGGCGACTACGACACCAACTGCAAGATGAATCCTCCCCTGCGCAGCGAAGCTGATCGCAAGGCGATGTGGGATGGCCTGCGCGATGGCACGATCGACTGCATCGCTACCGACCACGCCCCGCACGCGGCACATGAAAAAGCGCAGGAGTTCGATCGCGCTCCATTCGGCATCACAGGCCTTGAAACCGCATTGCCGATCGCGCTCATGGTTGCAGGGGGCAATGCGAGCATGGCTGTTCAATGGCTGGCGTCTAAACCGGCGGAGGTAATGGGCTGGCAAGATGCAGGTCGAGTGGTCGTGGGCGGGACAGCCGATCTAGTGATCTTCGATCCCGAAGAAGAGTGGGTCTTCACCGCGGAACTCTCAAAATCCAGGTCGAAGAACTCGCCCTTCATCGGCAAGAACTTCTGCGCGCGCGCGCGCTACACCTTTGTGGACGGGCGCCTGGTGTATGCGCGCTAGTGAGCTGGGTTCGAAAGGGCTATTTCTGGCAATCCATCCGCCGCATCTCTATCATTAAGGTTTGGCCGAAAACCCGCTTTATGACTGCCGACAAAAAGAAAACCGTCGCCGAATCGCCAATTCAGGATGTCTTTGAAGATCGGCATCCCACTCCGTCCGAGGTCGAATGGGCTGAGAAGACGCTGGCCCCGGCACTGGAGAAATCCCCGGAGCGGCCCATCGGCGCAGCTTCAGGCGTGAATCTCGACGAGCACGGCAACGCTCGCTTTACGACTATTTCGGGGATGCCGGTTCGCCGGCTCTATACGCAGGCCGATCTTCCTGAAGACTGGAGCAGTGAGAAGTACCTTGGACATCCGGGCGAAGTCCCCTACACCCGCGGCATTCATGCATCTGGCTATCGCGGCAAGCTCTGGACCATGCGCCAGTTTTCCGGCTTTGCTTCGCCGGAGGAAACGAATCAACGCTACAAGTATCTGCTCGCTCACGGCGGCGGCGGACTTTCAGTTGCGTTCGACTTGCCTACCCTAATGGGCTTCGATTCCGATGCTGCGGAGAGCGAAGGTGAGGTTGGCAAATGCGGCGTTGCCATTGATTCACTCGAAGACATGGAGATCCTCTTCAACGGCATCGATCTTGAGAAGACAACAGTCTCGATGACCATCAACTCGCCCGCTTCAGTTCTGTGGGCGATGTACCTTGTCGTCGCGGAGAAGCAAGGCGCGGACTGGAAGAAGATTTCGGGAACCATTCAGAACGACATCCTCAAGGAGTACATCGCACAGAAGGAGTACATCTTTCCTCCCGCCCCTTCGATGCGGCTGGTGGTCGACACCTTCGAATTTGGAACTCACTTCACGCCCAAGTTCAATACCATCTCCATCAGCGGATATCACATCCGCGAGGCGGGATCGACAGCGCTGCAGGAGCTGGCATTCACGATCTACGACGGCGTGGAGTACGTGGAATGGGCGCGCCGTCGCGGGCTGAACGTCGATGAATTTGGTCCGCGGCTCAGCTTTTTCTTCAATTCCCATAATGACTTCTTTGAGGAGATCGCCAAATTCCGCGCCTCGCGCAAGATCTGG
>DATEKE010000215.1:0-4433 GCA_035277605.1 Terriglobales bacterium | reverse complement strand
TCGGCGGCGGACAAAAGCTCGCGTGCAATCCCCGACTGTTCCGCACCTCCCACGATAAGAAACAGCCCGATAAAGAAGACCAGCAGCGACCAGTCCACTTCTCCGTACACGTGCTTCGAAGGATAGCGGGAATGCATCAAGATGACCGCCGCGCCCACGGCCGCAACTAATGCAGGCGGCAGACCAGCGAGGAATCCTGCAAGCACCGAGACTGTGACCGCGAGGGGAAAAATCAGATGCGATTCAGGGCGGGTAAACACGTCATCTTTTGCCGCTGGCAAGGAAACCTCGGCCTGTAGCCGGAAATAGATCACATGCAAAATCGCCCAGTCTAGAAATAGACCGATCAATGCGACCGGCCCCAAATGCGCAACGAAGTCGAGGTATGGAATGCGCGACACCGACCCGATAAGAATGTTCTGCGGATTGCCCGTGATCGTGGCCGTGCTTCCAATGTTTGACGCCGTTGCCAGCGCAAGAAGATAAGGCGTGGCTCGACGCCCGAACTGCCGGCTGATGCGCATTACGAGCGGCGCCATCAATAAGCACACGATGTCGTTTACGAGGACAGCCGACAAAACTCCGCTCGTGAAGATCACGACCGGCAGAAGCCATCCGACGCGCACGTGCGCAATGAAGATGTCGGTAATCCACTCGAAGAAGCCTGCAAGGTGCAGCCCTGCTACGACCACCATCATGGCGAATAGAAGAACAATCGTCGCGTAATCAATGCTGCGCAGTCCCTGTTCCGGGCCGAGCACGCGAAAGGCGAACATCATCGCCGCGCCGATCACCGCAGCCGCGGGACGATCGATATGGGTTCCGGGAAACCTGCCTACGGCAAAAACCGTGTAGCTGGCAAAAAAGATGAGGTACGCGGCAAGGGAGTGGTGGTCGAAAAGAATGGGCACGAGCGATGCGGACCTCAGTTCGCCGAAGTCACGTCCTGTTCATAGTACCTGACCGTTTTTCGCCGAACTTTGGCCCGCACCTCGCTTATCAACTCTTCTCGCTTGACATACAACAATGAGGGTGTATTTTGTTTCAAACATTTCAATTACGAAATGTTTGAAACATGTGGGTATGAAATCGCAGAAAAAGCAGAACGGCAGCGAGCAGGCGGCGGCGAGCTCTTCGGCTCAAAGCTTTACTTCGGCCGACGTCATCGAACTCACCGGAATCACTGCACGGCAGTTGCAGTGGTGGGACGAACGCAAAATCGTCGTGCCACAACGCAGTGGACGCAATCGCGTCTACAGCCTCGACGATCTCGCAGAAGTCGCGGTCATTTGCGAGCTGCGCCGAAAAGGATTCTCGCTTCAACGTGTGCGCCAGGTGATGCGTTACTTGCAGCGTGAGCTGGGAAAGAGGCTGATCGAGACGGTGACCTCGGGCAGCGAATACCACCTGCTCACCGATGGTAAACGCATTTACCTCGAAAACTCCGAGCGCCAGATTGTCGATCTGTTGAAGAACTCACGCCAACCCTTGCTGGCGATCTGCCTCACGGATGCGGTCGAGGAAGTCCAGGCAGAGATTCACAAGCGTCGCGCCTTGCGGCGTCTACACGGAAAGGAAGAGCACAACGACGATACCCGGCGATTGCGGCTGCGCCGCAGCGCTTAACGATTCTACGCGAGGAGCGTCCGCGATTGCGGAACAACCCAGGTCGGAGGTGACATGGTAGCTGAGCTAAACATCCTGACAGAGTGGATACCCGAGCAGATGCAGCCAGGCACGGTCTTCGTGCTGGAGAACGCTGGCGAAGTCGGCAAAAACGAAGACCCGTATTGGGCCGTGCTCGCCTGCCCCGAATGCGGCACGCTGGGGCTAATCACTCGCCGTCAGATGGCCGGCATTACGCCGGTGATCTGCGGTTCAGAAAAATGCTCGGCACACTTCTTCATCCGCGACGAAGACGTGCAAGCCTGCAAGCCAAACTAGCGCGTTCATAGCTCGCTTTCTTATTTTGACCGCGCTATGAGCAGCCGGATGGGGCCAAAGAGTCCTGCTGGAATTGGCTGCACCTTATCCATGTCCTGCGCCTCAAAGCGGACGCCATACCGCAAATTCAGCAGACGATAATCGGGTAAGGCATGCCCAGCCATGTAGTTCAGCGCCAGATTTGCGACTTCAACGCGAATCGTATTCTCCCCCTCGTGAAGGAATGAGGAGACATCAAGCGAATATGGCGGACACCAAACCGATCCCGCGCGCTTGCCATTCACGTAGACCACTGCGGCTTCCCGAATCGGGCCATCGAGCCATGCTTGCATTCCCGCGCCTAGCTTCTGTTCTGGCAAAGGCTTCCCTTCTCCAAAATCGAGCTGAACTTTGCCATTTCTGAGCGCGGATGCAGGAACTGTGATCGTCTTCTCATAAGTAGCTGTTCCAGAGAAGTAGCGCGTCTCAGGATCGTCGGTCCAGGAGCGCAAGTCCTGCATGGCTTCGGTTTTGCCGTTGGTAGCAAAGGTGACACGCCAATCGTGGCTGATATCGATCGCGGTTGTCTCGACAGGAGCCGCCTTCCGAGTTCGTTGCAGCGAACTGCTCCGGGAAAGGACGAAGACGCGCGAACCGTACGACTCCAGATCAAGCTTGATTGTTGCGCTATCTGCACGACGATCAGCAACATTCAGGTTCGAGACTGTCCCATTCATCGGATCCCAGAGCTGCACGGTGGTAGCTGCGCCACGAAAACTTGCTTCAGTGTTCTGACTCTGATTTGACGTGTTAGCTATGAAATAGATGTCTGCATCGGGTGTACGGCGGTGAATGAAGCCGACCTCGGGCTTTGCGGGCGTAAACGATACGTCGGCTTCGGTGAGTTGAGTAAGCAGGGCACTCAGTTTCTGCTCATCAGGCAAAAAATGACCTTGTGAATTCCCGGACTGGAATAAACGCCGACTAATATCGCGAACCTCCGCATTCTGTAAATCGCTGGCAAGGAGTCCCGGAGCGGCAGAGGGAAGCTGGCGCGTGGCAACCAGAATTCCTCCGGCTCGCGCGAAATCTTCGAACTTCCGATAAGTGTCAGGCGAGATCGTTTCCACGTTAGGCAAAATCACGACTCGATATTGATTGGAACCGAGAGCCAGAGTGTTCCCCTCGACGCGTCCTTTGCGTTGCAGCGCGTCATCGTCGAAGAAATCGAAATCATGGCCGCTGGAAAGAATGCCTTCGACGAGATCAGTGCCAATTCGGGATTGCAGGGTCTGGAAAAGATTCACACGGCCAGGGCGAAAGCTCGCCCAGGCATCATCATTAGGCAGGTAGACAACGACGTCATTAACTGGTTCGCCCTGACGCAACAGATAGCTCACCCGCTGCAGATATGCCGTGATGTCCGGCATCACAATCCACCAGGGATTCTTCTCGTCGAAAACGGCCGCAGCGTAGAAGCGCCATCCCGGATATTCGACACCGTCAGGTGTGTACGGCCAGCCATGACCGACGAATTGGTTTATACCTTCCAGAAAGTGGCGGTCGGCTTCGGCTTTCATATCCAGCGGAGTAGCGCGAAAGACGGGCGAGTGCAGCCATGTCCAGGTTTCCGATGACGTGACCGGCACGCCATAGATGTGGCTGGCCGAAGAAGCCCACCGTGTTGCCGAAAGCGACTTCCACTGCGCTCCTTCTCCTTCGGGTAAATCCGCGAGCGAGCTGCTGGAAAGCTCTGCCGGAGGAATGCCGTAGCCTTGCATGCGAAATTTTGTGTGATTCTTCTGCGCCCACTCGCGCACGGTGGAAGCAAATCGGTCGTCAAAAAGTTCAGTGAGAGTCTTTCCCCAATCACGACGCACCGCTCTGCTTTTCGCGTCGCTGCCCTCCGCGAGTTCCGGCAAATGTGGAAGCAGGTCGTAGCCCCTCCGCTTTTGGAACTCCTTGAGAAAATCTGGACTCCAATCCGAACCATAAACCTCCAGGCTGTCGCAGAAAACCGAGTACGGACGATCAGAGGGAAATGCCTGCATCAGCCGGTCACCAACATGCTGCAGATAATCTTCTACGGCAGTTCGGTCGTAGTGATCGACGACGAAGCCTTCGGCACCGACTGCCGCTCGCTTCACCTGCATGCCGGTTCGGCTGGAGATAAAAAAAAGAACTTCTCCCGCATTACTTTGCTGCGGGAGCGTCACGATTCCATCATGAAGTTCCGAGAGTTGCTGATACTTGTGCTTTGACCCGCCAACACCGCCGGTGGCCAGGAAAGCAGCGATCAACGCCTCACCGGCACTTAAGCTGGGCACAGGAATGCTCGGGGAAAGTTCCTCGATCTTGGTGCGAACAATGCGCAGCGAACTCGCTGCTTCCGTGATTGGCACCGCCAGCCCTCCATACGGCCAGCCGCTACCCAAAGTGAGATCCATTCGCAGCCCAAGCTCCTTGGCTTTTTCTGAAGCGAACCGCAGATCATCCAGAAATTCATCTGA
>DATEKE010000214.1:0-8768 GCA_035277605.1 Terriglobales bacterium | reverse complement strand
CGCCACTTGTGCAACCGCGGCTCGCGCACCATTATTGATGGCATAAATAGTGCGCGCAGAGCAGTACGAGCATCGAACAGACCAGAGTTTCAAATCGGGCACGCAGGCAAGCACTGCTGTCGATTTCAGGAGGACAAAGTGCAATCCAAGCTTTTGGTGGAAGAGAACAAATTGAAGACGTTTGCGCTGGCGTTCGACAAGAACGACGACGTTCTGCCGCTCCTGCTGCAATTCGCCGAGGAGAACAACATCAGCAGCGCTCGTCTGAGCGGGATTGGAGCGTTCCAGCGTGTGCGCCTGGGCTATTTTGATCGCGAGCGTCGCGAGTATCAGCCGATTGAGATTAACGAGCAGGTTGAGCTGCTCTCATTCGTCGGGAATCTGGCGCGCAGTGACGGCAAAGCGAAGCTGCACGCCCATGTAATCGTGGGTAAGCGCGATGGCACTGCACATGGCGGCCATTTACTCGGTGGAAGCGTTTGGCCGACCATGGAGGTGATGGTTATCGAAACTCCAGCGTATCTTCGGCGGACAATGGATGAGAGTACAGGATTAGCTTTGCTCGACTTAGCCGCGTGATAGCGGAGTATTCAGAAATGGGGCCTGACAGATACACTGATGCAGGAGGCTCACTGAACTCAATGGCAGACGTAAAGATCACCGTAAAGCCGAATGGCCCGTATCGTGTCGAAGGTGTTGTCAAACTGGTGGACGCTGAGGGTCGTGAGTGGGACCTGACCGGCAAGCCTGCCTTTTCACTATGTCGCTGTGGAGGCAGCACCAACAAGCCCTTTTGCGACGGAACGCATTCCAAGCTCGGCTTCCAGGCCGCCGAAGCCGCTGTTCGCAAAGAAGAGGCCGCGCAAGGACAAGCTCCGCCTCCTAATCCTGTTACGAAAATGTAGTTGAGCACCCAACATCAACTGCCGTCGAAGTTTTCAGTTGGGCGCGACAGGCGTGTGTTGAACCAACCCAGAGCGGGCCATGATTCATGTCTTGTGGGAGTTCCAGGTGCCGCAGCAAAAGTGCGCTGAATTTGAGAAAGCCTACAAGAGCGACGGAGTGTGGAGTCAGCTCTTTCGGCGCCATCCAGCGTATGTGAAAACCATCCTCGTGCGCGATAGCGAGCGCAAAGGCTGCTATCTCACAATCGATGTTTGGAAAAACCGCGAGTCCTACCTGGAGTTCAAACATCGTTTTGCCGCCGACTACGCGAAGATAGACAAAAGTTGCGAGGCTCTTACCGATTCAGAAGGGCTGATCGGCGTCTTTGAAGAGCTTGTTTGAACGAAGATCTGATTGCGTGGGAATATCGTTGAAGTCCGGCTTCGCTCCCTCTCCGCATCGTACTCGCCCCATCGTTCTTTGTTGGGAACACTTTCCCGGTCTGCGGGGCAGAGCGTCCGAATATAATAGAGAGTTCCATCATCTTCCTGCGAACTGCATTCCTAAGGAGCACGCATGGCAATTCCGAAGTCGGAAAAAATCTGGCATAACGGCAAGCTAATCAATTGGGACGACGCCAAGCTGCACGTGATGTCGCATGTAGTGAACTACGGTTCATCTGTTTTCGAGGGCGTGCGCTGCTACAAGCATCCGAATGGCGCCGGAATCTTTCGCGCCCAGGAACATGCGGAACGGCTGATCCATTCGGCCAAAATCTACCGTATGGACGTGCCGTTTTCCGAGGACGAGATTGTTCAAGCGATGGTTGATACAGTCGCCGCAAATGGCGTGTTTCCGTGCTATATCCGTCCCATCGTGCTGCGAGGTTATGGTGAGGCTGGAGTCAACCCGCTCGGCTCGCCTGTCGAGGTTTACATCTGCAACTACGCCTGGGGCAAGTATCTCGGCCACGGTTCGCCCGATGAAGGCGTGGACGTCTGCGTCTCGTCCTGGAACCGCATGGCGCCTAATACGCTGCCGGCGATGGCGAAGTCGGGTGCGAACTACATGAATTCGCAGCTCATTAAGATGGAAGCTATTCTTAATGGATATGTTGAAGGAATTGCTCTCGACGTGAATGGCTACGTGAGCGAAGGTTCAGGTGAAAATCTATTCTTAGTCCGCAAAGGCTCTGTATACACCGCGCCGCTTGGAAACTCGGTTCTGCCTGGCATTACACGAGCGAGCGTGATTGAGCTGGTGAAAGAACTAGGATTCCCAATTGTGGAGCAGATGATTCCCCGCGAGATGCTCTACATCGCCGATGAAGTCTTCTTCACAGGGACGGCGGCTGAGATCACACCGATTCGCACTGTCGACAAGATCACAGTTGGAAACGGCAAGACCGGTCCTGTGACACGCGCTCTGCACAAGGAGTTTTTTGACATCGTCGAAGGCCGCGTGCATGACCGTCACGGCTGGTTCACGCAGGTCCCGGTAAAGCAAGCAGTGACCGTGTAAGACAGAGCCGCCGGCGGTAGCCGGTGAGCCGGAGCTGGCCGGATGGTCGGCTCCGGGGTGCGACGACAACGTCCACCATGTCGAAGAGCGCAGCCGCAACATATGCGGTTGTCCCATCGCCTATCGGCGACGGTTCCGTTCGCACATTCCCCAACTCCGCTAAGATGAACGATTACCCATCACCTCAAGGACTTCACCTTGCCTGAAACTCAGCTCGACCTGCTTGGAAACCTCGAACGCAGCACCATGTGCGGCACGCTGACTGCCAGCAATGCCGGTAAGACCGTCACCCTAATGGGATGGGTGAACCGCCGTCGCGATCTCGGCAATTTGATCTTCATCGATTTGCGCGACCGCTCCGGTGTGGTCCAGGTGATCTTCGACAACGAGCGGAACCCATCTCTCCACGCGAAAGTTGAGGCCGTCCGATCTGAATATGTGCTTGCTGTTGTCGGTTCGGTGAAGCGGCGCGATGCAGCGACCGTAAATAAGAATCTCCCAACGGGCGAAATTGAAATCGTCGCCGACGAGCTGCGCATTCTTAACGACTCCAAGACACCGCCGTTTTCTCCGGCCGAACAAGCGATATCGAACGAAGAGCTGCGCTTGAAGTATCGCTACCTCGATATGCGCCGCCCGGAGATGCAGGCCAATATCGCCATGCGGTCGCGCGTCTCACTGGCAATTCGCAAGGCGCTTTACGAACGCGGATTTCTAGAAATCGAAACACCATTCATGACGCGCAGCACGCCGGAAGGCGCTCGCGATTATCTCGTGCCCAGTCGCGTGTATCCGGGATCGTTCTACGCGCTGCCGCAATCGCCGCAGCTATTCAAGCAGATTCTGATGATCTCAGGATTCGACAAGTATTTCCAGATCGTCCGCTGCTTTCGCGACGAGGACCTGCGCGCCGATCGGCAACCTGAGTTTACGCAGATCGACCTGGAGATGTCGTTCCCAACTCAGGAACGAGTCTTCGAAGTGGTGGAAGCGTTCTTGATTGCGGCGTTCCGTGAAGGCGGCGTTGACCTTAAACCGCCGTTTCCGCGCATGAAATACGACGATGCGATCCGCAGGTACGGCATCGATAAGCCTGACATGCGCCTGCCTGCGATGTGCGACGTGCGTGAGGCGTTTACCGAGGAGAACCTGAATGCTCTGAGTCTTGATCCGCTGCTACCGGTGGTTGCAGTCCGTATTCCAAAGGTGGGGGAGCTTTCGCGCAAAGAACGCGAGGACAACAAGCAGCTCTTCGCAATCAAGTCTCCCGCCAAAGTCATCGACGACCTGAAGCGGCTGGAGAAGAGCTTTCCCGATTCGGTCATGAAGCTGCGAGCCATGTGCGAAGCCGAAGGCGACGACCTGCTGATGTTCGTCGCGGCGGCTCCGGTAGAGGATCGATCCCCGATCGTCGTGCGCAAAGCTGCCGAAGCCGTGTACACATCGGCGGGAGCACTGCGTCTCACGCTTGCCCAAAAATACAAAGAGAAACACGGCGGCTTCAACAAGAAGGGGAGCGCCGACGATTACAAATTTCTGTGGGTGACCGACTTTCCCATGTTCGAATATGACGATAAGGAAAGTCGGTGGAACGCAGCCCATCATCCGTTTACCTCGCCGCACGAGGAGGATTTCGGCAAGCTGCTTTCCGATCCAGGAGCGGTTCGCGCGCTTGCTTATGACATCGTCCTGAACGGTACTGAATTGGGATCGGGATCAATTCGAATCCACCGTCAGGACATTCAGAAGCAGATCTTCAACGCGCTAGGGATGACCGACGAAGAAGCGCGTTCCCGGTTTGGATTCTTTCTCGAAGCCTTGGAATACGGAACTCCGCCACACGGTGGGATCGCTCTGGGGCTCGATCGCATCGTGATGATCCTGGCGGGAGCGGACAGTCTGCGCGAAGTCATTCCTTTCCCGAAGACAGCGAAGGCAGTTGATCTGATGGTTGATGCGCCTACGCCAGTGAGCCCGGCGCAGTTAAAGGAATTGGGCATATCTGTAAAAGGCTGAAATCAGGAGCGAACGCGAAGGTCAGGAGGATCAACGAAAAGTCATCGAGTCGTGCCTTTTGGCTTGCGTTCCGTTCCTGAGAGCGTTAGAGTTCATTCAATGTTCTTGCGGAGCTTCAACCCGCCGATCCCGTGTCCGCCGCTGGCGTGTGCGCGATGGTGTGGTTGGACGGAAGACGCCTAAGAACAGATAAATTCGGCATCATCCAAAGACCTACATCGCAAAAGGCGTTGTAGGTCTTTTTGTTTTTTGCGCGAATCCAGGAGAGGAGAAGGAAGATGAGTATCAGCTACGGTCGAGGAGAGCACATTGCCGTGCTTGGGGCAGGGAAGATGGGCAGCTCTCTGCTTGCGGCCATGATTAAAAGCGGCAATGGGAGTTTTGCGAATGTGCGGGCCACTGTGAAGCACGCTCACCGTGCCGCGAGTGTCTCGAAGCAACTCGGTATCAATGTAGGGACCGAGAATTCTGCGGCAGTCCGCGACGCTGGTGTTGTGCTGCTCTGCGTAAAGCCACTCTACGTCCAAAGTGTGCTGCAGGAGATTCGCTCGGAATTGCGTCAAGATGCCCTAATCATATCGATTGCCAGCGCCGTTACAACTCAGGCAATTGAGGCTGCGCTAGGCAGACCTCTAGCCGTGGTTCGCGCTATGCCTAACACCGCGTGTCGAATTGGGAAAGGAATGACAGCCCTTTGTTCTGGACGATTCGCCACGGCGGAGCATCTCGCCCGAGCTGCAGAGCTATTTTCTCTAATGGGACGCACTGCGGACGTGGATGAACCAATGATGGACGCGGTTACCGGCCTTTCCGCGAGCGGACCAGCATTCATCTACACAATCGTAGAAGCGCTCGCGGAGGGTGGCATTCGCATGGGCTTGCCTCGCGACCTTGCGACGACATTGGCAGCTCAGGCCACCTTGGGAGCCGCAGCGATGGTGCTTGAAACGGGACTGCATCCCGCGATTCTGAAAAGCGAAGTCACTACGCCCGGCGGTTGTACGGTGGAGGGCTTGCTCGAATTGGAAGAAGGCAGCATTCGCGCTACGCTGATTCGAGCGATCGACACGACTACGCGTAAAGCCAGCACGCTCGCTCGACCGGCAACAAACGGGACGCAGGAGTTTGAGTCGTTTTCTCATCGCCAGCACGTGAGCGCCTCCGGAGAAGGGAGACCGGCTTAGCCACACAAATGGGAGTCGCTGCACATCTCGGCATTGATCTTGGGGAATACGACGCACGCATCCGCAGCTTCATACCGCATTACGAAGAGATGCTCGACGTCGCTGCCGCCGCGCTCAATCCCAAAGCGGGAACTATTGTTGATCTGGGCATCGGGACAGGAGCGCTCTCGGCTCGCTGTCGTGAGTATGTGCCTAAGGCAAAGTTTATCGGCATAGATTCTGACCCAGAGATGCTCAAGGCGGCAGCCGAACGCATTCTCGGTGCGCGCCTGATCTGTGACTCCTTCGAGCTCTGCGAGATTCCGCGCTGCGACGCCGTGGTGGCGTCGTTTGCTCTTCATCATGTCCGTACGGAAAGAGCAAAGGCCACCCTCTATAAACGACTTGCCAATACGCTTCCTCCTGGAGGCCAATTGATAAATGTCGACTGTCAGCCGGCGAGAGAGGAGAGCCTGGCGTGTCGGCAATTTGAAGCATGGAACCAGCATCTCCGATTGTCCTATGAGGAGCAGCAAGCGAAGGAGTTCCTCTCCGCATGGTCGAAAGAAGATGTGTATGTGCCTCTGGACGTAGAACTTGGTCTCATGTCGGAAGCGGACTTCCGCGTAGAGGTCCTTTGGCGGAAGGACGCATTCTCTGTCATCCTGGGCCTGTGCACGTAACGCTCTGATTTTTCAAGCGCGATGTCGGAGTTTCCAGAAGCCTTACCAGGCCGGCATCTCATCCCAGTTGTTTTGTGCAATTTCTTTTCAAAAGCGTAGAAAACGTGAGCTACTAGCACCCGATTTTCCGCTTACATCGGCATCCCCCCTAAAAGAGTGGCAAGGAGAGTGACATGAGACTCCGTTTCATAGGGGTGTGTTTGCTTACGGTGGCCGTAAGCAGCCTGGGTCGCGCCGATACGATTTACACGTATACGGGACCGACGTTCACGTTTGTCGACAGCAGCAGCGGACTAACGACGTCTAATTTCATTTCAGTGTCAATGACGTTTGCTAATCCTATTGCTCCCTCGATCGGAGTAATCGGCAGCGCCGGGTCTACCGCGACTTCCCTGGTAGCTGTGACGCCCACGCAATTCACCATGACAGATGGTGTCCACACGCTGGATAACGCCAATGCGCAGGTCTCTATCTTTGATGTGGCCACTGATGGCTCCGGCAACATCGCTGCGTGGTCGATTTTTGCTTCACAACCAGACATCCGCTCCGGTATCTCGGGGAACTTTGATCTCGGGAGCGAGAATCTTCTGCGCGACGCTTCTGCTAGCGGCGACCCACTGATCGTCGATCACTCTTGCTTTGAACCAGGAAATACGCACACGTGCGGTGACACAGCCTCGACCGACAATGTGCATTCGGGGACCTGGACGATCACGACCACTTCGTCGTCGGTGCCAGAGCCCTCCGAGTTGATCCTGCTCCCATCAGGCTTGATCGCAGCGACTCTGGCCCGAACGAGACTGCGTAAATTGCGATATGGCACACTGCGCGCAGACGTTCAAGGAGGACTTTTTCCCGTGAGAATGCACGACTGAGATCGGGTTAGAGCAGAGGGTTGATTCCCGTCCCGGGCGTTCTTAATTTCGCAAATTGGGTATGACCCGCGTTCTCACCGATTATGAGGAACGCTCCACCACGACGGCGGTCCCATAAGCGAGGACTTCGGTGACGCCCTGCATGATCTCGGTGGCGTCATAGCGAGCGCCGATTACCGCATTCGCTCCGAGGTCTCCAGCGTGCTTCAGCATCAGATCAAAAGCTTCCGCACGAGTCTTTTCGCACAGATTGGTGAGCAGTGTGATGTTGCCGCCAACCAACGTCTGCAGTCCCGCTCCGATGGTTCCGAAAATGGAACGCGAACGAACCACGATTCCGCGCACTACACCGAGTGTGCGCACCACGCGATAGCCGGGGAGATCGAAGCTGGTCGAGACCATCTGGTGACCAGGCGTGCCCGAAAAGGTAGCCATGCAGGAATTATCGCCGGGAATCAGAAATGTCAGATCGGAAAGAATTCAGTTAAACAACGTTGTTCGTCCCCCGTTCCGGCGCGAGTCGGGATGGCACAACCTTTTTGTCAAGCTCACACGCGGATCCAATTGTCGAGGAGCAAGAGCACAGCGACTCCTACAAAGACGAGCAATGCCATTCTGATTCCGGGTTCCTTGTTCACTTCAGGAATCAGATCAGAAGCAGCAACGTAAAGGGTCACACCCGCCGACAGCGGCAAGCCAACGTGCAGCATCGGCGCAAACGCGCGCATGGCAAGCACACCCAGCAGCGTTGAGGCTCCAAGGATCACCGATGATATGAATGCCATGCGGCGAGAGCGCCCGCTGGCGAGCATCACCGATCCAACGGTGAAGCCTTCTGGGATTTTGTGCAGGAAGACGGCAACGAAGATCACCCATCCCAGCCAGTTTGAAATCAGGAATCCGGAAGCGATAGCGATTCCGTCGAAGAACGTGTGCACAACGAGGCCGAGCAGCACGGAATAGGTCTTGTGCGGGTGAATGAATTCGCCGACGTGGGTCTCTTCTCCAAAATGGAAATGTGCGCTGACGGTGTGCTCGAAGAAATGCACCAGGAAATATCCGAGCAGCAGAAATGCCGGCGCGTGTTTGGGCGAAATGCGCAGGCTCTCCGGCAACATCTCGACCAAGGCCGTCGCCAGCATGAATCCCGATCCAACCGCTACAAAGTAGCGCAGATACCGCCGCTCCCAATGCCGCTGGATGATGATCAGGCCTCCGACGCCGTCGGCCATTGCCGCAGTGAGTCCCAGGATGATGGTGAGAGCGAGAGGGGACATCGTTCAAGCGCTATGGCGGATGTGCATCACGTCGCCATCCCGCACGATGTAGTCTTTGCCTTCGAGTCGCAGCGTGCCGCGGGAGCGCGCGTTGGCCTCCGAACCGGCTTCCAGAAGCTGATCCCAATGGATTGTCTCAGCGCGAATGAAATGCTTTTCGAGATCGGAATGAATCGCGCCTGATGCTGCCTGAGTGCGGGACCCGCGCTCGATCGTCCAAGCCCGGCATTCGTCTTCACCGACGGTAAAGAATGAAATGAGCCCGAGTAGCTCGTAACTCTTGCGAATGAGGCGCACGAGACCGCTCTCTTTTAGGCCATAACTTGCGAGAAACTCCCCGGCTTCTTC
>DATEKE010000213.1:0-10257 GCA_035277605.1 Terriglobales bacterium | reverse complement strand
TCTCGCGCTCGATGCGTACAAAGAAACCGACTATTACGCCGAGCAGACCAAATCGGGAGCGCCGATAAAATTTGTAGGAATCATTGTGGCGATCGTCATGGCGGTCGGCTCCTGCTTTGCTGCAATGAACACGATGTACGCGGCAGTCGCCTACCGCAGCCGCGAAATCGCGACGCTGCGCATCCTTGGCTTCTCCCGCCCAAGCATCATTACTTCGTTCGTCATCGAGTCAGTGTTGCTGGCTTTGCTTGGCGCCGTCGTAGGACTGATTCTCATGATGCCGTTCAACGGGCTAACCACTGGAACCGGAAACGCGATGACGTTCAGCGAAACTGTATTCAGCGTTCGTATCACGCTCGGAGTAATGCTGGTTGCAATCGCTTTCGCGGTGAGCATGGGGCTGTTCGGCGGAATCGCGCCCGCGTGGCACGCGTCGCGACGAGAGATACTCGCGGCGTTGAGAGATTAAAAGGCTTTTGAACACGGAGGTCACGGAGAAAACGAAGGTGGTGGACCGAAGTTGCCATCGGCATGGGTTTTGCGACGACATTACATCTTTCCTCTCTGACCTCCGTGTCCTCCGTGTTCAATATGGTTTTGATCGGTTCTGAATTCTATGGCACTGGAAGCTAAGTACGGCGATCTGCATAGCTTGCGGATTGATCGCTCGCAAAAAGAACCTGAAGACCCGAAATGGTCTAAGCGGTTCATCATAGGCGGCATTGCGGCCATCGTGCTGCTTGGGATCATCGTTTTGGCGGTGCGCCTGTTCTCTGCTTCCATTCCGGAAGTGCAGACGGTGCGGGCGGCAACCATCAGCTCTGCCTCGAGCGGGGAAACGGTTCTGCAGGCTGCGGGATACATTGTCGCGCACCACACTATCAGCGTGAATTCGAAAGTCACCGGACGCATTGCCTGGATCGGCGTCGAAAAGGGAGACAAAGTCAAAGCTGGACAGGTTCTCGTCAAACTCGAAGACCAGGAATTCCGTGCACAAGTCGAGCAAGCCCGAGGCGCCGTGGATATGGCGAAAGCCAGGCTCGATCAGCTGGAGCACGGCTCGCGTCCGGAGGAGATCGAACAGGCGAGTGCCAATCTGGACGAGGCGCGCGCAAGCCTGGCCGATGCGAAATCAACACTCGATCGCACACGCCCACTGGTCGCGCAAGGCGTCTTCTCCCACCAGCAGCTCGACGATGCACAGGCAAAGTATGACGCGGCGCTGCAGCACGAGCAATCGCTGGAAAAGGTGTACAAGTTGTCGAAGATCGGCCCGCGTCAGGAAGAAATCGAGAACGCCCGCGGGGCTCTGGAGCAGGCGAAAGGACAACTCGCTTACGCCCAATCACAACTCGAAGCCACCGAGATTCGTGCTCCCGTAACGGGAACGATCCTCGAACGCACCGCGGAAAAGGGCGAGCTCGTGACCGCGCAATTCGCGTCTGGAGCAGATACCGGCGGGCCTCGCGGCTCGGTCGTCACGCTGGCAGACCTTACCGATCTGCAGGTCGAACTCGATATCAGCCAGAACGACTTCGCCAAGCTCGGTCCAACCCAGAAAGCGGTGCTTTCGACCGATGCCTATCCCGATCGCGAGTACAAAGGCGTGATCAACGAGATCGCGCCGATGGCGAACCGGCAGAAGGCGACGGTTCAAGTAAAGGTGAAGGTCCTCAATCCGGATGACTATCTGCGTCCCGAGGAAAATGCCAACGTGCGCTTTCTTTCCGACCAGAAGCCGGGAGCGAAGCAAATAGTTTCATCGGGAGCCGTGGTGCCGGGCAGCGCGCTTCGCGATTCCGGCGGCAAGCGGGTTGTCCTGATTGCTTTCAATGGCAGGGCGGTACAGCGAGAGGTGAAACTGATTGCGCAGCGCAGCGATGGTGATCTGGTGGAAGGACTCACCGGCGGGGAAGACGTCATTATCAATGCTCCGTCGGATTTGAAAGACGGCGACAAGATTCGGATTAAGCAGTGACGTATACGCTTTGAAATTCGCGATTGCGCGATTGGGATTAACAATGGCTCGATGTTCGCGATTTAAAATCGCGAAATCACGCAATCACGAAATTCTTCAAGAATTCTCTGGGATTTAAGGAAGGTGATCGATCATGCCTCAAGCAGTGGAAATGAAAAGCGCGCCGGTAGCGACCCGGCTGGTAAAAGCCAATCATGTAAGCAAGGTCTTCACGCGCGACAGCTTTGAAGTGAAGGCGCTGGACGATGTCTCCATTGAGATCGCTGAAAAGGAATTTCTGGCGCTAATGGGTCCCTCAGGCTCAGGAAAAACTACACTGCTGAACATGATCGCTGCCATCGATCGTCCCACTTCGGGAGAGCTGCTGGTGCAGGGCGACAATGTATTTCGCTATGGTGACAAGAAGATCGCTGAATGGCGCAATCGACACATCGGCTACATCTTCCAGACATTCAATCTCATTCCCGTGCTCACCGCCTTTGAAAACGTCGAGTTGCCGCTCCTGTTAACGAAGCTGAACAAGAATGAACGGCGCGATCACGTGATGACGGCGCTCACGCTGGTCGGCTTGGGCGATCGCGTGCATCATTTGCCGAAGCAGCTCTCTGGTGGACAAGAGCAGCGTGTAGCTATCGCGCGCGCAATCGTTACCGATCCCACATTGCTTCTGGCAGACGAACCGACGGGAGATCTCGACAGTCACTCGGCGGCCGAGGTGCTCGAAATCATGAAGCGTCTGAACGAAGAATTCGGCAAGACGATCGTGATGGTTACCCACGATCCCAATGCCGCTGCGTACGCGCACACAACGCGACATTTGGAAAAGGGCATGTTGCTGCCGGCTTAGGAATGCATTGCTCAGTATTTCCAGGAACACGTGGTGGAGTCCTTGAACTTCCACGCGCTGTTCTCTTTTCTTGCGGAGACTGCCCGGCCCGCACCACATTGCGAACCGCATAGATCGTTGACTGCGAACAAGGCTTCTGTTCCGGCTCGATCAAAGGCCACCCGCGAAAACGAGATCACATGCGCTTCTTGTGCAGAGCTCGGCAAATGCCTGACGTTCAGAACCTGATAGGACCACGGAAGCTTCATCGACTCCGGCGAAATATCGATCTCGTAATCGGCGTTGCCGAGGTTGTGCAGTTCACGCATCAACGAGTTCGAAACGTCATCGTTCCTGTGTAGGTTCTTGCCGCAGCTCTGCTCGCGCAGCGGATCGAAGACGAATGTCTGATCGTCGAGATATAGATGGTCTGGAGCTTTGTTCGCGAAGTGCTGTTTCAGCCAATCGCGGTACAGATCCATTTCCTGCGAGGTGATTTGATTCGGAATTTTCGGCGTACAGCCGAGCGTCAAACAAGAGAGAGTCAGTATCGATACCGTGACGAAGGATCGCAGCAACGGTCGTGGTAATCGCATGTGCGTCAAAGGTTGAGCCCAATATACATCTACTCACGCCGCCTCCGGCGGCTCTTCTTTCCTGCTCGCCCGCGACTTGCGGAACTGCATGTGCGACAAGACTAGCGCAACCAGCACAGCAAGTCCCACAAAGACCCAGGCGAGATGCTTTGCCATGACTGCTGAAACCAGGCTTACGATGCCAGGACCGAACTTCACCACCAGGAATCCTAAGATCAGAAATCTAATTACGCGTCCGGCAAAAATCGCCAGGACGAAGAGATACGGACGCATTTCGAACACGCCAGCCGCCAGCAGAAACAACTTGAACGGTGTTGGTGGCGGGAGCATCGCTGGAATCATCATCGCGAAGAATTCCTGATTCTCGAAACGATCGCGCATCCGCTCGAAGCTCTTGCGGTCTACGCGCTTTAGCAGTAGCAGCTCGCCGCCTGCTCTGCCGATGCCGTAAGGTATGAGGCTGCCCGCTGCCGAACCCGCGGATGCCATGAAAACGTACAGCCAGATTTTCAGAGGATGAGCATAGACATAACCCGCAACCACCGGATCCAGGGGAATACCGAAAGCTGCGGAATCGAGGATCGCCACCGCGAAAATGCCCCACGATCCAAGCGGTTGAAGCACCGACCAGATGAAATGCGTGTAGCGGGAGAGGATGTGTTTGAGCGTATTCAAAGGGACGGGAACTTTTATTGTAAGCGGTATGGGCGCGAACCACCGCACGGGTGGTTCTGAATCAGCGAGCGGCTGAGTGCTCGGTTTTTCCCGCGAGGAGATCGAGAGCGTGCGCTACGAGTGGCAGCACGATTTTCAGCGACTGCTCGGCTCCCGCAGGATTGCCAGGCAGGTTCAGCACCAGGGACTTTCCCAACGTGGCACACACCCCGCGCGAGAGAGCAGCAAACGGAGTGTGCTTCAGTCCTTCGGCGCGCATCATTTCCGAGACGCCATCAAGTACACGCTCGCAGACTGCCCGCGTAGCCTCCGGAGTGACGTCGCGTGAAGCAATGCCTGTGCCGCCGGTGGTCACAACAAAGCGCGCCGCAGTGGAAAGCTCTCGCAGAGCGGAGGCGATTCGTTCGATGTCGTCGGGGACGATTTTTGCTTCGACGACCTCAAAGCCGGAGGCAATTAAAGTCGCCCGCAGCCGCGGACCGGACGCGTCCTGCCGAAAGCCTTTATGGCAGGAGTCGCTGACAGTGAGAATGGCGGCGGAAATCTTCACGCGTCGAGGACGTTCTCTTCTGCGCCGCGATTGGCTTCATCGAGCAGCCGGAGACCTTCCATCAACAGACCCTGGGTTGAGCGCGTAGTGCTCTGCTCCTTGCTGCTGCCGGTAAAGTCGATCTCGAATTGTCCTTCGATCCAGGCAAGGACTTTGAAGACTGCTTCGTCACCGCGCAGCTTGCCATAGACGGCGTGGTTGATTTGACCGTCGATGAAGTACAAATCGCAGCGCTCGTTCTTGTTGCTGAGAGACAGGCGACAGTTCTTGTGGCCGAGCTCCAGGGATTGGAACAGGTCCATCGTATTCATCTGCTGCAGGTTGCCACGAACGACGGACTCGCCCGGCGCCGCACGCGCCATTTTCTCCAGCGAAATCTTGTCCACTACACGTTTGAAACGCGCGGAGACTTCCTTCACCAGAAATGGCTTTTCGATCAGGTCTTCGAGCTGGTCCTGCATGGTGCGCAATTGCTCGTTGATTTCGCTGCGTGTGCCAATGAGGATTGCGGGCAGACGCGCGGTCTGCGGTCGCGCGCGTACCTTTTCGATGAGCTGCTTTCCGTTCAGTCCAGGCATGTGGAAGTCAGAGATGACGAGATCAGGCGCCTCCTCCACGATGCGCAGCAAAGCTTCGGCCGAATTCGAGAATGCCTCGACGGCGGCGTGCGGTGAAACCGCCTGTTTGAGCAGGCCAACAATCATCGGATTATCGTCCACTACCAGGACGCGAATGTTAGAAACCATGCTTGGCTATCGGCCTTTCGATTTGCCCCGCTTGCGGGAGTATTCTCCGCTCTTGCCGCCCGACTTTCGCTCCAGCTGGACTCGCTCGATAGTAATGCTTTTGTCCAGCGCCTTGCACATGTCGTAAACCGTGAGAGCCGCTACACTTGCTGCGACCAGCGCTTCCATCTCAACGCCGGTATTCGCGGTTGTATTTACCTTTGCGCTAACAGCAATTCCATTGTCGCGCACTCTGCAACTTACATCCACGTGACTGAGTGGGAGGGGGTGACACATTGGTATCAGCTCCGAAGTGCGTTTTGCAGCCATGATGCCTGCCAGCCGGGCTACTTCAAGCGGATCGCCTTTGGGATTACGAGGCAACGCAGCGAGAACTCCCGCTGACATGCGAACGTAGGCCGAAGCTTCGGCTTCGCGCCGCGTGGCTGTCTTCTCTGAAACATCGACCATTTGCGCCCGGCCGCTCGCATCGTAATGAGACAGTTTTCGTGCCATTTAGCCTTCGATTGGAATGACCGTCATCCATTCTCCCGATTTATAACTTTCGCGATCTGGCGGAATCACCAGCAGGCAGTCGGCTCGCGCGAACGCAGCCATGTCTCCTGATCCCTGCCAGCTCAGCAGATCAACTTCGGGATCATCCCACCAGCCTGAGACCTTGCCGGGCAAAAAACGCGTGAGTCCCATTTTGGTCTTTACGTCTTTTGCTAATCGTATCTTTCTTCCACTAATTGAGCGCTCGGCCGACCCCGCCAATGCTCGTACGAATATGCTGCCAAAGAGTTGGAATGTGACCATAGTCGAGATCGGATTGCCCGGCAATCCAAAAAAGTAGGTCCAGCGCTCGCGATTGGACCGGGGCTGCGCGCGTCCGAACACAAGTGGTTTGCCAGGTTGAATCTGCACTCCGGTAAATAAAAACTCAGCGCCGAACTTGCCGAGTTCATCTTCAACCAGGTCATATTCGCCGGCAGAAACGCCACCGCTCAGCAGCAGTAGATCGCTTTCGAGTCCCTGGGCAATCAACTCTCGTAGACGTGCCCGGTCGTCGGGAGCAATCGAAAGCTGTACTGCTTCTCCGCCGCAACTCGTTACTTGCGCAGCCAGGGAAAAGCTGTTGGAGTTGCGAATCTGATTGGCTGCCGGCTGTGCATCAATAGGAACGATTTCATCGCCCGTGGGCAAGATGGCAATTCGAGGTCGCGAGTAGACGCTGACGGTCGACTTCCCCACTGATGCAGCCAGCGCGATCTGCGCGTGTCCGATTACCGTGCGCGCGCTCACCAGAGTGCTTCCACGCCTGGCTTCTCTGCCGCGTGGGACTACGTTCTCTCCAGCCGTTACGGACCGCAGTACGCGCACACGCTGCCCGGCGCGCTCGGTGTACTCGACCATCACGACCGCATCCGCTCCATCCGGGACAGGAGCCCCAGTCATGATGGATAAGGCCCGTCCGTTTTGTAAGCGGCTAAACCCGTGGGGAAGATCTCCGCCGGCGCGGATTTCTCCTACTACGGTCAGCTCAGCCGGAGGACGCCGCAGGTCCTCGCTGCGGACTGCATAACCGTCGCGCGTTGCGCGAGCAAACGGCGGGAAGTCGCGATCGGCCACGATAGCCTCTGCAAGCACCCGGCCGAGCGAAGCCAAAATGGGAACGTGTTCAATTTGCTTGGAAGATGAGCGCAACAAGTGTGCGTGCGAAGCGACTAGATGACGGGCATCTTCAAAGCTCAGCACTCGCTCGGGTCGGGATTGTGGTTTTTTGGCCAGCATCCATCAAAAAAGGCGGCCTTGCAGGCCGCCCTTGTCTAGATTTGTTTTTGATTATTTCTTCTTTCCATATTGCGTAGTCACTTTTGCGCCCAAGGTATCGAGCATCTGCTTGGCGCCTTCGGCATATGGGCCGTTCGGCTGCAGTTCGAGATACTTATTGAAGTCGTCCACAGTTCCCTGAGGCGCAACCATTTTGCCGGCTTTATCGACCGTTGCCTTTTGCAGCGAGTTGATTGCTCGCTGATAGTACGAATCAGCGTGGTTAGGATCTGCCTCAATCGACTTGGTAAAGGCCGCGTTGGCTTCGTCGGTCTTACCGGAGTTCGTCAGTACAGCGCCCTCGTTGTAATAGGCCTGCGAGGCGTGCGTAGGATCCTGTTCGACCTCTTTGTTATACGCGTCCACGGCCTCGGGAATCTTTCCCGATTTGGCATATGCCTGGCCGAGATTGTCGTAGTAGGAAGCGAGCATTGCCTTGGTGTTCGGGGCCGCTGCCGCGGTTCCTGAAGTCGCGAGTTGCACTGCTTTGTTCAGCGCTTCGATAGATTCGGGGTACTTCTTATCGTTCAAGTACGCGGCCCCAAGCACGCCATAGACCTGATGATGCTGGCCATTGTCCGCCTGCTCAGCCTGCTGCATCGTGGTAACTGCCTGGTCGTAGTTTTTAGCCTGCATGTCGGCCTGAGCTTCTTTAAGCAGAGTGTTGAGATTGCCGATCTTGGCATTCTCTTTCGTGATCTCGGCGTTCTTCTTGTTGATCTCCTCAATCTGCTTCTTCTGCTCTTCGGTGAGCTTGGGCTGCTCTTGCTTCATCCCGGGTTGAGGAGGTGGCGGCGCTGCCTGTCCGGGTTGCGCGGGCGTGAGATCGATATCGAGCTCGTTCACATCCTGAGGAGCATTGAGCGACGCCTGGAATTGCGTGGTGTAGATGACCTTATTGTCTTTGGTGACACTCACATCGAATTTGCCGGGAGTGATACCGATACTGAAGAACTTGCCCTTTTTGTCGGTCTTCAGCGTGTACTTGCGACCGGTGTCGATGTCCTTAAGTTGAACTTGCGCGCCAACGACTGGGCCGCTGGGGTCTTTAACGAAACCTTGAACGGTAGTTGTTTGTGCCAGCGCACCGATTGCGCTTGCCATCAAGAACAGCAGAGCCACAGCTCCTGCTCTGAATCTCATAATGTTTCCTCCGAATAGTCAGCAATGAGTCAGCCTCAGACACATCGCCTCTTTCCGAGACGTGCCCGGCTCAGAAACTACCAAGGGCAGCAACTCTCGTGCGCTGACAGTCAAACTCGCAGTAAATACAAGGTAAATCGAAGGTCGTACTTACTTCAAGTTAGGAAAGCGTCAGGCTGTCCGGCGACTGGTAGCTCTCACCCGCGTGGCCTTCACCGCCGCTCGGGCTAATAGAGGGATGTTGAGACAGGCCACGGACGCGGCACGCAATCCGGAAGGGAGGTGCTGCAGAGCTCTAAGAAGTTGGGCGCTGTTCAATGCAGGCTTGATTAATCGGCGATATTCCCGGTCATAGTGCAATAGGGCGTCCTGAAGACTGCAGTTAGCAAGAAGAAAACGGCCAAGCACTTCGGCTGCCATGCGTCCACTGTGCAATGCAATGGAAATTCCGTCTCCGGCAAACGGATCCAGAAACGCTGCAGCATCGCCAGCCATCAGCACTCCATTTTCTGACGTCACAGGAGAACGAAATATCAGCGGGGCCGTGCTGACAGGATCGCCAACAGCCTTCCACGCTCGAGAGCGGTCTTTGAGATCGCGATTCAGTGCGAACACGGTGGTTAGATTTCTGGCGACGCCTGGTTTCACCATCGCCGCCGCGTTCACGAGATCATCGGCGATTGGCTGTACGCCGCAATAGCCGCCATCAAAAAAATAGAGGTCGCACGATTCGCTGGAGTCCGTTTCGAAGAAATGGCCCTTCAGGCCGATGAATTGCTCAATGCCGCTGACCGTCCGTCTCGCAACATTCGACCAGCGGCCCGTGGCGTTGATTACAGCCCGAGCCAGTATTTCCTCTGATTCGAGGCGAATCACAAAGCCATTTTGGGACGGAGCTGCACTTTGTGCGCGTGTTCGATCTCGCACTACGCAACGCGCCAACGCCGAGGCATGGTAGAGCGCGGCATCGAGGTCATAGCGCGAAACGCTTGCGGCAGGCGGATTAACGCGCAAAGTGGCACGCGCATGATCGATAAAGACGCGTGCTTTACTAATGCGCGGCGCATCGGCAAAGTGTTCTTCTCCGACTAAATCACCGAGTATGCTCAGGGCCTCTCCAGAAACGAATTCGCCGCAGACTTTGTGCCGCGGAAAGCTGCCGGCTTCCAGCAGCAGTACATCGAAGCCAAGACGTGCCGCAGTGATCGCCGCCGACGTGCCCGCAGGCCCTCCACCAATCACCGCGAGATCAAATTTCTTGTTCATTTGGCCGCCTTCCATAAGATGAGACCGAATCTCTGGAAGTAGTGATGCCTGATAAGAAAAGAGCTTGCTTTTGATTTCTGGGCCATTGCTCGCGCTTCAGTGATCGTGTAAGCGCGGCGGATCGAGACGGGAGCGTCATGCCGAGTCAGACGGCTGCGGTATTGGAGCTTACCGAGATGGGCAGCAATCCAATGAATGCGATTCCGCCGGATATCGCTGGCGATTACTGCGAGACGTGCGACTCGCAGCGCCTCGTTGAAGAAGACTGCAATCTGTTCGGGCTCGAGATGATGGAGGAAGAGATTGCAGGAGATGACGTCGAAGCTGCCAGAAGCAAACGGCAATGAAAGAGCGTCACCGGCGACTCGGGTGAACTTCTCAAGCGTGCCGTTCATGTGAGTGAGAGCGCGGTCGAGGATTGTGGCCCGAAGCTGCACTTGATCTGCGAGCTCTTGAGAAACATTCGAGACCACGTCGCCGGTGCCTCCGGCCACGTCCAATAACTCCAGCGAGCTCTTGTGATTTCTGCGAGCAACGCTCTCGATGAGATTGCGGACGCTCGCGAAGCCTCCGAACTTCCGGTTGATTGCGCGCAGATCGAGAAGGCTGTCGCGAACCTCGTCGGGCGTGCCCAGATCATCGTCAAGCAACTCGGGTATTACGAC
>DATEKE010000212.1:0-10715 GCA_035277605.1 Terriglobales bacterium | reverse complement strand
GATGCGCGCGACGTCTCCTCCCACTTTGAAGGTCTGAATACCTTTCACCAGAGTGTAGGCATCCTGGAACTGATACGTTGTGTGACCCCGGCCCTGGGGCAATGCCGAATTCACGCCAAGCAATGGAAACAAATTAGCGTTGAGGCCACTAATGCTGTTGACCGTGGGGAGGTTAAACAACGGATTTTTCAGTGTCTGCGCTGTCGGAGCGAATTGAAAGTCAAATCGGCCTTCAGAAGCGCGGAACTCGTTAACCTCAGTTGCGGACAGCGTATGAGTCCAGGTGATGCCGAAGTTTTCCGACGGTCCACCCTGCTCAGTATCCAGACCAGGTAAGGATTGTGGGAAGTTGAAGAAATCTGGAGATAAGGAATTGCGGTCATGGATGTACCGAGCTGAAATCGTGTCCGCCGGGCGTGGAACGAAATCGATACGATACGTCCATTGCGTGGTGGGATTTAATTGTGCCGGAGGCGTGCGCTGCGTTGATCCAAATTCCACAAGGCAGCCACCGCTGCTTGCGCTGACGAAAGCGGATGGGCAACCTGCTCGCGGACCGATGTCAACAGAACTCAGGCTGTTCTGGCCCCCACGCAGCGATCCAAAGTATTGCAAAAGAAGGTTAGCGTTAGGAGTATTAGCCGCCGTGAGAGCAGCGACTCCGTTCGCTGTCGGAGCAAGGATCGTAGCTGGCGCAGCACTGCCATAGAACCTCTGCCATTGCGAGCTTCCGAAGGCGAACAGTTTGTTTTTCCAAATCGGGCCACCGGCGGTAAAGCCGTATGTGTGCGTGTCAAAGCGAGGCTTGGTTCGGGAGGTCTGACCGCCGAACCCATCCTGCGCCGTAACCGCGTTGAGTCCTGAACCGGCATAAAGTTCCCAGGCCGACCCATGAAACTGGTTGGTGCCGCCTTTCGTGATCACATTGGTTACTGAACCGCCGCCGCGACCAAATTCCGCCGAATACGAATTCGTGAGGACGACTACTTCCTGCACCGTGTTGACATTGTTCGGCTGCAGAGCCTGACCCTGAATGGAATTGTCGTTATCATCCTGTCCATCGAGAAGGAAGTTATTCGCGCGAGGACGCGATCCATTCACGGAAAATCCAGTGCCGTTGCTCAGGCTATTGCTGCCCACATCGATCACACCGGGCTGCGTGAGCGCCAGAGAAATCACATTCAGGTTGAACACCGGAACATGCTCGGTTTCCACGCTCTCAATGGTGTGCTCCAGAGAGCCGCTCTGGGTCTGCAAGTCGGTAGCCGCTCCGCTTACCTCGACGGTATCGCTGACAGTGCCCACGGCGAGTTCAGCATTGACCGAAGTGATGATCGAAGCCTTCACATCCACCTGCTCGATCGTGGTCGTTTTGAAGCCGTTAGCAGTGACTGTTACTTTGTAAAGACCGGGTTCAACGGCTTCCATTCTGTAGCCGCCGTTTGGGCCGGAGGTAGTGGTACGTTCCGCTCCAGTCTGAACGTTGCGGGCAGTTACATTTGCATTCACTACTACCGCTCCGCTGCTATCGACTACTGTGCCGGCAACAATGCCTTTGCTGGTTTGCGCAAGAGAAAAGAGCGGCAGAAGCAGTGCCACCGCGCAGACAAGACCAAGCCTCATTGCGCCCCGAGCTGCGCTCGTTGTAAACGACATTCGTATCGCCTCCAATTTTCGTCCCACACCGCGAAAGCGCAGCGTGAGCTAGCCAGCTAGATAGCAGGCGCGCTGCCATTGGGACGAAACGAGGCGAAGAGTCCCAGATTGGGACTTCAGGCGCTGCCCTCATGACGAACCGCCGTGGGCTGGGACTAACTGTGAATGAGGAACAACGAAATCGTGGAAGACGACTGCGAAAATACAGTTTTTCGTATCAGGCGAGCAGTCTTCTACCTGATTTGGTATTCACATTGCGCGGTCCTGTACCAATCACCGGTAAGTTGTCCCACGATGGTTTCGTGCCGTTCACCATCGCACCGGGCAGGATTACGCAACCACAAGGCAAGCAATTGGGACGACAGTTTCGAGGCAGCTAAGGCTTTTTCAATTCTTCCACTTCTCGCTTTACCTGCACGAAGCCACGAACCAAGAAAAGGATGTACCCGAGATGGATGCACCAGGTGAGGATGTAAGCTGCGTGCAGATGCTGAAGACTGCGAACCGTATCCATTTATCTAGCCTCCGCCCGAGCGAGTTGAATTGCGTGAAGCGCTTGCGCTTCGTGTAATTCCTGACGCGTACGCTCCAGCTTGTATCGCACCCAAAACACCAGCGCCCCGTAGCACAGAAAGGCCGCCAGATTGATGAGCAGTGCAGGCACCATGCTTGGATCGAGTCCGGACGAGCCTTGCTCACCAAAGATCACCGGCTGGGGATGCTGGGTGCGCCACCAGCGAATCGACATGTACACGATCGGCACATCGACAAATCCGAAAATGGCCAGTGCTGCGGCCAAAGTCGGGGCCTGACCTGCCACAGAAAGACGACGCAGCATCAGATAGCTCACATAAATCAGCCAAAGGACAAACGTACTCGTCAGGCGAGCGTCCCACGTCCACCAGATTCCCCAAACTGGCTTTGCCCAGAGCATGCCCGTCATTAAACCGACCGAGCAGAAGATCACGCCAAGTTCCGCTGCGGAAACCGCCATGGCGTCGGCGGCCATGGCAGACGGAGTATGCCGTCGAGCTAAATAGAAGATGGAAGCTACCAGGTTCACGGCAAACATCGCGAACGCCGTCGCGTATGAAGGCACGTGGTAATAGAAGATCCGCTGAATGTTGCCCATGGTCGCTTCCGTAGGTGCGACCTGAAGTGCTTCGCGCAGACCGAAAGAAAGAAGAATTGCAACGCCGATGGCGCTGAGTGTGAATGTCGCACGTTTCATCTACGCGCAGTTTACTCCGGCAAAGGGCGGAAGGGGAGTGTGCGGCACTCTACAGCAACGAGCAGTGGACTTTGTGGACGAAGTGGACTCAGTGGACAAAGTAGACTCGGTGGCCGAGCGCCCGGAGTGGACCGCGTGTGGAAAGTGGACGAGCTTGGGGGCGGCCTGAAGGAAAACTGGCGCCGCCGAGCGATGGTTTATTGTTCACTCCTTCGTCCACTCAGTCCACAAAGTCCACTCCTTCCACGCGCTGGTTTATCCTCACTGCATGTACGCACCGTGTGCGTTGCGTTCTGAGGAATCGCGAGGGCGGCGCTACCCCGAAAAGCCGCATCCTTACCGCTCGGCTTTCCAGCGTGACCGCGATCGAGTGGTTCATTCCCGCGCCTTTCGCCGGCTGGAGAGCAAGACGCAGGTCTTCACCAATCGCGAGTCCGATCACTTTCGCAATCGACTGACGCACACCATCGAAGTTGCACAGATCGCCCGCACTGTGGCGTCGGCTCTGGGACTGAATTCTGATCTGACCGAAACCCTGGCGCTCGTCCACGACATCGGACACCCTCCCTTCGGACATGCCGGCGAGAAGGCGCTCGACCGCGAGATGCGCGGCTATGGCGATATCTTCGATCACAATCTTCATGCGCTCCGCATCGTGGAGTTCTTTGAGTTGCGCTATCCCGAATTTCGCGGGCTCAATTTAACGTTTGAAGTGCGGGAAGGCATCATCAAGCACTCGCGCGATTGGGAGGCCACCGAATTTCCTGAGCTTGCCGAGTATTTGCTCGATCAGCGGCCTCCATTGGAGGCCCAGGTGATCGATCTTGCCGACGAACTTGCCTACAACGTTGCCGACCTCGACGACGGGGTGGAATCGGGGATTCTTTCGATCGAGCTGATTCGAGAACGCCTGCCCGAATTCGAGCGCCTCTGGGAAGAGGTGGAAAGGAACTATCCCGACGCTATTCCCAAATTGAAATTCAGCGAATGCCTGCGGCGCAAGCTCGATCGCATGGTTACCGACCTGATCCATGCCAGTGGTCATCGCATTCGTGCTGCTCGGATTCACCGCGCGAACGAAGCGCGACAGTATCCGGAACGGCTGCTGCGCTTGAGCCCCGAAGCCGATGCTGAGCGCCGAGCCACAAAGGAGTTTTTGCACGAATACCTTTATGGCAGCCCGATCCTTAGCGGAGACCGCGAGCGTCTGGAGAACGTGATCTCAGATTTGTTTCGCTTCTGGATGGAGAATCCAGGAGAGCTTCCCGCCAGTTATCAGGAACAACTCGAACAGGAGAAACCGTCGCGTGTGGTCTGTGACTACATTGCCGGCATGACCGACAACTTCATCTTGCGAGAGCACGAGGCAAGAATCGTCGAACACCGGGACGTAGAACAGAACCGGCGCCGGTAGGCGGTGGGCGGTGCTGGGCGTCCAAGCCCAGCACCGGGATCATCGAGAATGCAAACCTCTTCTTGCTGAAGAGGATCTCGTAAGCGCAGCCGCAAAAACGCGGCTGCCCCACCGGCTACCGCCGGCGGTTCTGTTAACCGACAGCCTTCTTCTGAAACTGGCGCAAGCCAAACGTCAGCAGCAGGCCGTCGAAGAACACCAGCGCGAGCAGAGTGTAGCCGATGTGAATGTGCGGGAACTGCGGGACGACCGATGCCCGCAGTCCTTCGCTGGCGTACGCCAACGGATTAATCAGCACAATCTTTTGCAGAATTGGGAATTTGTCGAGCGCGCTCCACGGATAGTAGGTGCAGCCGAAAAAGATCATCGGGGTGAGTACCATGCTGAACATGAGCCCGATATGCTGCTGATCCATCGAGCAGCCGAGCGCGAGACCTCCCGCTGCGGAGAAAGCCGCGACCAGTATCACCATCAGGACGAATAGCGCAGGACTGATGTTGAACTCCAATCCGGGGCGCAGGATGAGTTCTCCCAGAGGGAGCACGATGAGCCCGGCGATCATGGCCTGAATCAATCCGGCAAGCACCTTCTCTATTGCCACCCAGGAAATCTCGATAGGCGCGAGCAGGCGGTCTTCGATCTCGCGCGTCCACTGGAATTCCGCGATCAGCGGCATCGCTACTGCCCAAATTCCGGTAAACACCATGGTGATGGCCATGATGCCGGGAAGCAAAAGGCTCTTGTAGGCAGGCGGCATGTATCCGCTGCCGACCATCACGCGACCGAAGATGAACACGAACAGCAGCGGCTGCAGAAAAGTCTGAAAGAGCAGTTGAAGTGCGTTGCGGCGTGCGACGTGGACGTCACGCGCAAGAAGCGCAATAAAAGCGGCGCCGTTCATTCGCGCAGGCTCCTGCCGGTGTGATGAAGAAAGAGATTTTCCAGGCTTGGTTCAGAGATGTGTACGTCTGCCAGATCGATCGAGTACAAAGCTGCTGTGCTCACGATTTCTGGAATCAGCGCGCCGCCACGGCTGGCATAAAGATCGACCGCGCTGTCTCCGGTCGAGCGCACCTCAGTGACGCCCGGCAGAGTACCGAGTTTCTCCAGCAATGGCGCAGGCTGCTGCGCAAAGCGCATACGCAGCAAGAAGCCGCCCGGTATCGAAGCCTTCAGCTCTTGCGGGGCGCCAGATGCGATGATTCGCCCATGGTCGATGATGGCCAGCCTCTGACAAAGCGCGTCGGCTTCTTCCATGTTGTGCGTGGTCAGCAGTATCGTGCGACCTTTCTGGTTGTACTCGCGAATGATTTCCCAAAGCAGGAGTCGCGTTTGGGGATCAAGGCCAACGCTTGGTTCATCGAGGAATAGGACTTGCGGATCGTGCATCATCGCGCGGGCAATCGAAACCCGCTGCATCATCCCACCGGAGAAGCCGCGAACCAGCTCATCTGCCCGCTCGGTAAGTTTGAAGCGGTCGAGCAGTTCGGTAGCGCGTTGACTGCGCTCTCGCGAGTTGAGCCCGAAGTAGGCGCCGTGAAACTGCAGGATCTCACGCGCGGTGAGCGAGAAATCGAGATTGGGTCGCTGCGCGACAACTCCGATTTCGCGCTTGGCAGCGGTTTGGTCTTGCCAGACGTCGTATCCGCCCACCCAGGCGGTCCCGCTGGTTGGACGAATGCGCGTTGTAAGTATGCCGACTGTCGTTGATTTTCCCGCGCCGTTTGGACCGAGCAGGCCGAAGATTTCTCCGCGCGCAACATCAAGATCGATGCCATCGAGAGCAGTAATCTGCGGCTTGGCGTCCTTACTGCGCTTCGGCGCCGAAGCAGGCGGACGTCCTGCAGCGGCGGGCGGCGCTGAGTGATACACCTTCCGTAATTCGCGTGTACGAATGGCTGAGTCCATAACGGGAATCCCCGGCGAGAGTGACGGGTGGCTTGCAGTCTAACAGAACCGCCGGCGGTAGCCGGTGGGGCAGCCGCGTCTTTTGCGGCTGCGCGATTCGATGAGTGCGCACCAATCAGTGCACACATTTTCAAGACTCCGGTGCTGGGCTTGGTCGCCCGGCACCGCCCACGCGTAGCATCCCAGCAACCGCAACACCGGCGCTTGCTGGGGACCCCGCCTACCGGCAGCGGTTCGGTTAGAACGTGGTGCTCACGGTGAAGCGGAAGGTCTTTTTCGGTTCGCGCAGCAGGTATGGACTGCCATAGGTGATGAGCGCCTGTTGATATGTGAAGTCGCCTGCGGAGCCCGCCGGGAACATGTCACGTGTAATAAGCGACTTGTTATTCACGATCGTGTCGAGCCGCAGAGGGTTGTAGGCGTAGTAGATGCGGAAGGGAGCATTGACGATCGGCAGCAAGACTTGAAGCTCGAGTCCGGTGGACATGCGCGGGGTGTAGTTCGTTCCCGGAATGGGCTTCAGGTTCTGAGAGAACTGCACCGTCTTGCCACCTATGCAGTTGAAGCCTGCGTCAAAGGTGGGACAGCCAAAAGGCGTGTTGTTCAGGATGCTCAAGTTCTCAGGTGTGAGGTTTAACTGGCCTGGAAATGAAATGAAGTTCACGCCCATATCGTTGAACGCTGCGAGCGTGACGTGAGTCACAATGGGAATCCGGTACTCGAGATTCTCGAAGATGCTGGTGTCGCCTCCGGCATAAATAATCGTCTGGGCCGGAACGGGAATCTGTACCGCTCCTCTTCTAGGATTTGCCGGATCGACCGGGACCAGGCTGCCGTCAGGATTCTGCAAGGGCACATTTACGCGGTTGGTGATGAACACATATGGAGTCACGGTCCGAATGTCAAATCCGCGAATATCGTTCTCGCCGCCTATATAGGAGCGCTCATACGGAGGCGCGACTTTCCCGTTGTATCCCGTAATGAAGGACCCTTGCACATGAAATCCCAGAGCGTTGCGGCCTTTGTTCATGGGGAACCAGTGCTTGTACTCAACAATTGGACGGATGGTGTTCACGTTTCCGCCAATTCCGGCAAACTCGCCGCCGACAAACAGGCTCGTGCCGCGGTGCGGCTGGTATGGATTGTCGATGCTGTTGAAGGTGAAGCTCGGAGTAATTTTGCTGGTGCGAATCCCGCGCAGCGAGTTGGGCCCGCTGACGCCGTCGAAGTTGATGGCCTCAAAATACTGTTGCGATGCCGGGCTGAACGTCTGGATACTCGAAAGCTGATACGAGTACGAGAGGCCCACGCGCTTAAGCGAGCGCCGAATTGGATAACTGGATGAGACGGTGAACCCTGTCTCTGATTGGCTGAAGTTCTGCAGCGTATTCAGGACATCGGTCGGCAGGTTCAGATTTGTACCGGTGAGAATCGAATAGTTTTTCGCGGCGTTGAAATCATATCGGCTGGTATAGACGGTGAAGCCGAGCTGCAGCGGACGATCGAAAGCGTAAGGTTCCGTAAATCCGAACAGGATGCTGCGCTGCAGGTTGCCGAGATTGGCAGACATGGTAAGCGTCTCGCCAAGGCCGAGAAAGTTATTCGTCTCGTAGTTGATACCGATGAACGATCCGGCCAGTCCGCTCACGCCTCCCTGGAGACCGATGCTGTTCTTGCCTTTTTCCTTTACCTTCAACGTAAGGTCGACTGTGCCGTCCTGAACGTTCTGTTTTACGTCGGAGTCCTGTTCGACCTTCAGCGGCTCGAAGTAGTTGAGCTGGTTAAGACGCAGAAGGCTGTATTCCCAAAGGCGGCTGTTGTAGACCTGTCCTTCTTCGAGTGCCAGCTCGCGGCGAATAACCTTGTCGCGCGTAGTCGTGTTGCCCGTGAACTCAATTCTGCGTACCGAGAACTGTTTGCCTTCGTCGAGGTCGATGCTCAGTGAGACAGCTTTCTTCTCTTCGTCGATATCGGTGTTAGGCACCGCGCTAAAGTTGATGTAGCCCAATTCGCCATATGCTTTCCGCAGGTTCTCAAGACCTTTGGCAATTGACTCGCGATTGAAGATGTCGCCGTCTTTGATCGGGAACTGCGCCCTGAGAGCCTTGGTGTTCGTGATGGCCTTACCGCCGGTAAAGGTGATCGTCCCCAGCTTGTATCTGTCCCCTTCTTCAATCGGAACGGTGATATCCACTACTTTCCCGCCGTGCCGGCCAATGTAGGGGAAGCCCGGCTTGGTATCGCGGATTTTGGTCTTGGGATCGTCCACCAGAACCTTGAAGTAGCCCTTGGTCTGGTAGTAAAAGCGAACGCGCTCCGCATCTTCATCCAGCTTGGTGGCGTCGTATGTGCGGGCAAAAAGGTTCTCGAGAATCAGCGAGTGCGGGATACCGATCGGCTTGGTATTCTTCATCGCCGATCGCAATTGCCGGCTGGGGATTTTTTTATTGCCGTCGAACTTAATTCTTCCGACTTTAACCTTGGGTCCTTCTTTGACAACGAAGTCGATGCTTACTGCCGCCGGAGGGATTTTGTGGACTTCGGTGCGGATGGTGGCGAACTGGCGACCATGCTCGGCAAGCAAATCCTTGAGGATGACTTCGGCGTGCTTGACCTTGGTCGGATCGTACTGGCTCTCCTGTGAGAGCCCGACCTTTTCTTTCTTGAATCGATCCAGAACATCGCTATTGGTCACCGAATTCAGACCGATGTACTTAATCTCGCGGATGGTCGGTTTCTCCGTGACATAGACATGGATGATTACCCCCTTCTGGGTGTCCTCGCGCTCGAAGCGGATATCGTCAAAGTAGCCGGTGTTCCAAAGTGAGTTGAAGTCGCGCTCCAGCGATTGCGGGTCGTACACATCACCGGGCCGCGTAAACATTCGGGCACGGACAGTGTCTGCGGGAATGCGCCGTTGGCCGTGGATCAAGATGTCGGAAACGAGCGTTTGCTGGGCACGGAGAGTCGTGCAGCAGAGCAGAAGCGCGAGCAAAACCATCGAACCGAGGCTGCGAACCAGGCTTAATCGGCGGAAGCCAACGAGCCCGTCCGCTGTGTTCAGGCAAATAAAAATAGGAAGCCCCTCTACCACAAGTATGAATTCGTGGAGGAATTCACAATTATATGAGACGGCGTAGATACCATCAAAGCAATCCGACCGCGCTCGCGGTAAAAAGTTGTGAAGTCTAAGGTTATTGCCGGGGATGAAAGTAGGTCGGCGGGGCGCTCGCCCGCAATTTGCTGTTGCGATTGCGCGCAGATGCGTTCGCGATTTCTTGGTTTGGACCAAGGGAAGATCGCGCCGAAGCCCGACTGAAGGCGGTGCGCTCACAGTCACAATTCGTGACAAGAATTCCCTGCTCGCTTCCCTGCCAGCTCACGGCGATGCACGTAGGAGTGGCCGCAAGTGCCTCACGTGCTTGGAGATAACTCGGAGTTCCCTAGAATCCCTGATAAGTTCCCTGGTTAAAGGCTAAATCTGCCGATTTTGGGCAAAATTCGAGGGTTTTTCGTGCTCGATTTGTGAGTACGCTGTTTATTTCGCTGTTCAGCAGAAAGGCGTAGTCGGCGGGCAGAGATCTCCAGGGCCAGTTCCCAAAGTCTTGGCGAAGATCCTGCCGGGAACAGGCGGGCAAAGTCTAGTCCGCTACGGCAATTGAGGAATAGGGTAAATTCCCGCACGTCTCGCATCGGCGATTCCGATTTTTGTTATTTGCGATGGCTGGAATCGTGCGAGGCCGTGATCGGCGCTGTCGACTGCTTTGTCGAAGGTCACGCGACCGGTAAGAGCAACATCGATGTAGATGTACTTGTCGGAATTTTCCCCGGCCTTTACGCCGACATAAGCGTGTCCGGGAACGAGCACGATGACCGGTTCCATCGCCAGATTCTCGAACGCCGAGGCGAAGAGCACGGCGGCGTCAATGCAGTTGGCAGAGCTGGCAATGATGCTCTCGCGCGGAGTGCGAATGCGTTCGCTCACATCCGGATTTGATCCAAACGTGAGGGAGCTCTTGACGTATGACAGCTTCTGCTTCTGCAGCGCGCTGTAGATAGCTCGTGCTTCGAGTCGAGTTTCGCGCTCCTGGCCAGCCGCGTCTTTCCACTCTTCGTAGCCAGGCAGACGGCGCCCGGGCATCAGTTCTTTGGCATGACTAAGCACGCGCTCAACCCGTGGATCGTGTGGCGTGACCCATGAGGCAATGAACTGCGCGTACTTGAATCCCTGTCCCCAGAACATGTCTTCGACAGCGCGCAGACGAACTGGAACTGTGCTGCTGTACACGCTCTTCCCGCTTGCATCACTGATCTGAATCTGGGCCGTCGCGGGCACGATCTCGCGATTGCGATAAAGCCGCGGAAGAAAAGATGGAGCGAAGATAAACGTCCGTACTGCTCCCGCCGGGACGTTTACCATCTGCACTTCTTGATCGCTCCAGCCCACGACCTTTACAGCGATGCGATAGCGCTGATCGGTGTCGGTCGAATTCGAGATATTGACAG
>DATEKE010000211.1:0-10905 GCA_035277605.1 Terriglobales bacterium | reverse complement strand
CTCCAGCACCCAAGCCAGTCGATCCTGCTACTTTGCTCGTAGTACCGCCACCCCCCATCGCGGCCAAGGTTCACTGATGCGTCGCTTCATCTCTTTTCGCGATTTTGATTGGGTACTGCTTGCATTCGTGTTGATCATCTGCGCGATTGGCACTTTCGAAATCTATAGCGCCACGCGCCAGACGAAATTCATTGGCTTCCAGACTAAGCAGATTTACTGGATCATCGGCGGGCTGATTTTGATGTTCCTCGCCAGCATGGTCAATTATCAAGCGTTACTTGAGAACGTCCACTGGTTCTACATCGCATCGATTGTTTCTCTGCTGGCGGTCGCTGCCGTAGGCGCTCGAGTGCTCGGGGCGAAGCGCTGGATCAAGCTGCCCGGAGGTCAGCACTTCCAGCCTTCGGAATGGATCAAACTAGTGCTGATATTGGCGCTGGCCAAGTACTTTTCCGACTTAGCGGGCCGCGATGTCGGTTTGCGCGATATCGTGAAGGCTTGCCTTATCGTCGCGGTCCCAATGGCCATGGTGCTAAAGCAGCCTGATCTTGGGACCTCGCTGACTTATATTCCCGTCCTGATCTGCGCGCTCTTTCTGGGCGGCATTAAGTTCAAGCATGCCATCGGCATCCTGCTGCTGGGTACGATCATGATTTACCCCGTCTGGCGGTGGGGTTTGAAGCCGTACCAGAAGGCGCGTCTGACCAGCTTCAGCGAGCCGGAAGCCGATCCAAGAGGGTCTGGATACCAGATTCAACAATCCCTGATCGCCGTAGGTTCAGGCGGGCTTACAGGTAAGGGATCCATGAAGGGAAGCCAGACTCAAGGCGCATTCATTCCCATTCCATACACCGACTTCATCTTTGCCGCCTATGCCGAGGAACACGGGTTCGTGGGGTGCCTGATCGTGTTGCTGTTATACTTCATCCTATTGATGCGTTTGATTCAGAACGCTCAATCTGCGCCAGACCGGGCCGGAACTTTGATTATCATGGGAGTAGTAGCGGTCCTGGTCTTTCATATTCTCGTCAACGTAGGCATGGTCGTCGGCTATATGCCTGTGACCGGAATCCCGTTGCCGTTGATGAGTTATGGTGGATCGTCAATCTTGTTTACGTTCCTCGCCCTGGGTATTGTGAACAACATCCGCATGCGCAGGTTCGTGAACTAGACCTGAGAAGCACAGCCGGAGCCCTGGCAGGCCGGCACACAAGTTTTTGTTTTGCCCGGATCGCATCGGCGATCTGGTGTTTGCGTCCCGACGGACGCCAACGAATTTACGTTTAGCCCTCCACGAAGCTGAGGGCACCGGCAATCGAGACGAGCCGGAGAGGACTTAAAGAGTTTACGTCTGCAAGAGGACAGGTAACGGCCCGTCCGGTCTATTCATCTATCGCCAGTGCGGTATATGTTCAGATTCCGGCACAGTGGCCACAAGTTCTCGTCTGCAGCCAAGGCCGCGAGCATGATCGCGATAGGTTTAAGACTTCGAAGCAGTAGTCCATTCGATCGGACTTCGAATCCCCGCCTACCCGTTCGTTCCCAAAAGAATGACAATGCTGCGCCACACTCCAGTTCCCTCCGCAAAGAGGTCCTGACCTCCTAGCCATCTCGCTTGCCGCTCACTGGAGCAAGCATGGCCAAAGAGCTATTTATTTCTACGACTCCGCACGAAACCAAAGTTGCGGTTGTCGACGACGAACAACTTTCCGAAATTTACTTTGAGCGTGAGAACGAATACACGCTCGCGGGTTCCATCTACAAAGGTCGCGTCACCCGGGTTCTGCCCGGAATGCAATCGGCATTCGTGGACATCGGGCTCGAGCGCGATGCATTCCTGTACGTAACCGACTTCCTCGAGGAGCAGGAGGATCAAGAGGACTTCGAGCAGGTCGCCGATCGCGGTGAACCGCAGCGCAGTACGCAACCCGCATCATCGGCAGCCCAGGAACAGAAAACTGCAGGCGCTGAGGACGGCTCAACGCAGGAGCAACAATCTTCCGATCAGTTTGAGCGCGGTCCTCGCCGGTGGCGTGGACGCCGTGGACGAAGGCGCGGACGCAGTGGATTTCCCGAGCAAGGCGCTCAGCAAACAGCGCCGGAAGCTGCCGAGAGCTCTGAAGGTGAAGAGGCGCCAGAAGGTGGCGAGCAAGAGCCGACCATTCTGCCTGGGGAATCGCTTTCCAAGTATCGCCATCCGGAAGTACAAGCCGAAGGGGCGAGCGAACCCAAGATGAACGAGGAATCGCATCGCGCCGAGTCCACTCAACCGTCAGAGCAGGTAGCGTCCGAATCGCATGTTGCCGGGCCCGCTCCGGGTGGATCGATTTCCGTGCTCCCCGGCGAATCAATCTCCAAATACCGCGGCGGCGACGCAGGACAGTCAAGCGCTGAACCTCAAAGCGAGAAACAGCCTTCGCGATTCGAGCGCTTCCGCAAGAAATTCGAATCGCGATGGGAGAAGCCAGCCCGTCGTCAGGAAAATGAGAGTCCCAGAGAACAGAGCGCTCCCGCTGGGCCGCCAGTGTTCGCTCTTCCCGGCGAATCGATCGCCAAGTATCGTGGACGCGAGAGCTCCAATGCGGAACTCTCGAGTACTCAGCAACGTCCAGAGCGGATTGACTACGCATCTGAGCCGCAGGCGTTGCATGCGGAAAGCGCTCCTCAGCATGAGCATTCAGAGCCAGGCGGGGAACATCACGCGACGGTCGCTAATGTTCATTACACCGAGCCCGAGCGCACTGACTCGGAAGAGCGAGTCGAGCACGTGCTGCAGGGTCAAGAGCCTCAGTCTGAAGAAAAAGCCTTCGAGACTGAAGCAAGTAGTCCCGAACGGGATGAGCAATCGGGGCCCTCTGGCGTCCACGAATTCGGTGCAGGGGTTCTCGAAGAAGAGCTGATCGACGAAGAAGAAAGCGACGTTCTCCCGCTCGGCGAGCACCTCGACGAAGAAGTCTACGAGGAGCTTGAAGAAGAGACGCTCGACGCCGAGAACGCACAACAGCTCGTCGAGGCCGTTCGCGAAGCCCATGTGAATCAACGACTCGGGTTACAGCAGGGCGAGCCTTCTGATCTCGAAGACCAGCGTTCCGGAGAAGAAGTCGAGAGTTTTGTCTCAGGCAACGGCCAAGCATCGCCGGAGCAGATTGAAGCCGCGGACATGGAAGATGCCGCCTATGAACAGCAGGCATCGGAAGAGTCGACGAGCGAAGAAGAATCGGTTTCCGAATCGGGAGAAGTTGAAGCGGAAGAAGGTCGAGCCGAACTTCGGGCACCCGCAAACACCGCGGCTTTCCAGCAGCGAACGGAGCGCACCGAGCGTGGAGCGCCAGACCGCTTCCGCCGCGGACGTCGTGGTCGGCCTATGCGCGGACGCCGCAACATCCAGCGCGAATCTCAGCCGACGATCAGCGAGCTTCTGAAGGAAGGCCAGGAAATCCTTGTCCAGATCGCAAAGGAACCGATGGCGAAGAAAGGCGCCCGAATCACCAGTCACATCGCGTTGCCCGGACGTTTCCTCGTGTACATGCCCACAGTCAATCATGTAGGCGTCTCGCGCAAGATCGGCTCCGACGAAGAGCGCCAGCGCCTGAAGCGAATTCTGATCAGTGAGAAAGGAAGCGCACACGGCGGATTCATCGTGCGCACTGCAGCAGCAGGTGCGAGCGAGGACGATCTCCGCTCCGATCTGCGCTTCCTGATCAATCTCTGGAACGACATCAAGTCGCGTTCAGAAAACAGCAAAGCACCGGCGTTGATCTACCACGATTTGAATTTGGTCGAGCGCATTCTGCGCGACCAGGTCACGAGCAATTTCACCAGCATCTGGGTCGATAACGAGCAGGAGTACGAGCGCATCGTGCGCTTTCTCGGACGCTTCCAGTCCGCCATGGTGCGTCGCGCCAAGCTCTACACCAAAGACACTCCTCTGTTCGAGCAGTTCGGAATCCAGGAGGAGATCAACAACGCACTCAAGTCGAAAGTTTGGCTGAAGAGCGGCGGCTACATCGTGATCAACCAGACCGAGGCGCTGGTCGCGATCGATATCAACACCGGCAAGTACGTCGGCAAGACGCAGCGTCTCGAAGACACTATCGTTAAGACCAACATCGACGCCATCCGAGAGATCGTTCGCCAGATCCGCCTGCGCGACCTTGGCGGCATCATTGTGATCGACTTTATCGACATGGATGAACGCAAGAACCGCCAGAAGGTGATGCAGGCACTCGAAGAAGCGCTCAAGAGCGACCGCGCGCCATCGAAGGTCCTGCAGTTTAACGACTTCGGACTGGTGGCGATCACACGCAAGCGCGTTAAGCAGTCGCTAGAACGCACGCTCTCGACCGCGTGCAGCTACTGTACCGGAACGGGAATGATCAAGAGCGTCCAAACCGTCTGCAACGAGATCTACGTGGAAATGCGCAAGATGTCGCGTAACCTGGAGCGACACGACGTAATGCTCCGCGTGAATCCTGAAGTAGTAAAAGCGCTAAAGGCGAACAATGCGCGCTGGCTGCAGGAGATGGAAGAACTCACCAGGAAGACGATCATTGTGAAGAGCGATCCCCTGCTGCATCAGGAGCAGTTCGACATTAATTAGACCGTTCTCATGTTCTGGGAAGCCCACATCTGTCATGTTGAGCGGAGGAGGGCTCCCGCGCGTTTCCGAGGCCCCGCCGAACGCTGCTGTTGCGATCGGTGGGGGCGGGCGCGGGAAACCGAAGTCGAAACATCTTGTGTTTTCGTCGCGGCACCTGGGAACTCAATCGGAATCTTTGCCGGTTGCCTGAGCTTCCCTTGTTCGATCCTCCGCAACTCATCCACGAGCGATACTCCTTTAGGCAGGTACCTGCGCGCACGGGTACGTGCGAGTTCGATTCGATGTCGCTGCGTTGTGATCTGCAGCTCTCCATTGCGAACTCTGAGTAGCACCTCATTTCCAGTGCTTATGCCCAGCGCTCTACGAAGGAGGTGGGGAATGAGCACACGTCCATTCCTATCTACTCTGCAGCTGAATTCACGGGAAACCTGCTGATCCAAGCTCATTGCACTTTCCCCTGAGTTTGTTTGTGCTCTTCACTGGGTTCCAATCCTCACGCTCGTCGTATTATCCGCCCGATCCACCTCAGGCACGCTCCCGTCATTCACGGTAATCTCCACAGGTCTGCTACTGACCTCCACTCGCAAAGCAGTCTTGCCATGTGCGGGCACGCGAATCCGGCTCGGAATATCGCCAGTCTGAGTGTGTACGATAATGGGAACCTCTGCCGCAGCGCCGCCCTGGTTCTCGATCGTCGCTGATACCAAGTAAATTCCCTGCAGGCTCGGACGCGCATAGCCATTGCTGATCGTGAACTCGGGCAAACCGCGATCCTGATAGACCCAATCATCAAAGAACCACTCCAGATCCTTGTGCGAGTTCTTTTCGAGCAGCTTCTGCAAGTACGAAGGCTCTTTGTCTGCGTCAGGATCGTATTGTTGCAGCGCATCGAGCACAGCGCGCTGGCCGGCGATCTCGCGCAGCATCCACCAGACATACATCGCCTTCGTGCGGTAAAAAACTTCGCTGGTTGTGTTCACGAGGCTGTTGCTCTTCGCCTGATCGGCGGCGCCGCTGTCCTCGAGTGTCAGTGGCGCGAGGCGTTGCTCCATGTACACGATGGCCGCGGCGCGCCCCTCTTGACGCTCGCGCATGAGCGCCTGCGCGAAGTGCGCTGCGCCCGCATAAATCCACGCTCGGGGGGACCAAAGAGTCTGATGCGCAAGCACGTACGCAAGCGTTACTTCCAGCGACTTGCGGTCGATCGGCTTGAGTGCCGTCAGAAGCATCGAGTCCGCTTCGAACGTTGAGTCCTGGGTTTCTGGAAGTTCAGCCAACAAAGCAGGAATCTTTGATCGCCCAGTGACCATTGAAGGAGTCTCACGAATGATCCGGGCATAGTCCTGGGCTTCAGCCGCGTGCTGCGGAAAGAAATTGATCGTGAATGACATTTCCGGAGTTACGGTCGCGGAGAGAACTTGGTAGTGTCCGCCGATTAGAACAGGTCCGACCAGACCTAAATGCCTCCAGAAAAGGATGGTTCTCGACGCTCCACCCATTGACTCTTCGAAATCGGAGTGTGCATTCCCACGCCAGTTCCAAAAATCGGCCTGACCGCTCGTGTCGAGATCGAGAGTCATAGTTGATGAAATATGGCGCACCGCCCACGCACTGGTCTCCTCAAAAACCTTGTTGCCATCGCTCAGCAGCGCCGGATCCAGCGAGACAGGAAACCACAGCACATGGCCGACTCCTCGTAAGCAGGTAAACGTCGGCGTGATGCGGTCGTAGTCTGTCGCCGTACGCACTTCGATGGGCACGCCTACCTGTGCAAGACGCGTGGTGTCGAGGGAAACCGTGCCGCTGTAGCCAACTTCGAGTTCGAACGATGCTCCAGGCGCGATCGGAGTAGGGAGGTTGAGGACCACCTCCTGAACTTTGCCGCTGTGATCAAGATCGGAACGAACCTGCGCTGTCACAAATGGAAGAACAGCTCCGTTAAGCCGAATGGACGCCCATTTCAGCGACGACGAAATCTGCAACGACGCGTGTTGCTGCGGCTTATCGCTGTCATTGCGCAGCGTGATCTTGCCGCGAGCGAACAGCGATTCGGAGCTGGGATCGATCCGCAGATTCAAATTCCAATTCAGGAAGGTGAAGGCGTTGCGATCGAGAACGTCGGGAGTTGATTTTTGCTGTGTATCTGCGGCAATTGCAAGGCACAGCATCAGTGCGCAGAGGCGAACAACCTTCACGAACCCAGCCCTCGCCGCGCCCTTGCCGGCTTTGCTTCCGGCGAAGCGTGAGCCTGAGCTCGGCGCTGACGCGCAACCTCAAACATCACCACTGCTCCCGCGACTGAGACATTCAGGGAAGCAACTTCTCCGGCCATAGGAATGGAAACGAGGTAGTCACATTTCTTTCGGATCAAATCGTGAAGTCCATGTCCTTCGGCGCCCAGCACAATGGCACAATCCATGTTGTAGTCGAGCTCGTCGTATGCTTTCTTTCCGCGCTCGTCGAGTCCGACAATCCAGACATTCCTTTCCCTTAGCTCATCGAGCGCCCGCGCCAGGTTAACCACGCGCGCGACCTTCACGTGCTCCGAGGCCCCCGCCGAGACCTTGGCGACTGTCGCATTCACCGCTGCAGATCGCCGCTCTGGAATAACGACCCCGGTCGCGCCTGCTCCATCGGCAGTTCGGATGAGCGCTCCGAGATTGTGAGGGTCCTCGATTCCATCGAGTATCAAAATAAATCTTTGTCCACTGTTATTTGAGAGCAGCGTTTCCAGTCCTACGTATGCTTTCGCCGCAACTACGGCGACGGCGCCCTGATGCGACTTAGTCCGAGCCAGGCGATCGAGCTGTTCCCGCGGAACGAACCGGACAGTAACTCCCTCCTCACGCGCCCGGTCAATCAGGGACTGCAAGCGCTGGTCGTGACGTTCGCGCGCAACTTCCAGATGGTCAAGTGAACGGCTCCTCGCCCGCAGAGCCTCCTCGACCGCATGGATTCCGAACACAACGTCCATCGCTCACAGTTTACAAGTAGCCCCGGCGAAGGGTTACCACCGGACATGGACAACAAGTATCGCGGCGCTACAAAAAGCTTACGGTGTGCAATAAAGCCGAGAAATCTTGCCGATTCGGGTTAAGTCAGCCACCGATTGCCGGGCATTTCCCTTTCGTGCTGCAAGTTCTTCTCGAAACCTCGGCCCGGTTCTTGCATAATGGGCAAGCGCCTACCGTCCCGGAACATTTCAGGTTCTGATTCAACTCGACATGGAGTAGCTATGTTCGAAACAGCTCAGGTGGGGAGCAGCAAGACCATCTTCGAAAACGGCAGACAGTGGGAAGGCCGCACCGTCGCCGGAAAGTTTCCACTGCGCCAATATCTCGGCGCGTCCAATCGCAGCGCGGTATTTCTCACGGAGCGCCCGGAAAATCTCTCGTGCAAAGCGGTGATCAAGCTGATGGCCGCAGGTCCGCACATGGATGTGCAAGCGATGCGCTTGAAGCTCGCGTCCAGACTTTCGCATCCTCATCTGCTGCAGATTTTTGAAGCCGGCACATGCGAGCTCTCGGGCGATCAGTTTCTGTATGTCGTGACTGAATTTGCGGACGAAGCGCTGTCGCAAATCCTGCCTCAGCGAGCACTCACTCCAGGCGAAAGTCGCGAGATGTTGCAACCGCTGCTACAGGCGCTCAGCTACTTGCATGAAAACGGCTTTGCTCACGGACGTCTGAAGCCCTCGAACATTCTCGTCGTTGGTGAACAACTGAAGCTTTCAACCGACAGCGTGTGCCGTCCCGGGGTGATCGATAGTGTGAGCGAAAATCGGCCAGCGTACGACGCTCCGGAAGCGTCGCGTGAGGGCTGCTCGCCAGCGGGAGATGTCTGGTCACTTGGCGTAGTCCTATGCGAGTCGCTCACGCGCAGTCTGCCGGTGTGGACCGACCGGTTGCAGAATGAACCTTCCCTGCCCGCTGGAATTCCGGAGCCGTTCGCCAGTATCGCGAGCCACTGCCTGCGGCGCGATCCCAAATCGCGCTGGACTGTATCTCAGATCGGCGCGAAGTTCCTGCCGGCGTCAATTCCAGCTCAACCCAGGCTGGAGAAGCAAAGAATAAAAATCGAGACGCAAAGGATAAGAGAGAAATCGGAACTGATCGCGAAGGCTGGCTCGGAGTTCCTCGCGAAGGCGCGCAAACAGATCAAAAGCAATGGTTATGCCATTGGGCTGGGTGCGGTAATCGCGATGGCCCTTCTCGTAGCCAGCACGCTTCCTCGCCATCCTGCTGCAACGAAGATTTCCTCAACGAACGAGCATGCCGACGCGAGAGTAGAAAAACCTTCGCCGAACCCAAGTCGCAGCCCAACCGATCGCGCTTCGCGGCAAGCAAAGTCATTCGCTTCTACTGGGCAAATCGTTCGTCAGGTGCTGCCAAACGTCACAGCAAGCGCGCTGAGGACGATTCACGGTAAGGTGCGAGTCACCGTGCGTGTCCATACCGACGGCGCAGGAAACGTCGCCAAAGCTGAATTCGTTTCCACCGGGCCAAGCCGGTACTTCGCCAGCCACGCTCTCGAGGCAGCACAAGACTGGAAATTCGCTACCTCCAATGCCAACGCTCACATCTGGGTTCTGCAGTTTGTATTTCAGAGAAGCGGAACCTCGGTGAATCCACGTCCGATGAACTCTTGAGCATTCTCTTCCTCGAGAGCATTGTTTGGATCGATGTCCGGCCTGATCCATGTGCAACTCCCGCCCTTCGGGCTAGTGCACTGGTTTGCTCCCGAGTGCCACGAGTGATCGCTTTTCTGGACAACGCGTCGCCCCTTCGACTCACCAAACCAAATGCAGCGACTGTTCATCGGGAGGCACCATGCACAAGGAACCCGCTAATCACCACGTCTTATGGAAAGGTCTCGTCGCTGGGTTGGCAGCCGGACTAGTCGGCACGGCTGCAATGACGCTCTTCCAAACTGGCTGGTCAAAAGCACAGAAGGAGCTGAATCGCAAGAACGGCAGCCAGGAATCAAAAAACTCCGATCAGTCGTCGCAAGACGAACCTTCCACAGTGAAAGTGGCGAACAAGATTTCGGAAGCCACTCTGCATCGCGACTTGCGAAAAAGCGAAAAAGATCCGGCCAGCTACGCCGTTCACTTCGCTTTTGGCACCCTGATGGGCGGCATCTATGGAATTTCCAGCGAGTATCTGAAGATCGCGAGAACAGGATATGGGCTGGTACACGGCATTGGTCTCTGGGCCGGAGCAGACGCCACGGTTCTGCCGGCGATTGGCCTTTCGCAACCTGTCACGGAGCGATCGCCAGTCGAACTCACCTATGAGCTCCTCGCCCATGCCGTGTATGGCGTGAGCAGCGAAGCAACAAGAAGATTCGTTCGCGCGCAGCTCGCGTGAGTGCAATTATTGAGCGGCGATAGTTTCTTGCTGCTTCGACTCGGAATTTGCGTCGCGCAGGCGAGCGAGCGCCCAAGCTGCGTGTTCGGCAATAATCGGGTCGTTGCTTCGCGCCAGTCGTTCCAATTCAGGAACGTACTCCGGCGATCCGCTGTTTCCCATCGCGACAGCCACATTGCGAAGGAAGCCTGAATATTTCGCGCGCGAGATCGGTGACCCGCGGAAGCGCTGGCGAAATTGCTCCGGAGAGATGTGCGCCAGCTCCGACAACTCAGGATTGATCAAAGAAGCGTCCGCCCCGAATCCGACGGTCGCGGTAACCGGAGCCTTGCGATTCCACGGGCACACGTCCTGGCAGATGTCGCACCCAAACACATGCCGGCCAATCTTCTCGCGTTCCGATTCGGGAATCGTGCCGCGCTTCTCGATGGTGAAATATGCGATGCATCTCGACGCATCGAGCTGATGAGGCCCGATCAGCGCGTCGGTCGGACACGCATCGATGCAGCGCGTGCAGGTCCCGCACCGATCAGGGGAAATGTCGAGTCTCTGATCGGGAACAAACTCTGAATACGGAATCGAGGTGACGATTACGCCGAGAAAGATCCATGACCCGAGTTGCTGATTGATGATGCAGGTGTTCTTGCCAATCCAGCCAATGCCGGCGTACTTGGCGTAAACACGTTCGAGCACTGGCCCGGTATCCACGTAAGCACGCGTGGTGATTTCCGTGCCTGCCGCGCGCCGCTCGTCGGTCAGAGTACCTTCGACTTTGCGCAAAGCGCCCAACACTGTCTCGTGGTAATCGCGAGGGCTGAGCGCATAGCGCGAAATCCACCCCTGAGTTCGGGCCGCCGATTCAGTCGATTTCGGCGCGGCAGGGTTGTAGTTCATCGCCGCGACAATCACCGACTTCGCCCAGGGCAACGCCTCTTC
>DATEKE010000210.1:0-6687 GCA_035277605.1 Terriglobales bacterium | reverse complement strand
TGAAAACCGCGGTTCTGCGCGGGCGCGCGATCACCGACGAAGACACCGCCACCTCGCCCTACGTAGTCATGATTAACGAAACCATGGCAAAACAATATTTCGCTGAGCGAAACCCAATAGGCCAGCAGATCGACTTCGCCGGCAAAGGCAAAGATCGCGAAAACAGCGGAATGCTTCTGCCCTACACCATCGTCGGTGTGCTGGCCGACTCTGTGCAGACCCAAATCGGGCAGCCGCCGATTCCCGAAGTCGATCTTGCATATCCGCAGATTCCGGTGAACTCCTTTTATTATCAGGTCCTGGTCAGGCCAGAGACAAACTATGTAGTCAAAACGCGAGGATCGATTGAGATCGTTTCCGCGATCCGAAACGCCTTTCATCAGGCGCAGCCTGAATTCGCGCTGGATGACTTCAAGACGATGCAGGCGGCGCACGATCAGGCCGACTTCAATCAGCGGCTTGGGCTCTATCTGGTTGCAGCGTTTGCCGGCATCGCAGTGGTCATGGTGCTGGCCGGACTCTATGGCGTGCTATCGCAAATCGTTGGACAGCGGCGGCGCGAGATCGGGATCCGCATGGCGTTGGGTGCAGATCGCGCGCTCATCCTGCGGATGATGCTGCGGCGAGGACTCGTTCTCATTGGAATCGGCCTTGGAGTCGGCTTGCTCGCTTCCCTTGCCGCTCAACAGTCACTGAAGAGTTTTCTCTACGGAGTCTCGACGATGGATGTTTCTACGTACGTCACCGTAACGGCAGTATTGATAGCGGTAGGAATGCTGGCCGCTTTCATACCAGCACGGAGGGCAGCGTCGATTGAGCCGACACAAGCGCTGCGAGCCGAGTGACGATCAGTTTGAGAAGGGCTATGGTGGGCAGTGCAGGGCTCGAACCTGCGACCTCGTGCTTGTAAGGCACGCGCTCTAACCAACTGAGCTAACCGCCCTGGAACGTGACATCTTTGACGGTAGCACAGCAGTCCACCAGCGGCAATCTGTGAGCTGCGAGCTTCGCTTTTGAATCACGTAAACTGCTGATTTGTTTGGGCTTTGGCTCGATTACGGCTCGTGAGCGACGTTGCCGTGCACGCAGCAGCGGCGAAACCACAAACCAAGGCATCCTTCCGCTCGGCTTCCGCAACTAATTTCGTTGGCGCTTGGGGTGTATCTTTATCTCTCCGTCGTTAGTGCTCTCGATTCAAAGCGCGGTCGTTTAGACTTCGGCAATCAAGCAAGTAGAATCGCGGAAGAGGTGCAATGGTGAAAGCCATCCTGTTTGTGGACGACCACGAAATATTGGCGCGGCTGAGCTGCGAAATCCTCGAAATGCAGGGCTACAAGGCCGTCAGCGCATACAGCGCGAAAGAGGCACTGGAAAAGTTCGATCAGCAGGATTTTGACATTCTCGTCACCGACTTTCGTATGGAAGGCATGAACGGCGTCGAGCTGGCGCACAAAGTGCGAGAGAAAAGCCCGAATACTCCGGTGATTATAGTGACTGGCTATGGACCAATTGATGGCGGAAAAGACATAGCCGCGTGCCTGCAAAAAGAAGATTTGTTCCCTGCTCTAATTGAGAAAATCAAATACTTCCTGGGCGAGCGTCCCGTTATGGAACAGCAACAACAGCCAATTGCAGCAAATTCCTGAGCTTGTAGCCCTCCCCCAAGCCGAGGCCTCCGCGTTGCGGAGGCCTTCGCTTTTTGACAGTCGAAGCGGGAACACAAGCGTGCGGCTGAGCGGGAGCCCCCAGCGAAACGCCGCCTTGCCGTGCCGGCAGCCTACTGCGGAATCTTGAATCGGGAATAGCAATTTAAGACTTACGCAGCGAAGCCGACGCGCAACTGTCCGAGACTGCCTGCCGCAATATTGATATAGACGAAACGTAATCGTCCGACTTCGCCGATTCTAACCAGCAAAGCTCGCTCCCGGTGTTTCGCCTATAATCACTGCGCCGGATTTAGCCAGCATTTTCGATTCGAGAGGAACTTCTATGCGAACTGTTGTGCGTCTGTGTACTGTTGCCGTAATAGCGCTGTCTGCGACCAATCTTCTATATGCGCAGGAATCGTCGGATGCGAACCGCAAAGTAGCTGGTGGAGGGATTTCGGTTCCCGGATGGCAGGGGGAAGTCGATCCCGGTGCGGAGAAAGCCGGGCAGACGGTAAACGATGCGAAGCTCTCGAAGGAGGGTGACGCGCTGCATGTGACGACGGGGCCGGCGATTACGTACTGGAATCCGAAAAATGTGGCGAAGGGCGACTACACAGTGTCGGCTACGTTTAGTGAGCCGAAGTTTATGAACCTGAATACGCATCCGCATCCCTATGGGATTGTGATTGCCGGCAATGACATGGGAACCCCGCAGCAGAGCTATATCTACTGCGCCGCTTATGGCAACGGGAACTTCATCGTGCGCGGCTTTGGGCCGGACGCCTTTCAGTTGAATGGACGCCGCGAAGCGAGCGATGCGGTACACAAGGCCGCCGGAGTTGGCCAGCCGGTGTCGCAGGAGATCGCGATACAGGTAAAGGGCGATAAAGTCTCTTGCATCATCAACGGCACGGTAGTGAAGACGTTCGATAAGTCAGAGCTGGTGGTGCCGGGAAAACTGAAGTCAACCGACGGCGTGTATGGAATTCGGTTTGCGCATAATACGGATGGAACTGTGACTGATTTGAAGGTGACGAAGCCGTAGGCTGAGAATTCCGATTCATCTGGTCTGTTCGCCTGATGTGCGAGCCGGGGCCTTCTTGCTTTTCCAATTGCGCCATTCTTCAGCCGTAATCTCCCATATCTCGGCTGGGAGCCGGCCGGACACATAGTCACGCTCGACAGTCGCAATGAGACACATGCCCGTCTTCTCCGAGATTCGCCTGGAAGCGATGTTGGCGACCGCCTTGGGAGCCCGCAAGACTTTGAAGCCAAGGACATCGAACCAATAGTCATTGACCGCGGCCACGGCCTCCGTCATGAGTCCCTGACCCTGCCATGGCAGCCCCAACCAGTAGCCACGGTTGTCCCACTCATTTTGGTGAAGGCTGATTTTTCCAATCATGCGCTCGGGCGACTCCTTCAAACGCAGGCTCCAATGCCACTCTTCACCACGCTCCATCGCCGGCAGAATCACGTCGCGATACTGCCGCAGAGCCAGACCTTTGGGCCACGGCCACGGAACCCCGGCGTTAAGAAATTTGACAATCTCCCACTGTGGAAAGAGCTCTTCCGCGTCTGCCGCATCGGCAAGCTGAAGCGGGCGCAAGAAGAGGCGCTTCGTTTCGAGTGGGACGATCATTGCTCATACGATAACAAGGTCTTTGCCGCGCAGGGTGAAGTCTGCCTCGGCCGGTATCGGCACCTACTTCATCGAAGCCTGCGAACCAGAAGGTTCAAAACAGGAATGGTTGGGCACCCAGCAGTTAGAGAATATCTGTATTACAGCGGAAAGCTTTGCCTTCCATGCGGCAACAACCTTGAGATCGTTTGGCCGCCAACCGGCTCGCCTCTTGGAACTCGCTTTCCCCCAAGAAGATAATCACAGAAGAATGCGGGCAGACCCATGCCAATGAACGGCTCGGGAGTATTTTGCAGATGAAAATGCAAATGCGATTCCGATGAGTTTCCGCTGTTTCCGCATCGCCCCACCAAATCGCCGGCTTCCACTTCCGCGTGTGGCCTGACCATCACTGTCCCTATTTGGAAATGCGCGAGAAACGAGAATTCTCCATTGCCGTGATCAAGAACTACATAGTTCCCCAGTGGGTTCTTGGCATCCATTTCGCCGGGTATATTGTCCGGAACGCCATCGCACGTGCTCACTACGACTGCGCTGGCCGGCGCATAAATGGGCTGACCAAAGCAGATGAAGTCTTCATTGCGCACTCCATCAGCGCGAAACGACCATCCCCGTTCCAATTGCAGAAAGTCGTAAGCGAAACGCTGATCCAAAACAACCGAATGCCGGTTTTGTCCAAAGCTTCGACCACCCCATGCGACGTGCCATTCTCCATGAAATGGTAGAAACAAGTTTGTCTTCGTCTCATAGTCCAGGAAGGGGCTCGGGGCCGGCTGGTGTTTCCAGGAGAGGAGGAAACGGGCGCAGCGAAACTGCCAACCCGTCCAGCTGAGTCTTCGTCGCACGCAGCGAATGTTATGAGGATCGTAATGAGAAGTACACAAACAAATGCTGCACAACGCGAAAGCGAGACCCGACAAACCTCAGGTTGTACTCCTTATCTCTTCCGCTCACCCAAACAGTTCAGCTTGTAGCGACACCAACTCGGGAGCCTCGGTTGCACACTCCGGCGAGTCGTTCCATGGATCATTCACAAATGAGCCAACCAGGATGCGCTTCATCAAAGCTGCGTCGAAGGGCCGAAGCAACTCGGCGTGGCGGTGAACTTCCGAGAATGGAGCGGTTAACCACGCATCGTAATGCTCTGGCCTTAAGATCGCGGGCATGCGGTCGTGTACCCCGTTGAGCAATTCATTCGGAGTGGTTGTCAGAATCGCGCACGATTCGATTTCCAGCCCGCGCGGCTGCTTCCACCTGTCCCATATGCCGGCGAAAGCAAACAGCGAATCATCCTTCATCCCAAAATGAAACGGCTGTTTCGAGCTGCCGGTGCGCTTCCATTCGTAAAAACCATCCGCGGGAATGAGGCAGCGGCGCCGCTCAAAGCTCTCGCGGAAAGCCGGTTTGTCGAGGAGTGTCTCGCTTCTGGCGTTGATCTGCGCAGCAGAAGCATCCTTCGCCCAGGACGGAATCAGTCCCCAGCGCATCGAGGAGATCTCTCGCCGACCATTGTTTGCGCGCACGACCAGCACCGGCTGAGTGGGCGCAATGTTGTAGCGTGGCGTCAGGTCGAGATCATCGCCGCCATAAACCGCTTCAAACTTCTCGGCCAGTCTGTCTGCACGCGTTAGCCGGTACCGTCCGCACATGAGGTTACGATATTAGCGCAGTGTTGCGGTTCCAACATCTTCCGCACGCAGCAGAAAAGCGGATCACACCGCGGAATGACAGGGCCGGCGGCCCGACGAACCAAATGTCAGCCCACACCGGCAGATGTGGGTGCTCGGAATTGGAGACCGAGCGCCGTAGGAGCATGAGGCTACCCATAACAGTGAGCCCAATGGTTTAGAGCCGGTTCCGAATCAGGCCGCTTTGTCTGAATCGCTTCGCCCTTCTTCGCCGATGATCTCGCTCGCGGTCTGTTCCTGCGTGTCGGCGAGTTGCGAAGGCTTGCCGACGGCGGCCGTGGGGTCATCTGCGGCTTTAGTTTGCTCGTCGCCCTTCGCCTGCGCATCTGACGGATGGACCGTGAGATCCATTGTTGTAGAGCCGATCTGAATGTCATTTCTCTCGCGCAGCTTGCGGAATGTTTCCGCGAAGATGAAGCTGCTGGCTTTGCGGCGCTGTTTGGGATCCACCACATAACGGAGCGTGAGCTCGATGTAATTGTCGGTGACTTTGATGTACACGTCTGGTTCGAGTTCGAAGTGCTGCACCATGAAGTAGCGCTGCATCCGGTCGAGCTGCCTCTGCGCGCCTTGGAGGAATTGCTGCGTGTATTCGTGTCCTACACTCTTCAGAATTTCCGAGAGTGCTTTCACGTTGCTGGCATAGGTAATGGGAATCTTGATCTCGTCCCAGATGTAGCCGAATGTGCGCGTGTAGTTGAAGACTGGGGTGCCGAACACTTGAGCGTTCGCGAATTGAATCGTGCGTCCGCTGTACTGGTCGCCGCTGATCCAGTTTCCGATTTCCATCATGCGCGTGTAGAAGAAGCCAATGTCGATCACGTCGCCGCTGAGTTTGTTGATCTCGATGCGATCGCCGCCGGAATACATGTGTCCCGCGAAGATGGCGATGCGGCCGGCGATGCTCAGCAGCGGTTCGCGCAGCGAGATTGCCAGGCCGGCTCCGATCAGTCCCAGGAACTGGCCTTTGTGCTCGAAGACTTTCGTCCAAAATCCGATGATTGCCGCGACGGTCAGAACCGTAATCACAGTGTTCGTGAGGCGGTACAGGCGGTAGTGTTCCTTCGGCGCGACGTCGCGCGCTTCGATGACTTTGCGCGCAATGAGCGCTGCGACAGAGGCAACGATGAAAACGCCGATGGTGCCCAACACCGGAATTTCGTAGGGGAAATGCGGCATTGGGTATTCAGATGCACTTGGGATGAGGCGTGTTTGCGGAATGAGAGTAGGAGCAGAAGACGGCCCGTCCACCGCGAACGGGCCGGGTAGAGCAGTTATTTCTTGTCGTACTGCAGCGCGAGCTGCAGTTGGCGGATGGCTTCGTCGCAGGCTCGTACCGCATCGGCGCGATGCCCGCCGAAGTCGTGCGCAGCGGTCTGCAGCTCTCGTTTTGCTTCTTGCAGCTCCTTGATTGCGCCACGGATGTGGGGATGGCGCTCTCGTCCTCGATCGCGATCGTTGTCCTGCGTTGTGGGTAAGAATCCGGATTTGGCGGTGGGCGCCTGTGCAGCCACCGGAGCGCCTAAAAGGAAGGTGAGCAGCATTGCAACCGCTGCGCGAACTACAGTTTTCATGAGCTACCTCCAAGAATGGGGGATGTAACTGCTGCAGAAGCATAACCCTGAGAGCCTGAAAAAGACTCGCTATAATCGAGAGTTCGCAGCCCACTGCTGCTCGATTCCTGGTTGAGGAGCAATCATGTCCACAG
>DATEKE010000209.1:0-9501 GCA_035277605.1 Terriglobales bacterium | reverse complement strand
TGTCACAAGAAGTAGAGCAGCAGGCAAAGCTAATCAAGGATCCGGTGATCACCGAATATGTAAATCGCATCGGCCAAACGCTGGTGCGGAATTCGGACGCGAAGGTTCCGTTTGTGATCAAAGTTGTCGATGACGAGCAGGTCAACGCCTTCGCTCTTCCCGGCGGCTTCTTCTACGTGAACAGCGGCGTGCTGCTGGCGGCAGACAACGAAGCCGAACTCGCCGGGGTGATGGCGCACGAGATCGCCCATGTGGCAGCACGCCACGCCACGCGCAATGCGACCAAGCAGGAGATTTGGAATCTGGCATCGCTGCCTCTGATTTTCGTTGGAGGTCCGGTGACTATGGCGATCCGGCAGGTCGCAGGTCTCGCCGTCCCGATGTCGTTTCTGAAATTCAGCCGCGACGCTGAGCGTGAAGCCGACTTCCTCGGCGTGCAGTATGAGTATGCTGCCGGCTATGATCCAACTGCATTCGTCGATTTCTTTGAGAAGATCGATGCCCTCGAAAAACAGAAGCATGGTTTCATCGCGCGAGCATTTTCCACCCATCCGATGAACGACGATCGCATTCGCCGGACCGAGGCTGAACTTGAGACCCTGCCTCCTCGCGATGACTACATCCTGACTACCAGCGAGTTCGACCAGGTAAAAGCACGGCTGATCCGCCTCACTCGCGGGCGCGGCATCAATGACGGAAAATCCGGACCGGTTCTCCGTAAGCACAGCGTCGAGGATGAAAAGCCGCCGGTCCTGCATCGAAAGATTGGCACTACAACTCCGAACTTCCCCTGACATTCGGCGGCATCCCGCTTACAATATTGCGAGACTTTCTTTCTGAGGTCGGGCTATGATGCGGATTCGGCTCCGCTGGATTTTTCTTGTTGTTCTCGCTTTGGCATCGATCGCAACCTTTGCCGAAGACAAGTATTCACACCTCGAGTTCGTGGTCATCCACAGCTACAACGGCAAACCCGTCCGAAATGCCAGCGTGGTGCTGCATCCGGTAAATAAAGAAGGCAAGCAATCCAAATCGGGAATGGAATTGAAAACCGATCCCGACGGAAAAGCCTCGATGGATGGAATTCCATACGGAAAAATGCGGATTCAGGCCATTGCTCCGGGACTGCAAACCTATGGGGATGATGTCGATATCAACCAGCCCGAGCAGCAGATCACCATCAAAATGAACAAACCGCAGGCGCAGTACAGCATTTATAAGTAATCCGCGAGCTTCGCCTCGCAAGCTTCAGGTCATTAAACATGAAAAGAATTCTGCCTCTCGCCGCTATCGCGCTTTTCGCCATTGCCAGCTCAGCTCAATTCATGGAAAACGAAGTACCGGCGTACCACAAGACTCCTCCGGCAAAAGGAGAGAAGCTCGTTCCCATTGCTTCCTCCGCGCAACTCGACCAGATGAACCTGAAGTACGGCTTCCAGCGCCGCGCCTATGAAGCAGCCGCTAAGGTTCCTCGAGTCCTGTATCAGCTACCCTGCTACTGCTTCTGCGACCGCTCCGCCGGCCACCAGAGCCTGCATAGCTGCTTTGAAGGCGATCACGGCTCGCACTGCTCAACATGCATGCAGGAAGCCTTCTACGCCTACCAGATGACCAAGAAAGGCAAGACCGCGAAACAGATTCGTGAAGGCATTATGAAGGGCGAGTACAAGAGCATCGATCTGAATTCGCTGAATGGACCATTAGCCTGATCGGGTCATCGGGCGATCGGGTCATCGGGTCAAGTGAAAATCAAAAACCAGACGCGGATTAGGCGGATGGGACGCGGATAAACGCGGAAGGCTATTTCCGAAATCTCAGAAAAAATTCCGCGTTAATCCGCGGGCGAAGCATCCGCGAAATCCGCGTCGTGTTTTGATTTTGACTTCAGATCACCTGATGACCCGATGACCCGATTAAGTTTGTGGTCCGATTTGACGTACCCTGCATCTTCCGCGTATAAAAGCGAGTTTGTACCGGATACCTTGCGTAGCCGCACCGAAGTTGTGTCACCAGCTGCCGAGGATTTCCACAGCCATTGAGCACGTTGTGTGTACCTGGGACTGAGTGATCTGAGCGCCGGATAGGATTGAGGGTGACAGAAAAATCGAAGAGTTCCGGATCTAAATCCAAGACAGAAAAGACAGTTGGCCGGCAATCCGGCCACGTTCTTCAGATGCAGAAGTCGTCCGCAGCAAAAGCCGCTCCACCTCCTGACCCGAAATTTACACAGGCTGTGCAAAACTACGAGGCGGGCTTAAAGGCACTTCAAGAGCGCAAATTCGACAAGGCCAAGGGCTTGCTCGAGAAGGTCGTGAGTGGGCCGAGCCGGGAGCTTGCCGACCGCGCGCGCGTTCACCTCAACACCTGTAATCAGCAGCTCGAACGCGGCACCGCATCGTTCAAGACCGCGGGCGAGCACTACGACTACGCCGTTTCTCTCATGAACGGCGGCTCCTACGACGATGCGCGCAGCCACATGGAAAAGATTCTCAAGCAGAATGCCAAGGCCGACTTTGCATATTACGGTCTGGCTCTTCTCGATTGTCTGACAAATCGTTCAGAGGATTGCTTGCGAAATCTCAACGAAGCCATCAAGTTGAACGGCTCGAACCGCTTCCAGGCGAGGAATGATCCCGACTTCAAGAACATGGCGGATGATCCTCGCTTCACGGAACTGCTCTATCCCGAGGTCCCGCCCGAGCCGGGGTCCTAGATCTAGACCGCGTCGCCTTTCGGGAAACAGCGAAAGACAAAAGCATTGAACACGAAGGACACGGAGGAAGCGAAGGCCAGAAACCTTCGCTGGGCGAGCTTCTTAGTGTTCACCCGCGCATGGGCTCGAGCATAATCTCTTCGATACTCAATTTACTGAGTCCAACCACTTGATGGACCGAACCCACAAGTTCCTCTTTAAGCCTCTGTGTCCTTCGTGCCCTTCGTGTTCAAATTGCTTTTCTCGTCGCTGGCTCCATGTCTGCGTGGGTTAAGATTTCACCGTGGCGCTGCCTGGCCTATCCAAACACGGCGGATCGAGTGTAGCTGAGCCTGCCGAACGCGGGGAGCGGCGCTCGGATTCGCGTCCGCTGCGCGTTGTGGCGATGGGCGGTGGGACTGGGCTTTCTACGCTGCTGCGCGGGTTGAAGCGCTATGCGCCGCATACTCCCGGAATCGAGGCGCCGAAGTCGGGTTCGCATGACTTGCCGCCGATTGGGGATCTCACTGCAGTCGTAACCGTCACCGACGATGGTGGCTCCAGCGGACGTCTGCGCAAAGAATTCAACATTCTTCCGCCGGGCGACATTCGCAACTGCCTGGTCGCTCTGTCGGAAGACGAGGCGTTGCTCTCACGCATCTTCCAGTACCGTTTTGAAACTGGCGAAGGTCTCGAAGGTCATAACTTCGGCAATTTGTTCGTCACCGCGCTCACCGCTGTGACCGGCGACTTTGCCGAAGCCGTGCGCGAATCATCGAAGATTCTGGCGACCCGCGGAACTATCTTTCCTTCGACCGTCAGCAACGTTCAGCTCGAAGCACTGATGAACGATGGTTCAACCGTCTTCGGCGAAACCAACATCACGGCGAGCCATCTGCGAATCCAGCGTTTGCGCATGGTGCCGGAAAACGCGGAGCCATTGCCAGAGACGCTGGAGGCAATTTCGAAAGCGGATTTGATCACCATTGGTCCGGGATCGCTTTTCACCAGTCTCGCGCCGAATCTACTCGTTCACGGCATTCCGGAGGCGATTGCGGCGTCGCGCGCGATTAAGGTATATGTCTGCAATCTGATGACGCAGGCCAACGAGAGCCTTGGGCTCACAGCCGCCGATCACATCCGCAAGCTTTACGAGCATGCCGGCGCACCGATCTTTGACTACGCCATCGTGAATACGGCTCCAATCAGTGAATCACTACAGGCAAAGTACGCGCTCGAAGGCGCCAGCCGGATCGTGGTGGATCGCGACGCGATCGAAGCCTTGGGAGTACGATGCGTGATCGGCAACTTCGTTGCCGAAGGCGATATGGTGCGGCACGCGACCGATCGCGTCGCAGCCGAGTTGCTGAAACTGGCCGCAAGGACTAAAAATTCTTAACCGATGAAGAAACTACTGCTCTCGTTCTCCGCCCTCTTCTTATTTACAACTCTTTCCTTTGCAGCTACCGATAACGCGCTTCAATCCAAGATCGAAGCGCTGGCTGCGCAGCATCACGGAAAGCTGGCGCTCTATGCAACCAATCTCAAAACGGGAGAGACGGTTGCCATCGATGCCGACACTCCAGTCGCGACCGCCTCGGTGATCAAACTTACCATTTTGGTTGACGCCATGCAGCAGGTGAAAGCCGGCAAGCATTCGCTGGCAGATAAAGTCACGCTGCACAAAGACGACATTGTTCAAGGCTCCGGCATCCTGCAATTCTTTGACACTCCGCTGGTCATCACGCTCAAAGATGCGCTCACGTTCATGATTATCGAGAGCGACAATACGGCGACCAATCTTGTGATCGATCAGGTTGGCATTAAGAACGTCAATGACCAGATCGCGAAAATGGGACTGAAGGACACCTATCTGTACAAGAAGGTTTACAAGCCCGCGACCGGCCCAATGCCGCCGGATCAGAAGAAGTTCGGATTGGGAAAAACGACGGCCCGCGAGATGGCGAAGGTTATGGAGAGGATCGTCCGCTGCGATCTGCACGATCAGAAGCTGTGCGATGCCATGCTTTACATGCTGCGCAACCAGCAATATCGCAACCTCGTCCCGCACTACATCGAAACCTCCGACACTTCCGAAGGGCTCTCACTCATTGCTAACAAGACCGGCTCACTCGATGCGGTACGAAACGACGTTGCAGTTGTTTATTCCAAGACTGGACCGATCATCATTTCCGCGTTTACCTACGACAACGAGGACAAGAGCTGGAATAACGACAACGCCGCCGAGATGCTCGTGGCCCACATCGCAAAAGACATCATGGATGCCTGGTCGCCGCAAGGACTGGCGAAAGAGATCCCCAGCACAACTTCCGCGCCTTAAGCGGGTTGTCAGAACCAGCGGCGGTAGCCGGTGGGTCGGAGGTTGCCGAATGGCGAACTCCGAGCGCGACGATACTGCACGCAGTATGGAGACGCATCGCCGTACACACCGCGGCTGCCCCTGCGCCTACCGGCGCCGGTTCTGTTACACCCGGGGTATGATATTCACGCCCTGATCGCATCCTGACTTCAGGCGGTTTCTATGCGCTTCTTTGTTGCTTCCCTGCTCTTGCTCAGCTCGACGGCTTTCGCGCAATCAGCTTCTGATTCTTCGGCAGCTACCAACTCCGATACCGCGGCTCAAACCCTCACGGTTCCTGCCGGAACGAAGTTGCTGATGCGGCTCAAGAGCGGCGTCAATACCAAGAGTGCCAAGCCGGGTGATGGCGTGTACCTGGAGACCGACTTCCCCGTGAGCATCAGCAACACCATGGCGATCCCTCCGGGAACGTATGTGCAAGGAGTGATCGACAACGTGAAGCGCTCCGGCCGCATTAAAGGACGTGCCGAAGTTCTGTTCCACTTCACCACTCTGATCTTCCCGAATGGGTACACGGTTTCAGTCCCTGGCTCCGTCGATAACGTGCCGGGCGCGGACAACGGGAAGGTGATCAACAAAGAAGGCAGCGTTCAGGCCGATGGCACAAAGGGCAAGGACGCAGGCACCATCGCCGGCCCTGCTGCGGAGGGCGCGATCATCGGTGCTCTCGCTCGCGGCGGCAAGGGTGCTCTGGTCGGAAGCGGGATTGGCGGAGCGGTTGGTCTGGCAGAGGTGCTCTTCACCCGTGGCAACGAGATCAACTATCCCGCCGGAACACCGGTCGAGATGGTGCTGCAGCGTCCGCTGACGCTGGAGCGGCAGAGGATCACGCGAGAGAAGGCAGAGTATGTGCCTCGGCAAGGGCCCGCGCGGCTCGAGAAGCCGAGGTTGGAGCCGGAGCCCGCTCCGAGATAATCCCATTGTGGGAATAATATTTCGCTTGACTTTCGCCCGATTTCGTCATAGCACAGGAGTAGGGGTCATGACGAACGGTCGGCAGAATACTTCACTCACAGTTGAGCGGTCCTGCCGCTTTCTGAGCGGTTCGGCCGTACTCGTGTCCGCCGCAGCCAGGCAATCGAATGGGCGGTTCAATAGAGATCTGATGAGATTCGATGAGATTGGACGAGATTAGGCTACGAGATATCTCATCGGCGGCGATGAGGTATCTGATGAGATCGGATGAGACTAGACGAGATCGGAAGAGATCACGGCGTTTGGAACCAATCACGAGTAGAGACGGGGCATGCTCCCTCTTTGTTGCACAAGCATGCGCACGGCACGCCCACAGAATGGAGACGCGGCATACCGCGTCTCTGCCAAATGTTAATGACTTCTCCTCAGCATCGAATTTCGGCGTTAACGCCGAAATCGGGCGGGGTTAACGCCGTGGAAAAAGTGGGGTTAACGCCGTGGAAATCTGGCGTTAACGCCGTGGAAAAGTAGGGGTTAACGCCGACCTCAAAAACAGCAGATTAACGGGGCAAATCGCACGTCGTGATTGGCCTAAGAGCAGGAGTTGCTTGGAGTTGCAGATGCTTCGTACATTCTTTTTCAGATTGGCTTGTGTGCCAGGATAGCGATGCTCGATGGCGTATCTAGATCACAACACGGCAGGTGGTGCGCGAACGACGCAATCAAGACGCGGCACGTATGGATTGGACCAGAAATCTGGTATAGCAACTTTCGAAGACAGCCGAATCCAGCAGCGCTGGTTGCGCTCTGGCCGCAGAGTTTTTAAAGTAGTACACAGAATTTCAATTCTACGAATTTGCCGGCTCCAGTAGCGAGTAGTCAGGCGCTCCTCAATCGAAGCCGGTCGCAAATTCTCACAATGATTCAAGTTCAGGACTTAACTAAAAAATACAGCCGCAATCTTGCCGTCGATCACATTTCCTTTGAAGTGCAAAAAGGGGAAATCGTCGGCTTCCTCGGTCCCAACGGCGCGGGCAAGACCACGACCATGCGCATGCTCACGTGCTTCCTTCCTCCGAGCGTCGGGAGAGCCAACGTCGCCGGTTTCGACATCCTCGAGCAGCCGCTCGAAGTGAAGAAGCGCGTCGGATACCTGCCGGAGACTCCGCCGCTCTATCTCGAGATGGAAACGGTTGAGTACCTTCAGTTTGTCGGCAAGCTGAAAGGGCTTCGCGGCGCCGAGCTTTCCAAGCGCGTGGATTACGTATGCGAACGTTGCTCGATCACTGATGTTCGCAGCCGGCTGCTCGGCAAGCTCTCAAAAGGCTACCGGCAGCGCGTTGGTCTGGCGCAAGCGATCATTCACAATCCCGACGTGCTCATCCTCGACGAGCCCACTGCCGGACTCGATCCCAAGCAGATCAACGAGACGCGCGACCTGATTCGCAGCCTCGCCGGCGATCACACGATCATCCTGAGCACGCACATCCTTCCCGAAGTGGAACAGACCTGCTAGAAGGTGATCATCATCAATAAGGGCAAGCTGGTGGCGACCGACTCGGTCGAGAACCTGCAGGCGCGCGCACGCGGAGCCGAGTCGATGCTGGTCGAGATCGCAGGACGCAACGGCAATCTCGATGCGGCCACACTTCGCTCGCGTCTTGAGCGTGTAAACGGAGTCAGCCGCGTTTCGCTGAAGGACACTCGCGATAGCCGCGTAATCTTTCAGGTGGAAAGCCAAAAGGGTTTTGTTCGCGGCGATCTGGCACGGGCCGTTGTTGAGTCCGGCTGGGACCTGAACGAGCTGAGGCCTACTGCAGTAAGTCTCGAAGAGATCTTCCTGCAACTCACCGCGCAAGAGACTGAGACGGCTAAACCGGTGGCCCAGGGGAAAACGGCATGAGAAACGTCTGGATCATTTTTCAAAAGGAACTTCGCAGCTATTTCGTTTCGCCGATTGCCTGGCTGCTGTTGACTATGTTTGCCGTGATCTTCGGCTTCTTCTTCTGGAACGGCGTGGCCTACTTCGATTATGTAGGCATGCAGCAGCAGATGCGCGGCGAGATGCTCCCCATGAATATCAACGAGCAAATCATTCGCCCGCTACTGAACAACGCCAGCGTCATCGGTCTTTTCTTCATTCCGATTATCACCATGCGTCTGTTCGCAGAGGAGAAGCGCAATGGGACCATCGAGCTGCTCACGACTTCTCCCATTCGCGACGTGGAAGTGATTCTTGGCAAGTGGCTGGCCGCCTTAACGCTCTATGCTTCCATGCTGTTTTTCACCGGCCTGAGTTTCATCTTCCTGTTCCGATACGGGAATCCGGATTGGAAACCTCTGCTCATCGGTTATCTGGGCCTGTTGCTGCAGGCGGGATGTCTGCTGGCGATTGGAACCTTCATTTCCACCCTGACGAAGAATCAGATTATCGCCGGCGCCGCCACGTTTGCGGTCTGCCTGATGTTCTGGGTCTTCGAGTGGGTGAGCGGATACGAAACGGCAACTTGGGCCAAAGTGCTCTCGTACATGTCGGTGACCGTGCACTTTGAGTCGTTCGCACGCGGTGTGCTCGAAATCAAAGACGCCGTGTACTACGCCACGCTCATCCTGGTTGGATTGTTCTTCACCGCGCGCTCGATGGAATCGCTGCGCTGGAGGTCGTAAGTGAACGCATCGCTTCTTAAAGCACGTCAAACGAAATATGTCGCCTATGCGACCGTCTATATTCTTGTCGTCATCGCCATCGTCGCAGTCGCCAATGTGCTCGCCGACCGCTACAACAAGACCTACGACGGCACGGCCAACAAGAGATACAGCCTCTCCGAGCAGACAGCGAAGATCGTCAAAGGTCTGAAGCAGGACGCGATCATCACCTACTTCGATCAGTCCACACGTTTCCAGAGCGCCAAGGACCTGCTCGAGCAGTATCAGAACCTCTCGCCAAAGATTCACGTGGATTACGTTGATCCGGACAAGAAGCCGGACATTGCGCGCGCAGACGCAATCAAGAATTACGGCACCGCTCTGGTCCAAATCGGCGCGAAAAAGGAAGAGGCCAAGAGCATGACGGAGGAAGGCATTACCGGCGCCTTCATTCGTGATCTCAAGAACAACACACGTACGGTGTGCTTCGTGACCGGAAGCGGAGAGCACCAGATCGACAACAGTGATCGTTCCGGTTATTCGCGCTTCAAAGACTTGCTCGGCAAAGACGAGTACACGGCGAAGTCCGTCAGCCTGCTCGAGAAAGCCGAGATTCCGAGCGACTGCACGGTCATCGTGATCGGCGGACCGAGCGGCGATTATCAGCAGCCGGAAGTCGATGCCATCAAAAAGTACGTCGAGAACGGCGGACGGGCGCTAGTCATGCTGGATCCTCCACTCAAAGTCGGGCGCTCTGAAGTCGCCGACAACGACGCGCTCACGAATCTTCTTCAGAGCTGGGGCGTGACTGTCGACAAAGACCTGATCCTCGATCTGAATCCGATCGGACAGCTCGCAGGGCTCGGGC
>DATEKE010000208.1:0-19640 GCA_035277605.1 Terriglobales bacterium | reverse complement strand
TGGCTCCTCAGGTAGGACTCGAACCTACAACCCTCCGGTTAACAGCCGGATGCTCTGCCATTGAGCTACTGAGGAGTGTCGTTTGCTTCTCGCCAGGAGGGCGAGCTGCGGTTAAGTTGTCTTCATTTTATAGCATAGCCGCTCGACAGGAGGAAAGCTGGCTTGAATGCAATCAGATGATGCGTGGTTTTTTCTCGCGTAATTGCTTTTTCCAGCCGAGGATGCGCGCCTGATTGGCGGCGGATTCGGCTTCGGTGATCAGCCCTCTTTTATGCAGCGCGATCGACAAGGCGGTGAAAGAAAGCGGGTCGTCGGGTTCGAGCTCCACGAGACGCTTGCAGGCAGCTACCGATTCGTCAAGGCGGTTCAGCTCTTGCAATGCACGCGCGAGTCCATGCAGGGCTTCCGAGTGCTTGGGATTCAAGGCGAGGCATTGTTCATATTCCGCAACAGCATCTTCATTCTTGCCTTCCGCAAACAGATCGAGACCTCTTTGGAAATGTGCGTCTGCACGTTCGGAATCCGCAGTCACGTAGCGAGTGTATCAATGATGATTTGTACGCGCTGTGGCTGTGCCAAACAACAGATCCCCCGCGCCGCAACTGCAGTTGTTGTGATTAGAAGTGGCGTGGCTGCGGTGCGAGGGATGACAGTGCCAATGGGGACGATTCAGAGTGATGCAGCCTGTAGGACATTCGTCGCGATCTCGGACATTGTTTCCATATCGTGCTTTCCCAAAGTGGGATGAACCAGAAAAGCAAGGCTCGTTCCTGCAATCTCGCTGGCGATAGGAAGCCCCTCCGGCGGACGCGAGGAGGCAAACGCCTGTTCAAGATAGAGCTCGCCGCTTCCGCCGCTCGAGCATGGGACTCCTTGCGATGAGATCGTCTGGAGGATGCGATCACGGTTCCAATCCGATTTCAGCATTTCCGGTCGGACGAACGCGCAGAAACGATAGAAGGCATGCTCAATATGATCCGGCGGAACAGGAATACGGAGGGCCGGCAATCGCGACAGCGGCGTATACAGGATCTCGGCATTCCGTCTTCTCTGCCGGCGCCAATCAGGAACTTTGAGCAGTTGGCGGCGTCCGATTGCGGCCTGGACCTCGGTCATTCGCCAGTTCGTGCCGACGGAATGATGGAGCCGGCGAATTGATCCATTGTTGTTGGTGGCGCGAGCGAGCGCGTAATTCTTGCCATGATCTTTGAACGCCCATGCGCGCTCGAACACTGCGGAATTATTTGTGACCAGCATGCCGCCTTCGCCGCCGGTGGTCATGATTTTGTCCTGGCAAAAAGAAAAGGCAGCAGTGTCACCGAAGGAGCCCACCGGTTTTCCGCAGTAGGTTGCGCCTTGCGCTTGTGCGCAATCTTCAATGACGAGCAAGTTCTCTCTATGCGCGAGTTTCAGAATGGAATTCATCTCGCAAGGCCAGCCCGCGAGATGGACGGCGATGATCGCGCGTGTCGCCGGACTGAGCACCGCCTCGATAGTTGCCGCGGTGATGTTCTGGCTGTCGCGATCGACGTCCGCAAACACCGGCCGCGCTCCGCACATTGCAACGCAGCTTGCAGAGGCCACGAATGTGCGACTCGGAACGATGACGTCATCGCCTGCACCGATGCCGAGCGAGCGCAATGCGAGTTCGAGAGCGACGGTTCCGTTTGCGACCGCAACGGCATGTTTACAACCGCACTTTGCAGCAAATTCCTGTTCGAATCTGCGGCCGTGTTCGCCAGTCCAGTAATTCACGCGTCCGGAGCGCAGGACTTCAGCCGCAGCGGCGATTTCGTCTTCGGAGAAATGCGGCCAGAAAGGAAATTGGGAAAAGTTTTTGTTCAGCGCCTGTTCCGCTTTGGGTTGGATGGGCGCGAGGGCCGGAGTCATTCGCGCTAATGTACACGAGACAGGTCGATACGGAAATGGGAAAAAGACATTCGGATGATGTGGGGACTAGCGGACGACCAGCACTTCCCTCACGTTATCGCGAGCGAGAAAGAACTTCAGCGAGGCGTAATCATGGAAGAGATTTTCAATATGGCGATTATTGAAGATGCGCTGCAGCCGGAATTGCGGGCCATGCTGGAGGCGAAGCGTGTCGGCGCCATGAATGTGGTAGCGATAATACGGCGCATCTGGTCCGGCGTCTTTCGTATGAAAGAAAGCGAGCAGGTAGCCTTTCGGGTTCAGCACCGAGGCGATGCGCTCGATCATTGGCTTCACCAGCGGTTCGGCGAGATAGTCGGGAATATCCCAGCACAGCACCGCGTCGAACTTCACGTTGCGGAAGACGAGATTTTCTTTGAAGAAACGGTCGACATCGATTCCGCCCGGCTCCGAGCTGCTGCGATATTCAGAATTTTGGGAAAGGAGAAGAACGTCTTCGTTGTAAACGCGATGGCCGAGTTCGGTGAAATGCGTGATGTTCGCCGGCGAGGTTGGTCCGAGGTCCAGAATGGCGAGACCTTCTGCGCCTTTGAGCAGGCGCGTGAGCTCTCCTAATCCACTGGAGCGCCGGGTACCGGCGTCGGTTGTTTGCGCTGATTGTTCCTGCTCGGCCGCTGCGCCGCGGCGAAAAAACCGAAAGAAGGAGTTAGCCACCTTTCGTTGATCTTATCCTAGCCTCTGGTTGAGGAAGCGGGCGCAGCAGGCAACGGGGACGACGGTGGAGTCGTAACCTGCGTGACCGGAGTAGAAGTTTGGGTTTGCGCCGGAGAAGTTTCGCGGCGCGGAGTCTGATCTTTGTCCTTGTCCTTGCGAATGTCGATGCCGCCTTTGAAGTACGCGCCGTCTTCGATGACTATGCGCTGGGTAGAGATATCGCCGACCTGCACTGCAGATTTGCGCAGTTCCACGCGATCTGTGCCGGAGATATTGCCCTCGACCTTGCCCTGCACTATGACTTCTTTGGCATTGATGTTCGCTCGAATATGTCCATTGGGACCGACGGTGAGGCTGTGGTCGCGCAGTTCGATGTTGCCTTCTACTTCGCCGTCAAGATACAGATCTTCGCTGCCCGAGAGTTCACCCTTGATGACTACGGATTTCCCGATATGGGCAATGTCGGTGCGCGATTCACCCGGACGGAAGTTATCCACGGACCCCTCCTCTGTATACGAGCTGTCCACTGCCAGACACAATATTCGACTGCGTGCAGGTGACCGCAGCAGGTTGGCGCAAACTATACAGGCGCAACTCCCATTGCGCAATGGACGATCCGGGTTCGCCGCTCCGAGTCATCCCGTCAGCCGTGCGTACCAGCATTATAGGCCCAGGAATCGGAGTGTCCGAATAAGACAGCAATGTGGAATCTGAGTACCACCATGAAGTACGCTGATACTCAAGTTGGATATCCAGAGCACCAGCGGTCTATTCCCCCGCGTACTTGCAGAATCCTTCTGAAACGCGCCATTCACAACCGCTTCTGCGCTCATTGGCACATTGGTGATGCGCGTGCAACTGAGCGGAGAGTCGGCTCAGTCGGAACGGCCGCTGTGTGCAGCAGAACCGAAGAACCAGGGGAACAGCGGTTCTGTCGTTATCAGCGGCTAACAGCCAATGGGACTGCCTTTTTCCGAATGGGCCGACATTACGTTGGGATCACATTGAATCGGGCGAGTGAATTCCGATTTGAACGTATCCTGCTGAAAGTACACCATCTTCTTCATCTAGCGGCGGCTTCCAGAGCCGCCGCTGGCGTTTTGCGCCTGCATTTCCCAACTCCTGGTGTTAATGTGTGTTGCAACAAAGTAGCGGCTTTTGTTCGTCTAATAGGTACGACCCCAAGGCTTCTATGTCCATAACCACAGCACGCAGCCTCGCCAGGAGGCTCGTCCTTTTGCCTGCAGCTGTCGTTTTTGTTTGCGGAGCTCTGCATGCCGATGACAGCGCCAGTCAAGGCCCAAATTTTTCTAACGATCCCAAGGCTCGCGAGCTTGTACGCCAAGTTGTCGCCAACGAGTTAGAGCAGGAGGCGCGCGACAAGACTCACTACATGTTCAGATTAAAGAGAGTCACGCCCAAAGGAAGTTCCCTGAAGGAGATCGTCCAAACGGATCAGGGCAGCGTGGCGCGCACACTGCTGATCGATGGTAAGGCGCCAACGGAAGACCAAAAGCGCTCCGAGGAAGAGAAGATCACGAAACTCGCCAATGATCCCGACGCTCAACGCCAGCGCATGAAGCGCGAAAAAGAAGATGAGAACCGGGCGCAGATCATGGTCAAGGCCCTGCCTAATGCCTTCTTCTATCAGGAGATCGGACGCGACGGCGACACAATAAAGCTGCGCTTCAGGCCCGATCCCGATTACGAGCCTGCATCGCGCGAGGAATCGGTGTATACCGGCATGGCGGGCGAGCTCTGGCTGAACCTCCCGCAGCAACGCCTGCGGAAGATCGACGCCCACCTCTTTCATGACGTCGATTTTGGCTGGGGCATCCTCGGACGCCTCTACCGGGGCGGCAGCTTCATGGTGGAGCAGGAACAAGTTGACGGAAACCACTGGGACACCACAGTCATGAAGCTCGACCTGACCGGCAAAGCTCTGATCTTTAAGTCGCTCGTATATAAGGAGCAGGAGTACGAAAGCGACTTCAGGCGTCTTCCCGACCACCTGACCATGGTGCAAGGGGTCGAGATCCTGAAAAAAGGCGCGACGGAAATGGCTGAGAAGCAAGGACAATAGATTCGCGGCAATTCCCTGCAGCAGCGACTCTTCTCGCCACGATGGCCGAATTCTGCACGTTCTGCCCAAAAACCGCATACCGCAGTGAATTGTTGGAATTGCCAGATAACCCCTTCCGGGACAATTGCTTAGCATAGATCCAGCCGGTCATTTCGCGAGCTCCCGCATGGAAGCGCAGCGCATTCGCATCCCTACTGTAGGGTGCGCATCTTCTGGTACGACGCATGATCGCCTGCCGTTCACGTCACAGAAGACCTGCTCATCGAATAGCAGCGTGCCGCCTGTCGAAAGTTACTCCGACCTGTCTTTCGTCATCTTCGCCCTGTCTGGCCTTACTGCTACTCTGCGCCTTCGGAGGTGGTAAATGGGTAAGACTTCGGTCAAAGCCACGGTTTTGTACGGAGAAGGCGATGCACAGTCCCTCAAACTGCACTCGGCAGTCATGGAAAAGGCAGGATATTCGGTGCAAACCGCCGTCGGACGGCGCGCCATTGAGGAGGCCGTGCGCGCTGCGAAGTATGACGTAGTCGTGCTCGGCCATACGCTGACCCGCGACGACCGCCACCATCTTCCTTATATGGCGAAGAAGGCGAACTCGATGTGTCGCGTGCTGGTGATCCACGCCAGCGGGCGTCACCACGAAGTGGACGCCGCAATTGATTCCCGCGATGGCGAGCACGTCCTTCTCGACGCTCTGGCCGGCCTGCTAGAACCGGCTTACGCGTAGACTCTGAACATTCTGAGTCGTATTTCGAGTCATAAGGACCGACGTTCGCCTTCGGATTTTGCGATTTAGCTTGAGATCAGATCTCAGGCATTCCCTCAAAATCTGGCCCGAGAGACGGCCGTCGGTCTTGACATTTCACCCTGGTTCCGAGTTGGTGCCTTGCGCCATCCTGCAAACCACAATACGATTCCAAGAACAGCAGTGCTGCCCGCCTTCACCCCATTACGCAAACTTCTTCTGATTTGCGGCTTCGCTTTCCTGGCTCTCATACCGGGCTTCGCACAGGCCACACGCGAAACACTGCAATACCTGGGCACATCGCAACTTGATGCCATCCCAGCAACAGGCATCTCTGCCGATGACCTCCAGATCAGTCCGCACCCTGAGACGGATGGAGAGCTCGCGGGAATCCGGCGCGGTCCGGGCAATGCCTCGATACCAGTAATCGCGAACCCGCAGGCGGTTGTTCCCGCATCCAGCGTTGCTCTTGCATTCAACGGGCTCACACATCGCGATCAGCGACTCGCGGGTACGGGCGCATATGCGAACACTCAATTCAGCACCGAGCCTCCCGACGAGGCACTGGCCGTCGGCAACGGATTTGTCCTCCAGGCCGTAAACGCCGCACTGGCCGTCTACGACGCCAATACCGGAGCGCTCAAGCAAGGCCCAACGGCACTCAACCAGTTCTTCCGTCTAAAGCCGGAGATCAATCGCTCCAGCGGGACCTTTGGTGACTTCACCAGCGACCCGCGCGCCTACTACGACACACAACTTCAGCGTTGGTTCGTGACTGTTGCTGCGATCTCGACGCGCGGCGACACCGGAACCTTCACCGCGCCCACGCATCTGCTCATTGCCGTCTCAACCACAAGCGATCCGACACAGGACTGGAAAATCTACAGTATCGACACGACCAGCGACGGCGTCGAAGGCTGTCCGTGCTACGGCGATCAGCCTTTGATCGGCGCCGATGCTCACGGGTTCTTCATCTCGACCAACGCCTTTAGCCTGCGCGAAGGATTCGCAGGCGTTCAACTCTACGCGATCTCGAAGAATCTGCTCGCAAGCGGAGCCATGCCCGCAATCGTCCATTGGAGCGGACCAAAGCTTCCCGGAGGATTTGCCTTCAGCGTACAGCCCGCGAAGCAAAGCTCGTTTTCAACCGACGACGCAGCACATGGGGTCGAGTACTTCTCCAGCGTGGCGGATATTCGCAACATGCTCGACCGCCGCATCGCCGTGTGGGCGATCACAAATACCGCATCGCTCGCAGACGCCGCTCCCGTTTTGAAACTCCAGAACAAGATTGTCGAAACCGAGCAGTTCGGCGTTCCCCCTGACGCTCCGCAGCGCCCCGGCAATACAGAACTGGGAAGTCTGGTAGCGGAAAAGGTGCAGTTCATCGCCACCAACGACCACCGAATGCAGCAAACCGTCTTCTCTGGCGGAAGACTCTGGTCGGCGCTTACCACGATCGCCGCGGTGGGCAACGATCCGATGCCCCACGCGGGCATTGCATATTTCGCTGTAACTCCGTCAATTTCTCCCGAAGGAAATCTGAAGGCTGAAGTCGCAGACCAGGGATATGTGGCCGTTCACAATGCTGACGCCTTCCATCCAGCGCTCAGCATCGCCCAAAATGGGAACGGCGTAATCGCCTTTACGCTAAGCGGATCTGATTACTATCCCAGCGCAGCTATGGCAAGCCTAACGCCGAACGGAGCGAGCGAAATCCAAATCGTCGCCCCCGGCGCAGCTCCGCACGACGGCTTCAGCGGCTACAAATACTTCGGCGCGGAGGGCGCGGCCCGGACCGGCGATTACTCCGCGGCTACAGTCGATGATCACGGCGAATTGTGGATCGCCGCCGAGTACATTCCGCTAGCGCCGAGAACCCTGCTTGCCAACTGGGGAACCTTCATTGCGCAAATCGCGCCCGTGAAGTAATCGCGACGCGGAAGTGAAGTAGGATTCAAATCCGGAAAAACCAGTCGCCACTAATCCCAACCCTGAGTCGTCGCACGAACCAGCTGGTCTCCAGCACCAGTGTCCAGAAGATCGGGAGTGCCTCGGTTCAAAATGCGCGGAAGACTGCGAGAGAGCAGATGCAGCATCATCAGAGTACTGAAGCCGTTTATGCCGCACCCCGCGAAATCACGCGGAGCGCGGCACCCACAACCGGGGGTCTCGTACAGAAGAAATTACGCCTGCTACCAGCCCGGTCAGTGAATTTTTTCAGCGTTTCACTGGCATGATTTGCTGATCATCTTGAGACTCGTCACTCGGATGTCGCCAGCTTCCTTCTTTTCATTCTGTTCGTTGTGTTCCTTGCGTTCAGCAGCTTCATTTTCTTCTTCTTCAGCGCTGAGTCTTCCAGTCACGGTGACTTTGTGACCAAGATGATCGCTCAGCTTCACGGTTGAGCTGCGCAGACCATATGTTTTCCCATCCGCGTCAGTGATGCTGTACTCGTTCGGCTCGTCTCCTTTCTGCAAACATCCCGTGACGCTCTTTGTACTCTTTGCGGCATGTGACTTTTTGGCTTGCGGCGCCGCCCACAACGAAAGTGCGACAACAACCGTAAACGCGATCGTCGGACAAATGATTCGAAGCTTCATGAAATCTCTCCTTTCCAGACATTTACTCGGGGTCTTCCGCGCAGAAGTCGTTTGCGCGGAATGATGTTACATCTATATCATTCTAGCGAATGGTCGTAGCAGAAAGCCACGCAAACCAGGTGGAAGATCGGCCAGGAAATGCCGACGCTCCCTGGCTGCTGCTGATGTTCAGTCTGCCGACGAAGCAAGCCAGCCGCCGCGTTGAGGTGTGGCGAAAGCTGAAGCAATACGGCGCACTCTCACTTCCCAGTTCGGGATATCTTCTGCCCAACACAGCTTCGAATCACGAGCATTTCGAATGGCTTGCTGCCGCGATTCGAAAGTACAACGGCAACGCGTCGGTAGTGAAGGTGAATGAGATTGACGACCAGCCTTCCGCGCAACTGCGTCAAAAATTCACAGAAGCAAGATCGAGGGATTACGAAGAACTCCAGCGGGCGCTTCGCAAGAAACCCGCTAAGAGAAATCCAGCAGATTTGGCGCGATTACGCAGGCGATTTCAACAAATTGCCAGCATCGACTTTTTCAACAGCCCTCTGCGCAGCCGGGTCGAGAGTTTTCTGAACAGCGCCGACGGAGTTGCGCACTCCTCGTCCACTCGAGCCACAAACAAGCGAAAGGAGTATCTCAATCGGACCTGGGTCACGCGGCCAAGACCCGGTATCGACCGGGTTTCATCGGCTTGGCTGATCCGCAAATTCATCGATGCACACGCGCGATTTTCCTTCGCCGACGATCCGGGCAAGGTTCCAAACGCGGTGCCCTTTGACATGTTTCAGGCTGGTGGCTTCGGTCATCGCGGCGACGATTGCACCTTTGAAACCTTGCGTAAAGAGTTCGCGATTCGCGATCCGAAGGTGGCGGTCATTGCACAAATCATTCACGACGCCGACTTGGAAGACGAGAGATACGGCCGTTCGGAAGGAGTTGGTTTGGATCGCGTGTTAATCGGGTGGGCGCAAGAAGGCACAGCCGATGAAGAGTTGCTACGTCGAGGAATGGAAATGATCGAAGGACTTTATCAATCGATCGCATAACAAGAAACCCGTAAGGAGAGACTGCTATGAAGCGAACCACGCAACCGCTAATCGGAGAGTCGATGTTCTTTATTGCCATATTGCTTGCCACGGCGAATCTGGTTCAGGCGCAGCAAAGCACTCCACAGGAGTGGAAGGGTGTGGAGGATGCGCTTGGACGCAAAGGCTCCATCCAGCCTGGAGATGTTTTCAAGTTCAGCCTGCCCCGCTCCGACCTGAAGGTGACGGTTGCTGGAACGCAGATCAAAGCCGGCCTCGCACTCGGATCCTGGTTGGCATTTAAGAAAGTTGGCGATGAGGCAATCGTCATGGGTGATCTGGTGTTGCTCCAATCCGAAGTGGAACCCGTCATGATGAAGCTGCAGCAGGAAGGAGTGGAGGAGACTGCTGTCCATAATCACCTGCTCAATGAAAGCCCGCGTGTGATGTACATGCACGTCGCCGGACACGGCGACGCCGCGAAGCTGGCGTCTGCGCTGAAAGATGCATTGGCACTGACGAAGACGCCGAATTCTGCTCCCACGCCCGCAAAACAGGCGAACCTCGACATCGATACCGGGCAGATCGATAAGACACTCGGGTATCAAGGCAAGAACAACAACGGCATCTATCAATTCTCTGTACCCCGAGCCGAAAGCATTTCCGATATGGGAACTGAAATTCCGCCGTCGATGGGAACGGCAACGTCGATCAACTTTCAGCCGACGGGAAATGGTCGCTCCGCAATCACCGGGGATTTTGTTCTGATCGGAAGCGAAGTCAATCCCGTCATACGCGCTCTGCGCGAAAACGGAATCCAGGTCACTGCCGTGCATAGCCACATGCTGACGGAAAATCCGCGCTTGTTCTTTATGCACTTCTGGGCCAATGACGATCCATTGAAGCTCGCCAAAGGTTTGCGGGCGGCGATCGACAAAACCAATTCGAAGAGGTAACAGCGCTTTGCCCGATTGAGCACCACTTTCGCTTCAGGAGGTGGTTGCATGGATGGAGGCTACTGATTCAAATGCAAGCTCGCTTGTTCGCCGCATTGTTCGTGATTGCGCTCGGATATCCCGGAGCGGTTCCGCAATTATCGGCGGCCACGTTGAAAAAGGTGGCTCAATTTGATTTGCCCGGACCGGGAGGAAGGCGCTTCGACTATCTCACGATCGATCCCGATGACCACTACTTGATCTCAGCCCATCTTGCCGCAGGACAGACATATGTTATCGACCTGCGAACAAACAAACTTGTTGCCACTGTGACAGACACGCCTGGCGTAGAAGGCGTCGAATACGTTCCGGAATCGAAAAAGGTCTACACATCGAACGCGGGCGATAACACCATCGGAGTGATCGACTTGCGGCAGATGAAAGTGATCAAGAAACTCCGGACGGAACGGAAACCTGACGGCAGCGCCTACGCCGCCCCATTTCACAAACTCTACGTTTCCGACGAGCGCGGCCACGCTGAGGCAATTGTGGATGTGACCAAGGACGAAATCGTGAACACTCTTCACTTCGACAGCGAGACGGGAATGCCCCAGTACGATCCAGTTGCGCGCAAGGTATACGTGAACTTACAGGACCAAAACCTTTTCGCAGTGATCGATCCTGCAAATGATCAGGTAATTGGGCGTTATCCGGTTGGGAAATGCAAAGGAAATCACGGCATGACGCTCGATCCCGAACATCATCGCGCGTTCTTGTCGTGTGAAGAAAACGATTTGATGACGGTTTTCGACCTGGACAAGCATCAAGCGATCGCCTACCTGCCGTTAGCCGACGGTCCGGACGTCATCAAATTCGATCCTGGTCTCGGCCGCATCTATGCAGCGTGCTACAGCGGTGCCATTTCGGTCTTTCATCAAGACGATCCCAACCATTATCGAAAGATCGAAGATTTCAACGTCCAACATGCAGTTCATAGCCTTGCGGTAGATCCGGAAACACACCGTCTATATACGCCCGAACAGGAAGAGAACGGAAAACCAGTTGCGCGGATGATCGTTTATGAAGCTGTGCGCTAATCGCATCGGACATTTGCAACGCCCGATGCGCTGGCAAGCCATGATTCCGAGCTAACAACCGGCCTTTACTTCTCGGCCGTATCAGTAACGACGCTTCTGGTTCTGCGGTGAGCTTCAGAAGTGAGCATCCTCCTCTTCTCCCGCGACGGCGACTGCTGCTCAGAGCTTGACAGTGTGTAATATATGTATCACATTGTGTGTTACATGTATAACGAAACATTAAGTCGTCGAGAAATGCTCCATCTAGGAGTTGCATGTGGCATCGGTCTGTTACCGTCGTTGAGCGGAGAGCCTGAAGTCGAATCTCTTAAACCCGGTGCAACGGTCAGCTCGGAGTTTCCCGCACTTGCTCAAATCATCCACAACACCAAACTGATCTACTTCGATACCGCTGCCACAGCACAACGTCCTCAACGGGTCATCGACGCTGTAGCTGACTTCTACCGCCGCGACAATGCCAATCCGGCACCGAATCTGCACTCTCTTGCCAGGCGCTCTTTTGAAGCTTATGAGCGCGCACGTGCGAAGGTAGCTGACTTCGTTGGGTCTCACGATCCGTTGGAAATCATCTGGACGCGTGGAACAACGGAGGGCATCAATCTCGTCGCGTCTACGTGGGGAGAAGCGAACATCGAAGCCAATGACGAAATCGTCCTCACGATCGCCGAGCACGCTTCCAACATGCTTCCCTGGCAGCTCCTGGCTAAGAGAAAAGGCGCACGTCTTCGTTATGCAGAAGTTCGCGATGATGGCCAACTGGACATTGCCTCTCTGCGCCAATTAGTCAACGAAAAGACGAAACTAGTTTGCTTCTCGCACGTTTCCAACGTGCTCGGGATTATCAATCCTGCTTCCCAAATCTGTCAGATTGCACATGACACAGGAGCAAAAGTTTTAATCGACGCGGCCCAATCGGTTCCTCACATCCCGGTTGATGTACAGAAGCTCGGCTGTGACTTTCTCGCTTTTTCCAGCCACAAGATGATGGGGCCAATGGGGGTTGGTGTTTTGTGGGTCCGACGCGCGATTCTCGATGAGATGCCGCCATATCAGTCGGGTAGCAACATGGCGCACGCCGTGTCCAGAGAAGACTGGGAATACTCCGAAGCAGCGCGAAAGTTCAGTGCCGGAACTCCGAATGTCTCTGGTCCTGTAGGACTTGCCGCGGCCGTCGAGTTCATCCGCGCGTTGGGGTACGAACGGATGTGGAGTCATGAGCAAAGACTAACGGCACATCTGGGCGAAGTTCTCTCCGCCCAGAAAGGGTTGAAAGTTGTAGGAGGTTGCGAGACTCGGAATCGAATCTCGCTTTTTTGTTTCACAGCAGATTCGATTCAACCAGAGGACTTGGCACACAGACTGGACCAATATGGAATTGCAATACGGGCGGGTGACATGGCTGCACTTCCATTGCTTCGACGGTTTGGCATCAAGCGCGCCGCGAGGGCATCGCTCTACGTCTACAACACAACTGACCAGATCGATGAATTCGCCGACAAACTCGATTCAATTCTGAAAAGCTGACCCTTGAGAAGATAAACGCGAGTTTAGCTTCGGCGAGCACGTCCACTCAGTATCCCTGCAGAGGGTTCCGCCAGCCACCCCCGACTCATTCGCCCGTTCTTCTCGCCCATCTCGGTTGGGAATTAGAAGGACCAGGTACGACACAGACACGGTTGGCAGGTCGTGACAAAAACCTGTACTCAAAGAGCAGATCGTCCCTGTGACCAATTCTCTGATTCGGCGTCTAATGTTGCGCCAAGCTATGGTTTAAATCGATTGGAGTCGCTCATGAAAGCACGAATTCCGGGATCCGCCTGTCTGCTGGCGCTTGTCGCATTTCCTGTTTTGGGACAAACTGTCGATCAACTGCAGGGGAAGAACGTTTCGATCGCGCAGGTAAACTTCAAGGGACGAGCTGCCGTGCGGGTGATCGCAAATCCTGAAGCCGAAAATGCCACTTCATATGCAGTAATCAAGAACACGGTATTTCGCGACGGCACGATTGAGGTCGAGCTGGCGGGCCAACCGGCTAGCGGAGCCGGCGAGGGTGCCCGCGGATTCATCGGCATCGCGTTTCGCCTGCGGAGTGATGGGAGCTACGAGTACATCTATCTGCGTCCGACGAACGGACGGGCTGACGATCAGGTGCGGCGAAATCATTCGACGCAATACAGCTCGTATCCGAGCTTCGACTTCGCGCAATCGCGGCAGGAAGCTCCGGGAAAGTATGAGTCGTACGTCGACCTGCAGCCTGGAGTCTGGACCAAATACAAGATTGAGGTTGATGGGCGCAAGGCTCGCCTATACGTCAATGGAGCGGAGCAACCATCTCTAATCGCGAACGACATGAAGCTGGAGCCGCACGACGGAGGGGTTGCGCTTTGGGTCGGTCCGGGAACTGAGGGCTATTTTTCCAATCTGAAAATTGCCGCAAAGAAGCGTTGATGCGAGCCTCTACCGCTGCCATGAGCGGACTTATCAAGAAGTCAAGTCTGCCCATCTGTCGGTACAGTCCTTGATACGAGCCTTGCTAGTTCTGTGGGCTAAGCCAGCTCGGGGCGCACCTTTCCCATTTTGGCTCTGATCTTCGCGGACCATGTGCAGAAGACGCGAGCCGCAGCTTCAATCATGCCTCCTTAAATAATGATTGGGCGCGCCGGGAGTAGGGGCGTTGTCGTACACCTGCGCTCCGGCGGGATGCGCTCGGGTCAATGCAGCAGCGAGGTCGATACCCGTGCCGGAGACCTGTGCGCCGGCGGCGTGCGCATGAGTGAGCGGCGTCGTGACGGTGACTGAGCTGGCGCCGAATCTCCGAACGGAGGCCACGACTGCCGTTTCTGAATTTGCGCCACTGTCGATGGTGACGGTCTGACCATCGCGAAAACCAATTGCGCTGGCGACGGGAATTACGGTCGCGCCCGCGTCTGTGGAGGCGCCTACGGTTGTCGCACCTGCGGTACCGACCTTTGCGATCACAGCGCTCTCAATGTTCCCTCCGGTATCAATCGCGATCTTCTGGCCAACGTCGAAACCTCGCACGCCGGCAACTTTGACGTTGGTCGATCCGGCATCTGCGGCGGCCAGGAGAGCGGTGGCGGCCTGCGTAAGGAAATCGCTGCAATTGCTGTCGCTGTCAGCGCCGTCAGGGAAACGACCTGCACTCTCGTTGATCGCGCTGGCGACAGCGGCCGGCCCAAATCCGGCGGCGAAACCGGGCGCAGACACGTAGCAGCCACTTTGGTCAAGACCGGAGGTGCCTTGATAGCCCTCCGCGGCCCACGGATCGACGAGGCCTCCATAGTTGAGGCTGTCGACAACCAGGCCGGCGGCGTCTCGGAGCACCATGCTCCCTTCTCTGAGCGTGATCGCGCGGCCGAAAAAGGGAACGTTGCTTGTGAGCTCGGGGCCTCCGAGCCACTGGTTTGGTGCGGGCGTCCCTTGATAGCCCGCAGTGGTGACTGCGGAATCACGCACAACTGAGTTGATGGTGTGTCCCCTAGCCAGCGGACGATCGAGCGTAATGCCGGTACCAAGCGGCTGAACCGGCTCGTTGCTCGAATGGGCAAACGTCGAGGCAGGTTGGAAGCTGATTCCCGTTCCGCGATCGCTGAAAGGCAGATTTGCTGCATGGTCGAACTTCAGAGGCGCAGACAGATCGAGGCCTGTGCCCAACGCCATCACCGTTTCGTCGCGTGAATGCGCTTGCGCAAGGGCCGGCGTGAACTCGATGCCGGTGCCGCCTGGCCCTGCAGTGCCGAGCGTGGTCACGTTAACTATTTCCTTGTTTGCAGGGGTGCCGATGATGATCTTGTCACCGACAGCGAGACCGTTCACGTTACGGACTTTGATACTGGTCGCGCCAGCGCTCGCCTCAGCGGATAGGTTCGTTCGAGTCGACTGCGTGCCCACGCGCGTGACTTCGACGTTGTCGATTCCATGGCCGCGACTGTCGATGTCCAGGCGGATTTTGTCACCCACCGAGATGTCGGCCACTGACGTCACCCTGATATTGGTGGCCCCGGCGGGCGCGTCCGCCGCCAGGTAGGCTTGCGTGCCGGGCTTGCCGACTCCAGTGACTGTGACAACCTCGTATCGCTCTTGGCCGCGAGCAACGTCAGGGTAAGTGGCGCCGTAGCCCAACGCCATCTTCTGGCCGACGACGAAACCGGAGGCGCTGGTAACAGGCACATTGGTGGAACCGGTCGGGATAGTGATTACCGGACCATCGGGAACGGGCTGCCACAGTGTCGTATTGGTGCCGGCCGCCGTGCCGATGCTTGCGACTTTGCGGGTTTCCACGTCGGAGCCAGCGTCGATACTGACCGTATCGCCTACTTTCATATCGGCCATGCTCCGGACGTAGATGGTCGTATCACCGGCGCGCGCGGCAACCACGAGCCCGGAGTTCGAGAGACCGAGCAAGTAAAAACCGCCGGCCGCGAGCTTCGTTCCTGTCGGAATTTTCACTGCCGAGAAGATGGCCTGCTGTCTCGGGTGTTCAGTCAGAGTCCAGTTGGAAATGTCAACGCTGCGGGATCCCGCGTTATAGAGTTCGACGAACGAATCTGTCACGTTAGAAGAACCGGAGCTTATACGGAACTCATTGATCTTGATTGGGCTGACGTTCCGCACCTTCTCGGCTGTTGTCTCGATTTGTCGGCTGCTGCTGTTTGAGTTCTCCCATGAAGCGTTGCCGACGAGGTCGCCATTGAAGGCCGCTGGGCCTGATGTGACTTTGAAGATCGCGCTAACACTCGCGCCCGGCGCAACCGGATCAGCGAATTTCTTAGACATTTCCTTGCTGCCCGAAATCACGGAAGTCCACTGCTTGTTCGGCACAGACATGCTCAAAGTGACACCACTTGCAGGCTCATCGGTGGTGTTCGTAAATGTTGCAGTAATCTCCTGCGAGGAGCCGGGTGAGAACGTCTGCAGCCCGGATGGATTTGCGCTTGCGGACGCTGGCGCGAGAGTCAGTCGAGAGACGTCGTACTTGGCCGCAACGATGTTGGCCTGAACCTGCTGATCGGTAGCGTCGCTGGGGAAAGTGCCTGCGGCCGTCATTGCGCCTTCATAGAAAGTGCCCTGCGAGCCGTTGCTGTTATCGCCGCCGTTGCCGAGAAGGATCGCTCCCTGTTTGCGCATCGGATCATACGTGCGATTGACGCGCGGCCCATCGAACATGACAGAGAGATCGCCCTTTTGTGCATTGCCGCCCATGGAGGTCCAGTGGTGCGGTTCTCCCTTGGCCATTGCGGTCACGAACCGCCAGGTGATGCTCGGCAGGTTGACGCAGAGTTTGGATCCATCTGGATTAACGCAACCGACAAGATTGTTCTCCTGGTCGGTCATCACCCACGGGCCGGGAGGATTGCCGTGAAACCACGCGCGAGCAATCCCGAAATAGGCCGTTTCCATCGTGCCGTTGTCGTCGTCTCGGCTGTCGATTTCGGCGTTGCCGTAATCGAAGCAGCAGCCCGAGTTATAGTGCAGTCCATTGATCACCCAGTACTGCCCTTCTGCCTGGTCATCGACTGCTGTGCCCTTCGCGTCGTTCTGGCGAAGTCCCATTCCGGGCTCGATGAAAACACCGTAGGCTTTGTGTCCCATTATGGTAATCGGAGCCATATCGGCGAGCGGGAGATTGTTGAACCCTCCGAGCGCCGGGCCGCTGAATCCGCCGCGCGGCGCTTGCGTGAGGTCGTTGTGCTGCGGAGATTGATCGTATATCTTCGCAACCCAGCAATAGGTGTTCGCGCAGAATTTATCCTGAGCCGCTGCATCGGCGTATCCACCCGTATCAGGGACAGGCGATGCGACCGGCTGAACGATGCCTATATCCAAAGTCTTGCCATCGGACTGGCGCAGAACCTGGTACAGCGGGCCGTTGTAAGAGGCGTACAGCGCGCGTGTCGTGCTATGGGCGGCGACACACGGATCGCCGGCGGTTGCGTAAATGTCGCACGGGCCTGCGGGCCTTGGCGGAGCAACATTGGAAGCTGCGCCGTTCTGTCGCACCATTCCTGAGGTGGCGGAAATCAACGGGAACGTCAGGAACAACGTCAGTGCAAGCACAACCGCAAGATGGATTTTCGTCTTCACGTTTTTCCTATCTGCCTTGTTCAGGCACAGCATTAGTTAGCACGGTCATCAAAGTGAGCAGCGGCGGTAACGCCGGCTGCCGCAAATCGATAAACGGTAATACTCGCAGGAGCGATGGATAGTGTTTCTGGGACCGAGGGCAGTGCTTCTTCATGAACATCGACTTCCGGCTGCTTGTCGATCAGGTTCGCAGCGTCGGGATTCGGGCCGGTCATTTGCCACATCTTTGCTCCACCCGCCAATTGCACACCGTCGATGCGTAAGTTGAGTGACTGCGGCTCTTGTGTCGCATTGACGATCGCTACAGTGAGAAACTTGCGATCGCTCGTAAATGCGGAGGAGATATCCAGCGGGTACGTCGGGCTACCGGGACTGGTCGCAGGTTGTTCCCCGCCCACCGGCCACTTGGGACCAGGTTGTGGAGAATTGCCGGCGACCTCGATCGGCAATGTCCCAAAATGGTCCCGATACAGTTTGAACATCAACCCAGTGGTGTTGAAGCTTGACTCGGTTGCGTTGAAGTTGATGGTGGAGACGCCCATAGTGAAGGCTGACATTTTAATGAAGTCGGTGTGGCGAAACATCTCCTGCAGCACCATCGCATAGGCGAGCGCGAGTTTTAGGTCCGTCGGTGTACCCGTGTACGCCCATTCATCAATGGACAGAAAAATGTTTTTGTCTTTGATCGCAGGATAGCGCTTCTCGTATTCCGCCCAATCCTCGGCTTTTATCCGGACGCGATTCGATGGCACGCGAGCCCATTCGATCAAAGTCTGTTTTACCGGAACGTATCCGTAGCGCGGGGGCATAGTAGTTCCGCCTCTGTAGGTATCGTGTTGGCCGATGTCCACATCGAAGCGCGTGCCGCTTCGCGCATACCAGTGCTCGGTCACGCCGTCGAATGTTCCCCAGCATTTTGAGAAGAGTCCGCCGGTCCAGTCTGCATCGGTGCCAAACTCTCCGATCGCTTTGCCGGTAGCCATTCGCGCATTGCCGGTCACGGTCATCTCGTCTGGCATTGCGCCTGAGGCAAGAATCGTGATCGACGGATCGACGGCGCGCATCGCCTTCACGAAATCGCGATGCTTGATGACCCAGTAACGCAGCGGAGTCCAACCGATCTCCCAGAAGCCATACGGCTCATTGCCTACGTTCCAATACTTAACGTGGTAAGGCTCGGGATGTCCGTTGCGCGCACGCAATGCGCCCATGCGCGTATTCGTTGCCCCGTTTATGTACTCGACTTCTTCCGCTGCTGACTCGGCGCCGCCTAGACCGGCATTCACCGTGATGTAAGGCTCGACGCCAAGAAGTTTGCAGAGCTCCATCAGTTCGTCCATGCCCACGTCGTTTGGCTGCATCGCGTTCCATGCATAGTCCCAGGTAGGCGGGCGCTTATCGGGATCTCCAATGGCCACGTGCCAGTCGTGATTCGAAATGAAATTGCCTCCGGGCAGTCGCCAGAAGCCAGAATTCAGTTGTCGCAGAAGCGCGATCGTATCAGGACGGAATCCATGGAGATTGTCCGCGGGCATGAGGGAGATTGTTCCAATATGGAACGAACCTGTGCCGGCGCCTACGATCTCCAGGCGCGCATCGTCGCCATCGCTCTGAGCCGTGAATTTCAGTGGAATTTTCGCGTAGTCAGAATGAAGAGTGGGAATGATGATGTCTTGGCGGTCTTGAGGCCCAGTGCCCCACACCAGGTTCACTTTCACTCTCGCCGCCGGCGTTCCGGCCAGATATATCCGTCCGATGTAAGACTTCCCTTTGCGCACCGACAAGCCGGATTGTTGAATGCCGTGCGGCGCCGCAGCTTCCAGCTTTATCTCCGGAGAATGCTCACCGACGAAAGCATGCTTCGGATCCATCGCGATGAAGTCGTCAGCGCCGATAGGCCGCCACTTCTTGTATTGCATCCTCTGACGGATGGCGTTAGGCGCCCCGGCGGGTTGAGTCTCTGGTTTTGAATCGATTTCGAAATAGAACTTACGGTCGTCGAGCATCTCGCTCCAGAGCGAGTGGTTGATCAGATTGCCTATGTGCTCGATGAACATCCCGTACATATACTTCGAGACAGGCTCTTTCACCTGGCTCGCATCGACGGTGGCAACGATTGGTGAAGGATGCCGATCGACCTGCGATTGAGACGAAGAGGAGAGGATGATCGCGATCGAAATCAATGCGAGAATTCTGAGGTTTGCGGCGATACAGCCGAGCGTCGAGTTCATATTTGGTCAATCAAAATGTCATCCGTATTACGGATGGTTCACGTCAGAAGTCATACTGGCGGCCTGCGCCAAGAAAGAAGTTATACAACCTGAAGGCGTGAAGGAAGCGCGGAAGTGAGCGAAACCCCTTTCTTGGTGTCGCATTCGGTTTTGACTTCGCCGAATGCCGAGTGCCGATAGCCGGTCTTTCCTGCTGATGCCTTTGCGGTTGGTTTTAGCTG
>DATEKE010000207.1:0-8382 GCA_035277605.1 Terriglobales bacterium | reverse complement strand
AATGCCTGCCGAGGCGGGCTGGAATAGCCGCGAGGACGCGGCGAACTCTTTATTTTAGCAGGGGTACAGAACCGCCGCCGGTAGGCGGTGGGTCGGAGATGGCCGAATGGCCAGCTCCGAGTAAGACGTGAGTTCGTACATCATCCTGAAGCGCAGCCGCAACACAAGCGGCTGCCCCATCGGCTACCGCCGACGGTTCTGTTAGCCCCCTGCTAAAATAAAGAGTTCGCCGCGTCCTCGCGGCTATTCCAGCCCGCCTCGGCAGGCATTCACCAGTCCAGTAAGGAGACTTCTCTGCATGGCGATTCCAGCCACACAGTTGCGTCCGGGCATGATCATCAAGCACAACAATGATCTGCACTCGGTGTTCAGCGTTGAGCACCGTACTCCGGGCAATCTGCGCGCGTTCATTCAGGCCAAGCTGCGCAATCTGCGCACCGGAGCAATGTTCGAGCACCGCTTCCGCTCGCCCGACCCAATCGACAAGATCGTAGTCGACGAAGTCGATATGGAGTACCTCTACAGCGACGGCGACGACTTCTACTTCATGAACACCGAAACCTACGAGCAGACGCACTTGAAACGCGACACGCTCGGCGACGCCGTCGAATACCTGACGCCTAATCTGCAAATCAAAGTCGAGTTCTACGACAGCAAGCCGGTAGGAATCGAGCTGCCGCAGACAGTAGAACTAACGGTCGTCGAAACCGAACCGGGACTAAAGAGCGCGACGGCTAGCAGCGTGACCAAACCGGCAAAGCTGGAAACAGGACTAGTCGTGCAAGTGCCACCATTCATCAACGAAGGCGAAAAGATTCGAGTAGATACGGCCGAAGGCGCGTATTTGTCTAGAGCGTGAGAAGAAGCTGCCAGCTACCAGCTTCAGCTACCAGCCGAGGCACTAGAGTCCAAATCACTCGATTGAGTTTTCTTTCTGATGCGCGCCAAAGGACTTCTAAAAGCTAGCCGGAAGCTGGTAGCTGGCAGCCGGTAGCTTGTTTTATGACTCGCCGCTACATCATTACCGGACGGGTACAAGGCGTAGGCTTTCGCTGGTTTGTCGAACGCGAAGCCCGCGCCATTGGCATCGGAGGATGGGTGCGCAATAACGAGGGCGGCGCTGTCGAGGTCCTCGCCAGCGGCAGCGATGAGCAGCTTGCGCGATTGCGCAAGGCGCTCGAAAGCGGTCCGCGCGCCGCGCGTGTCGATGAAGTGCAGGAATTTGAAGAAGAGCACCACGCAAGCGAAACATCATTCCGCATCGAAGGAGCCTGGTAAGTGAGTCCCTCTCCGGCAAAGTCGACGTCAAAGCCTCAAGCCATCAACTGCGATCATCTCAAGAAGCTGATACGCGAAGTTCCTGACTTTCCCAAGCCGGGAATTCTCTTTTACGACATCACCACGCTGCTCAAAGACAAAGTCGGCTTCGCCACCTTGATCGACGCCCTCTCGGCTCATTACATGGAGAAAGATATCGATCTCGTTTTGGGAATCGAAGCGCGCGGGTTTATCTTCGGCCCCGCGCTCGCCTACAGGCTCAACGCTGGATTCGTACCAGTCCGCAAGCCGAAGAAGCTTCCCGCCGAAACCGCCAAAGTCACTTATCAACTCGAGTACGGCAGCGACTCGCTCGAGATGCACAAAGACGCAATCCGCCGTGGACAACGCGTGATCATCGTTGACGATCTCCTCGCCACCGGAGGGACGTGCGCTGCAACTGTGCAACTGGCCAAATCGCTAGGCGGCAACATCGCCGGCTTAGCGTTCGTGGTTGAGCTGGATTTCCTCAAGGGCCGCGAGAAGCTGAAGGACTACGACGTCTTCTCATTGCTGCATTACAGCTCCTAACCTTTTCACTGTTGTCATTCTTCACTCTTGTCATTCTTCACCCTTGTCATTCCGAAACGGATGCTCACGCGCTGTTTGCGTGAGCAGGAGTGAGGAATCCCTACGAACGTCCATGCTTCTGGAGCAACGCTACGAAGTCCATAGGCATTCCTCACGCCAACGCCCGGCGTTCGGCATGACAAACATTTACATTCATTTTGAAACCGTCCAGCACCTCTGCCCCGTTCTTGCCCTGTAACCTGTCCCCTGTTCCCCTATCCCCTGCCTCATAACATCTCCGTCTAAGACTATTTTTGTCATCATTCGTGACAACCGGAGCGATTATGGTGGAAGGCGAAGTTCCTGGCTGTCCGTTCCCCAACGGCCGGTTCGAGTACAGGAGAAGATGCCGACCAAAGGAAAGGTAAAGATTTGGACTGAGCCTCGTAAGCCGCGTCCTCCAAAATTCTTCTTAAGCAATCGCGAACAGAAGGATGCAGAAACGCTGCGTATTCAACAATGGCTCGACCTAGCCGATATGGCCCTCGAACAAACGGGGGAAGAAGATAATCCCGCGGATCTCCCGTTTAAGCGCAGAGCCTAGCAGCCCTCCCATTCGCCTATTCGTCCTCAGCCCGCCGCCAGCGGGCTTTTTCACGACAACGGAACCGTCGGCGGTAGCCGACGGACCGGAGATGGCCGAATGGCCAACTCCGGGCGCAACGAAGCAGGACACAATCGCGAAGAGCGCAGCCGCAACACACGCGGCTGCCCCATCGGCTACCGCCGACGGTTCTGTCGCTTTCCTCATCATTCATTCCACTCGCTTACGTTTCCGCGCGCCTCACGTCTCTCTTGCACGCTCCCGGGGAGGTCCCTGCCTGTGCTTCAGAACCTGAAGTTCGCCTCGCGCATCCTGCGTAAGAATCCAACTTTCACTCTGATCGCAGTTGCCACTCTGGCGCTAGGAATCGGCGCGACTACCGCTGTGTTCACTCTCGTCGATGCCGTGCTGCTGCGTCCGCTGTCTTATCGCGATCCCGGGCGATTGGTCGCAATCACGGCCGACGAACCGGCAGCAGGCGGCGCCAATGTCGGCTTCAGTCCCCTGGAACTGGACGATCTGCGGGATCGCTCCGGAATCTTCGATCAGGTATCGGCCACGTGGCCGGTAAGCGCCAACGTGACCGGTGGAGACCATCCCGAGCGCATTGAATTGCTCGCCGCCAGTCCGACGTATTTTTCCATTTTGGGAGCGGGGCCGCAGCTTGGGCGCGTCTTCGGTCCGGAAGATGAAGCGCTGGGATTCGCCGATGCCTGCGTTATCAGCGACGCAGCCTGGCACCGTCTCTTTGGCGGCGATCGCAACGTACTCGGCCGGCGCGTGTACCTCGACACTGATGCCTACACCATCGTCGGAGTCATGCCACCCGGATTTCGTCATCCCGGAAAAACCTTCGCCACGGATGTCGATATCTGGGCGACTGCGGGGTATAAAGCTGATCCTTTTCCGCATCCGCCACAGCGTCAGCAGCGATTTATTCCCGGAGCGATCGGCAAGCTCAAGCCGGGAATCACTCTCGCCGCAGCCCAATCGCGTTTGAGCGCCTTCGCCGCGCAGTTGCGACAGGAGTATCCCAACATCTACGCAGCTTCATCCGGCTGGACGATGAATCTCACCTCGCTCGATGAAGTCGTGATCGGCAAATCGCGCGCGCTGCTCTGGAGCCTGCTCGCGGCGGTTGCTGCCATTCTGCTCATCGGCTGCATCAATGTCGCGAATCTTCTGCTGTCGCGCGCAACCTCGCGCGAACGAGAGATCGCGGTGCGCCTCGCGCTGGGAGCGAGCCGCCGCAATCTGCTTGCGCAACTGCTCACGGAATCATTTCTTCTATCGATTACGGCAACGATTGCAGGCGTCATCTTCGGCTGGGCGATGCTGCAGGGCATCGTTCTAATCGCTTCGTCGAAGCTTCCACGACTTCACGAAGTGTCGCTCAACACGCATGTGCTGGCATTCGTGATTGTGCTCGCGATCATAACGTCCATTCTTTTTGGACTCGCGCCGGCGCTGCAAACATCATCTCCCGATCTGGTCAACAGCCTGGGCGGAAGCAGCCGCAGTGGAACCACGACTCAACGCCAGAATCGGTTGCGCGAGACGCTCGTTATTGCCGAAGTGGGACTGTCGGTAGTGCTGCTCGCCGGCGCCGGGTTGTTCGCGCGCACTCTGATGCACCTGCTCAATGCCGATGCCGGATTCAATCCCGAGCATGTCGAGATCGCAAGCATCTGGCTGCCCCAGCCGAATCATCCGGAGCTCGATCCCTATCGCAAGCCCGAGCAGCGCGTCGCCTTTAACCGCGAGTTGCTGCGGCGAATCAATGCGATTCCAGGCGTGCAGGAAGCCGCGCTCACCGGTTCGCTGCCTCTCACTGCAAACCGATTCATCGCAAAGTTTGTTATCGAAGGACAAGCGACCGATGCAGCCAGCGCGCCCGACATAAATGGGAATATTGTCACTCCGAATTACTTTCACGTACTGCAAACGCCACTCGTCAGCGGACGCATGTTCGCCGAGACCGACGATCTCAAGAGCACAGACGTTGTCATGATCGACCAGGCCGCGGCCCGGCAATTCTGGCGCAACCAGGATCCGATCGGCCATCGCCTGACCTTTCCCGGACCGAAACCACGTTGGTTCACCGTGGTTGGGGTAATCGGCAACATCAAGCAAACCAGCCTCGACGCAGCCGATACGCCGCACATTTACTTCTCCATGTATCAACTCGGCCCGCGCGCCATCGGTGTCGCCGCGCGTATCAAGCCCATATCGGGAACTCAGAGCGAAGATGCAGTGCTGGCTTCAGTTGGAGAACAGATACGGCAGCAGATTCAGGCGGTAGACGGGAATCTTCCCGTATTCGGAATCGAGCCAATGCGCAATCTGGTGAGCGCGTCGGTGGGAGCGCGCACCTTTTCCGCCGAACTCATCGGAACATTTTCCATGCTGGCGCTCCTGCTTTCCGCCATCGGCGTTTATGGAGTGATCGCGTACTGGGTGGCCCAGCGCACACGCGAACTCGGCATCCGCATCGCCCTCGGCGCACAGCCGGCTGACGTGCTGAAGCTGGTGCTCGGGCGCGGCATGCGCCTCGCTATTTTCGGAGTTGGCGCGGGAATCATCGCAGCCCTCGCCATCTCGCCGCTGCTGCGCTCGCAACTGTACGGAGTCTCAGCCTTCGATCCCCTCGTACTGCTGAGCGTCACAGCAGTTCTGCTCGGAGTAGCCTTCGCCGCTGGATACGTCCCCGCCATTCGCGCCGTGAAAGTGGACCCAGTCGTTGCATTGCGGGAAAGTTGAGCGGCCTGAACGAAGCCGGAACGATTGGCTGCTTGCGCCGAACAAACGGGAACTTTGTTTGCACTTCATCACAACGCATCACAATAGATGACGCATCTCTGAAACGAAAATCGCTGATTCGAGCGTCGTGTGCTTAAGGCGTCCGGCTTAACCTCTGCAACCGTTCACATATTTTCACTATTCGTTGCTCAAACGAAGCGCCTCACAAATATAGCCTCTCTTTTCGACCCAACAGATGACCAGGCAATGGCCGGCGGGAGCAACTCGTCTCGGGAGCTGCTGGTTCTAACTACGCAGGCCATATGTCAATAAAGGGATCGAATATCTGCAAGTCTTCAGTTTTCATTTTTATTGCTCTTCTTCTGAGCTTCGCCTCTGGATGTGGACGCGGCCTGGCCGCAGGATCCCTTCAGCCCGCCGGACCGCCGTCGATCGGCAGCTTTAGCGCTGCGGCCGCATCCATAACCGCGGGACAGAGCACCACACTTACCTGGACAACGACGGGCGCGACCACCGTAACGATCGATAACGGAGTAGGAAACGTTGCTGCTTCGGGATCCGCCACGGTTTCCCCGACGCAAACGACTACGTACACGTTGACCGCTACCGGCAGCGGAGGCGCCAGCTCTTCCCATGTCACGGTCACCGTAACAGCGCCAAAGCCGACAGTCACGATCAGTGCCAATCCAGCTGCGGTCAGCCCCGGGCAAAGCTCGACATTAACAGTGACTGCCGCAAACGCTTCCGATATTGGAGTGGTCTGCAGCGACAGCAACGGCAATCAGGAATTCACCGGCACTCTGCCCGGAAACGGCGGCACCCTTTCAGTCACGCCCAAAAACACGGTTACGTGCGTTGCCACGGCGAAAGGAGCAGATAACCAAACCGCAACCGCGTCTGTGCAGGTGACGGTAAAAGATGTGCACGAGATTAACCACGTCATCTTCCTCATGCAGGAGAACCGCAGCTTTGACAATTACTTCGGCATGCTCAATCCATACCGCAAGAGCCACGGCTTTGAGATAGGAGACGATGGCAAGCAGTACGACGTCGATGGAATTGAAGATAAGCTGAATAAATTCCCAAATCCGGACGATGAAGGGGACAATTTCAATCTCTTCAAGCTCAGTACTACGTGTGTGGATGACCTGTCCTCCGCCTGGCTGGAGAGCTATGGCGATGTGAATCGATTCGACTTCTCACCTTCGCGCTCGATCCTCATGAATGGATTTGTGCATATCGCGGAGGGATTTGGTAAGAGCGGAGCCGGAACGGGTAAATTCACTGACACCAAAGGCCGCCGAGCGATGGGCTTCTACGATCAGGATTTCCTGAACTACTACTACTTCATGGCATCGGAGTTTGCCTTATCCGACCGCTGGTTCTCTCCCGTTGCCAGCAAGACCATCCCCAATCGTCTGGCAACGATGACCGGAGGCACCACGCAAGGCCTGGTTCGCGATCCTTCGAACGATGACCATGTAGGCGGTCTGAATATCGAGACTATATTTCAAAAGCTCGACGGAGCCGGCGTTTCCTGGAAGATTTACTACTCGGTGACTCAGGACCAGTGTCCCGCCGACACCGACGAGTGCCAATCGAGTCATCCTGACAAGTTTCCCGCAACCACTTTCTCGTACTTCAACTACTCGGCGAAGTATCTCTACGACAATCCAACCCACGCCGCATGCAACGCGCCAACGCAGCCTTCAGGACAAGCCGTTGGCGATCCCAACAACGACTTCTGTATCGACCCGAGTCACATTGCACCACTGTCACAATTCTTGACCGATATGAACAATGGAACGTTGCCGGCTTTCGCTTATATCGAGCCCGGATACGGAATCAGCGATGAGCATCCCGGCTCGGGCGCGTCGATTCTCGTCGGGCAGCAGGAGATGGCGAAGCTGATCAACGCATTCATGGCGAGCCCATCATGGAACGATTCGGTCTTCTTCCTTTCCTATGATGAAGGTGGCGGGCCGTTCGACCACGTTCCCCCGGTTCCCGGCCATACAAACGATTTCACCGACGCTACGTTGGGAATCACTACCGACATCCGCAGCATTGCCGTGAATCCCGATCAGTTCAAGCCCTGCCTCGGCGGCACCGGCAATCTGCACTGCGATTTGCAGAGCACCGATCCCGGAGCGAAACCCGGAGACGCTCCAGCGCAGCAGGGATTCGCCGCACAACTAGGATTCCGCCTGCCCAACATCGTGATTTCTCCATTCACTAAGAAACACTACGTCGCCCACACGCCTATGGACCATACCGCGATCATAAAGTTTGTGGAAGATCGATTCATTCACGATGGAAACTATCTGACCGCTCGCGACGCAGCACAGCCGAGCTTGAACGAGTTCTTCGACTTCGCGAATGTGCCATGGAAAACTCCGCCCAGCCCGCCTACACCGGCCTCGCCCGGCGCTTGTCATCCCGGAACTCTAGGACCGTGAGTTGAGTGTTGTCTTTAAGGTTGCAATGGCTTTTCCTGCCGGATAGGCAGTCGATCTTCCGCCGCTACGTGCTCGATTTGGGCAATGCGTTCCCGAGCAGGAGGATGCGAGCGGAAGTATTCGGTCAATGTCTCCAAGGCTACGTGCGACATCTCCCCTTGCGGAGTCTTCGAACGGACCTCGGCCTCGCGATAACGCTGGTCCATGGTGCGAAACAGTTCGGCGACCGCGGTGGCCGAATATCCCGCGCGTGAGGCCAAGCGAATTCCTTCGCGATCGGCTTCGAGTTCCTGTTCCTTGGTGTATCCGGCTTGGAAAAGCTCGATTGGCAGCATAGCCAGGCCGCCAAGCGGAATGTGGCGCAAGCGCGTCTCCACCTGCAACCGTTCCACGCAGTGATAGTGATCCACGTGTTCGATTTCGTGGCCCAGGACGGCCGCAAGTTGATCCTCGCTAGTCATCATGGCGATTAACCCTTTACCGATGAAGACCTGCCCGCCAGGCAACGCGAACGCATTGATGAATCCCATATCGGGAACATAATGGAAGCGATACGGCAGCCGGCGGTGAGCGTTGGCCGCCAAGCTCTCTCCAATCCGCTCGACATATGCTTGCATTTCCTGATCTTCCGCTGTCGAGGGCTGAGGAAGTTGCGTCAGATAATGCTCTGCCATAAGATTTCCCGCCTCGATCTCCTGGTCATCGGAGAGGCGGGTCATCTGCATCGGGACT
>DATEKE010000206.1:0-6559 GCA_035277605.1 Terriglobales bacterium | reverse complement strand
GCCCTTGGCAGGTGCAATCTTGTCGCCGGCAGTCTTCTTCTCTTTCGCCATTCTCGGCTCGCCACTCCTAGTGAATTTTCAAGGTGAAGTGCAAAGGGTTTATGTTCTCGTAACCAGAGTTGATTTGCAAACGACGCGATTTGAACACGGAGGACACGAAGGACACAGAGGAATTGTTTCGTTTTCATTCCGAACCGCTGCTGTCGCGGTGAGGAATCCCTTTGGACTCCACTGTGGTTGCGTTCGCGACAGGATCTCAAATTGCTTTTCGAAATCGATGTGAGTCTGTGAAATTCAAGATAATCTTCGTTCTGGTGTTTCCCCGGCTTCAAAGGAGTCCGTAGGGATTCCTCCGCCAAAACCGGGCGTTCGGAATGACAGAGAAAGCGCCTTCGTGACCTTCGTGTTCGCCCTTCCTGGTACGGCTACAATGCCAGCGCATGAATATGAAGAAAGTCGCAGTCGTTACCGGCAGCTCGAGTGGCTTTGGCTTGCTCACGGTCGTGGAACTCGCGAAAGCCGGGTACTTCGTGGCCGCGACCATGCGCGATGTGAATCGGCGCGAGAGATTGGACGCGGCTCTTGCGTCCGCTGGAAATCTGGCTGATCGAGTCGAGGTGCGACAGCTCGATGTGACCGACTTCGAAAAAATTTCTTCCGCGATCTCCGGGATCGCTCGTGATTACGGCCGCATCGACGTTCTCGTGAACAACGCCGGGTTTGCCGTCGGTGGATTCGCTGAAGATGTTGCGCTCGACGAACTGCGGCTGCAGCTTGATACAAACTTTTTCGGACAAGTCGCGGTTACGAAGGCCGCGCTCCCAACTATGCGCGCGCAGAAATCCGGGCACATCATCATGATTTCTTCCATCTTGGGACTGATCGGGCAGCCCATGGTCTCCAGCTATTGTGCTTCGAAGCACGCGCTTGAAGGCTGGGCGGAGGCGCTGCGCATTGAAGCTCGCTCGCTTGGAATCAAGGTCGTTTTAGTGGAGCCGGGCGGTTACAAGACCGACATTTGGACTCGCAATGTTCTAGTCAGCCGAGCATCTACAGACGGAACCTCTCCCAATAAAGAACGCAGCCGCAAGTATGTTGACGGCGTGAAAGAGTCGCATCGAGAGCTGCCGGATCCGATTGAAGTCGCACGCCTGATCGTTCGGATCGCACAGGATTCAAATCCAAAGTTGCGCTACCGCTCGGGTCGCGATGCCAAGATGGGCTACTTCATGCGCGCGCTGCTCCCGTGGAATGTTTGGGAGCGTATGGTGGAGAAGCGAACCAAAGTTGGTTGAGGAGAAGCTCGTGAGTGTTCCAATGCAGGGAAAAGTTGCGATCGTCACTGGCGGAAGCCGTGGCATAGGTCTAGCGATTGCGGAGAAGCTCGCCGGAATGGGCTGCGAAGTGGTCATCACTGCGCGCAAACGCGACGAACTCGAAAAAGCGGCGCAGGGCATTCGCAAGAATGGGGGCAAGTGCGAAGGCGTTCCCTGCGACGTGATTTCGCTTAAAGACGTGCAGCAACTCGCCGACAAAATCGACGACCGCCGGAAGAAACTCAAGATTGTGATCAACAACGCCGGAATCGGCGGCTTCTCGTCACCGCTGCATGAGACCGATCCCGAAACCTGGGACAAGATCATGAATACGAATCTGCGCGGCGTGTACTACATGATTCGCGCATTTGCTCCGATGCTCATTGAGAACGGCGGAGGCGACATCGTCAACATCTCCTCACTCGCCGGCAAAAACGCTTTGCCGAATGGCGCAACCTACTCGGCTTCAAAATGGGGTCTGAACGGATTGTCGTACTCGGCTGCGGAAGAACTGCGCGCGCACAATATCCGCGTCACGGTCGTCTGTCCAGGTTCAGTTAATACTGACCTCAGCCCGCATACTGGGAAGAATGTCAGCAAGATGTTGCGGCCCTCCGATGTCGCGCATGTGGTGGCAATGGTAGTTACGCAGGGGCCACAGTCTTTCGCTAGCGAAATTCTTTTACGGCCTACGCAAAAACCCTAGAAGTTAACACGAAGGTCACAAAGTTCACCCCAAGGTCACGGAGAGACCTTTTTCAAATTCCGCCCTTGAGAAGTTATTCTGAAGTTCTCCGTGAACTTGAAATTCTGACTTCGTGACCTTCGTGTTAACTCCCGTCCAAAACGGTACTCCTCAGACACTGCTCATTGACGCGGATGACACGCTCTGGGAAAACAACATTTACTTCGAGCGCGCCATTGCTGACTTCATCTCGTTCCTCAATCACCGCGAGTTCACGCCCGAGCAGGTCCGCGAGCGGCTCAATGAAGTCGAACGCGAGTCGATCAAGACACACGGATATGGCATCCGCAGCTTCGCAAATGCTCTATGCAAGACATTCGAATGTCTGAGCCTTGAAGCTCTCACGGCGGAGTTGCGTGAGCAGATTCACGCATTTGCATTTCGCATTGCGGAGCATCCGGTGGAGATCATTACCGGAGTTCCCGACACTCTCCGGCACCTTACTGCCCAAGAGCATCACCTCATTCTGATGACGAAAGGCAATCCTGCCGAGCAGATTTCCAAGGTGGAACGCTCAGGATTGAAGGGGTATTTCGCTGCAGTTGAAGTAGTCGGAGAGAAGAATGCGAGCGCATATCACGCAGTAGCCGAGAAGTACGGTCTGGATCGCGACGTCACATGGATGGTGGGCAACAGTCCGCGCTCGGATGTAAATCCAGCGCTCGAGGCCGGCCTCCATGCTGTGTTCGTTCCGCACGATATGACGTGGGTGCTGGAGCACGAAGAGATCGGCACGCCGTCACGCGCTGGACAGAAGCTCCTCACCCTCGAGTGGTTCAAGGACCTGCAACTGCACTTCTGAATGCCGCTTGGCCAGATCGTTGCTGATACAGCTCTCTTCCATCGATTCACTGTAAACATCTGGAATTAAATAGCTTAGTCGCTCAATCCTAGCCATAGGCGCTGACTCTTTCTGCAACAATTCCTGAAACTTTCCTTGCTTTTCGGGTTTTAATCAGGGGACGAACTGCTGTACTGTCGCACCTGGAGAGACATCCCTATGCGCGAGAATCGGAAGCTATTGGCCTCCCTGCTTCTGCTTCTGACACTGACTTCGGCACTGGCCGTTGTCGCTGCCGACAAGAAGAAAAATAAGAAATCGAAGAATTCAGCGAATTCTTCGGCCATTCAGATGGATGAGCAGAAGCGCGCGATCCACGTGCTGAATCGCTTTACATTTGGTCCGCGCCCAGGCGACGTGCAGCGCGTTGAGGCTATGGGACTCGACAAGTGGTTTGAGCAGCAGCTTCGTCCGGAAAAGATCGACGACTCGGCGCTGGATGCGCGACTGGCACCGTTCCGCACGCTGAAGATGAGTACCAATGAACTGGTGCGGGACTTTCCTCCGCCGCAGGTGATCAAGGCCGTCGAAAAAGGCAACGCTTCGATCCCGCGCGATCCGCAAGAGAAGGCTATTTATGAAGCCGCGCTGGATCGTCAGCGCCAGAAGCAGGAAGCGAAACAGGATGCCGCGAATGCTCAGAACGCAGCGCTCAACGGCGATGCTCAGGCTGCGCAGGATGCCGGCAATGGACGGCGCCGCAAAGGTGGCGCCGACCTGGAAGACCGCATGTACGCCTCGCTCAGCGCCGACTCTCTGATGGATGAGCCTCCCGAGCAGCGCTTCAAAGATCTGATGAAGATGGGGCCCGACGACATGCGCGCGGTTGCGCGATCGCTCAACCAGCAGGAGCGCGAGCGTCTCGTCGATGGCTTCACGCCGCAGCAAAAGGAAACGCTTCTGGCGATGGTCAATCCGCAGCAAGTGGTTCAGGGCGAACTTACGCAGGCAAAGCTGCTGCGAGCCATCTACAGCGAGCGCCAGCTTGACGAAGTGATGACCGACTTCTGGATGAATCACTTCAATGTCTTCATCAACAAAGGTCCAGATCGTTACATGCTCACGGCGTATGAGCGCGACGTGATTCGTCCACATGCGCTGGGAAAATTTAAAGATCTGCTGGTCGCGACCGCCAAAAGCCCGGCGATGCTCTTCTATCTCGATAATTGGCAGAGCATTGGACCGGACTCTGATTTTGCGCGCTTTGGCGGACAACGCCAGCGGCCAGGCCGTCTGCGCCGTGGTCCGTTTGGAATGATCGTGTATGAACCTCCACCCCCGCGTAGAGAGCAGAATCCAGAGCAAAAAAAGAAACGTGCGAGCGGACTGAACGAGAACTATGCGCGAGAGATCATGGAGCTGCACACACTGGGCGTTGACGGCGGCTACACGCAGAAGGACGTTACGGAACTTGCCAAAGTCCTTACTGGCTGGACGATCGACAAGCCGCAGCAGGGTGGTGAATTCAAGTTTGACGAGCGTCGTCACGAACCGGGCACGAAGATCGTATTAGGCAAGAAGTTCAAGGAAGACGGCGAGAACGAAGGCATGAAAGCGCTCGATATGCTCGCGCATCATCCTTCAACTGCGCACTTCATTTCGAAGGAACTGGCAATGCGCTTCGTCTCCGACGATCCTCCGGAGTCGCTGGTTGATCGCATGGCGCAGACGTTTATGAACTCCGACGGCGACATCCGCGAGGTTCTGCGCACCATGTATCGCTCGCCGGAATTCTGGGCACCACAAACGTATCGTGCCAAAGTAAAGACCCCACTGGAGTTCGTTGTTTCGGCGATACGAGCCTCGGGTGCGGATGTTCAGACTCCGCAGGTTCTGAACAACCAACTGCAGAAGCTCGGCATGCCGCTTTATGCGATGCAGCCTCCGACCGGATATTCGATGAAGGCGGACGCGTGGGTAAACTCTGCGGCTCTGTTGAACCGCATGAACTTCGGTCTGGCACTCGCCGCCGGAAAGCTGCCAGGAATTCAGTGGAGTCCTTGGGCAACGGTGAACGACAGTCAGATGCCGAAAGATGCGGTCGGAGCATTAGCTAATTTTGAAGACGCGTTGCTCGACGGCGATGTCTCCAAACAGACGCACACGACGATTTTGAACGAGCTGAACGATCCACAAGCTGCAGCGCGCAACAATGTTCCGGCAGCCGAGGGGACAAATTTACGACTGATCGCTGGATTGCTTCTGGGATCACCAGAGTTCCAGCGCAGATAATCTGACCCGGAGATCCCGCAGAAGTAAGAAAAACTGGAGTAGATATGGCAATCACGAGAAGGGCATTCCTTAAGGGTGGCGCAATGGCGATGGTCGGGACCGCAGCGATCCCAAGCTTTCTCACCCGCGCAGTCTATGGATCGACAACTCCCATTACGGGAAAGAAGCGGCTGGTAGTCCTCTTCCAACGCGGCGCGGCCGACGGTCTGAACATTGTCGTGCCTCACGGCGAGCAGGCGTATTACGCGATGCGTCCGACGATTGCCATACCGCGCCCCACGACGTCGCAGCTTTCGGCCATCGATCTCGACGGCTTCTTCGGGCTACATCCCTCGATGGAGGCGTTCAAGCCGCTGTGGGATCAGGGACATCTCGCGATCATCCATGCAGCCGGCTCTCCTGACGAAACACGATCTCACTTCGATGCGCAGGACTTCATGGAGTCCGGCACGCCTGGCATGAAGGCCACTGAAGACGGCTGGCTCAATCGCGCGATGCAGACGCTTCAGGAGCAGCACTCACCGTTCAGTGCAGTCGCATTGAGTACGGCGCTACCACGTACACTTGCGGGAAAATTCCCCGCGGTCGCATTGAGCAACATCAACGACTTCGGCGTTGGTGGCCGCAATCCCAACGCGGCGCCGATCAGCAACACTTTCGAAGCGATGTACGCGCAGTCGGTAGACAGCGTTCTACACGGCACCGGAGAAGAAACATTTGAAGCGGTAAAGATGCTCAAGGCCGCCGATCCGGCGCGCTACACGCCTGCTCCTGGAGCGAATTATCCGCGTGGCAGATTCGGTGACAGCCTGCGCCAGATTGCGCAGTTACTCAAAGCTGATCTCGGGGTGGAGGTCGCCTTCGCCGACATCGGTGGTTGGGACAACCACGTAAATGAAGGCAGCACGCAAGGTCAGCTCGCGAATCTGCTGCGCGAATTCTCGCAGTCGATCGCAGCGTTCTGGAACGATCTCGGTGATCTGGGCGAAAACACCGTTCTGGTCTCCATGTCAGAGTTCGGACGCACTGCGCGCCAGAACGGCAATGGTGGTACGGATCATGGACATGCGAACGTGATGTTCGTGGTTGGCGGCCCCGTGCGCGGCGGAAGAGTCTATGGACGCTGGCCCGGCCTCGATCAGTCGCAGCTCTATCAAGGACGTGACCTCGCCCTCACCACCGACTTCCGCCAAGTGCTTGGGGAGATGGTCTACCGACACCTAGCCAATCGCGATCTCGCGGAAGTCTTCCCGGGATTCCAGAGTTCTCCTAGCAGGTTCTTGAGGATTCTCGGCTAGCAATTTTTGTTTTCAGATGGCGCGACTACCCGTCGCGCCATTTCTTGTTTGTCTACGCGCCAACAAAATTTCCAATTGCGGTGTCCAACTCAATAGCAACACTCATTCAGCAGAGGAACTGCTCCCT
>DATEKE010000205.1:0-36805 GCA_035277605.1 Terriglobales bacterium | reverse complement strand
TCTTCGAGGCGTTTCGCCGCCGGGTGCAGCTGTGTCGATCGAAACAAAAAAGCTGCTGAGTCCCGAGCCTGTGGTGCTCCTGGATCAGCAGCTAGCCTGCGTGCGTACTTTCATGCTGGTCCTCCGCATCCGTCCTGTCAAACTGGTTCTATTGAAAAGAACCTTTAGCCGAACTAAAGTATCGGGCGTCCTTACTTCAGCAGCTCAGGAGCCATGTGGACGTCCATCAGCTTGAGGTATTTCTGTCGGTGCTCGAGACCGGCAGCGTCACGCGCGGAGCCGAGCGCGTTCACCTCTCACCTGCTGCAGTCAGTCTCCAGCTTCAGAACCTGGCCGAGCACCTGAAGACTGAACTCTTCGTGCGCTCGGGCCGGAAGCTGTCTCCTACGTCTATGGCGCATCGGTTGGCGGAACAGGCGAGATCGGTGGTCGAGCAGGTTCGTCGAATCGAGACCGATTTTCACGGCCAGCCGCAAGAAGACACGCGCCCGTTTCACTTCGCAACGGGCGTGACCACTCTCGTCTATCGCCTCGGACGGCCGCTCCGGATGCTGCATAAGCAATATCCACGCACTGAACTGCACGTGACTGTTGCCAACACCGAGGAGATCGTTGCCGGCTTGCTGGACCGTCGTTTCGACTTGGGACTGATCTCGCTTCCCCTTTCAGAACCAAGCGTCACTACGATTCCTTTGTTCGACGAGGAATTGCTGGTGGTGCGCCCATCGCCGGTCCGCGTGCGTGGAGGACAGATCGGCTCCATCCGCGCTTCGGAATTGGCGCGCGTCCCATGGCTGCTCTATCCGAAACAGAGCAATATGCGGACCATCATTGACGGTTTCTTCGCACATGCCGGGATCGAGCCGAACGTGATTATGGAAGCCGCCGATACCGAAGCGATCAAAAGGCTGGTGGAATCCGGCTTTGGTTACTCCATCCTTCCCGAATTCGCGCTCAAGGGACAATCTCGTTTCTTTCACACCATGCGCATCTCCGGCCAAAAGCTCGTGCGCAGTCAGGCGTTGGCCATGGTGAATGGTCCGTATCCGCGTCCGCTCACTTTAACGATTGCCGAATTCATTCGCCGCGTTCTGCAGTGAGCGGATCTGACTGCCAACCGCACTCTTTTCAGCATGCCTCCGTTTGCATTATTGGACGAATCTGTATTGCAGAATAACCCCATCATCCTGAAGCGCCTGTTTTGCGCGAAGGACCTCCAGAGGCGCCCCCGACTTATATGCACTGGCGAAACTTTCGGCCCGGCCCATTGAGGTCGTACCGAGAGAGCCGCTTCGCTGCAATTAAGTTCCGACAAATCGCGGGAGATCCTTCGCGCAAAAGAAGCGCTTCAAGATGAACAGGCTTGAGACAGTGGCGGAGTTCCTCTAATGACGTGCGTTGCCAATGGCCCTTGAATTCGTTGTGCCATGTTTCTGCAACCCACGATGAACAAGCCGGTTCAATTCGGTTTCAGTATGTGGAACCGAATTCAACAATTCAGTTTTGCTAAACATACCGTTTTAAGTATCTGGTCTTGACAAAGCCAATTGCGGCCCAACATCATGCGGCTCACGTCGAGGGGAGCGCGTGCGGCAAACGGGGAAGCTGCGTTCGGATTTTCAGGCATTGATTTTGTTCTTAGCAGGCTCGCAACAGCCCCCGTTCTTTTTCCCTCCGTTCACTCCAGGAGAGACAGAATGAAGAAGCATTTGCTTGCGATTTGTTTTCTTGTCTTACTGCTCAGCACTCTTTCATTTGCCCAGGGGCTGGGTAGCATCGTTGGGACCATAACTGATTCTTCGGGAGCAGTGCTTCCTGGAGCGAAGATCACGGCAGTCGAAGCCGGCACTGCACTGAGCAGAACCGCAGTCGCAGACTCGCAGGGTTACTACGTGATTCCCTCTCTGAAACCGGCACAGTACTCGCTTTCGGCTGAATCGTCTGGGTTCCGCACTTCGAAGCAGAACGTCACTCTGCTGGCGAATCAGACCCTTACCGTCAATTCGCAGTTGCAGATCGGCTCGCCGACGGAGACGGTGGAGGTCACCGGCACGCAATTGCAGGTGGACACTACGACGGGGACGATGAAGCAAGTGCTGGAAGGCCAGCGCGTTCTCGATCTCCCGCTGGAGGGCCGCAACGCTGCGCAACTCACGCTGTTGGTTCCCGGAACGGTCAAAGATGAGAACAATGGCGGCGCGGACCAGGGTGGACAGAAGACGTTCCCGGGCGCGGTGACTTACTCGATCAACGGCTCGCGGCAAAACCAGACCAGTTATCAGCTTGACGGCGGCAATTTCGTCGACGAGTACAGCAATGTAAATCAGCCCTTCCCATTTCCGGATGCGCTGCAGGAGTTCAGTGTTCAGACGAGCAACTACGGCGCAGAGTACGGCCAGAATGCCGGCGGCGTGGTGAACGTTGTGACCAAATCAGGCAGCAATCAGATCCACGGCGACGCCTTCGAGTTCTTGCGGAACGCACTTTTCAACGCCAGGAACTGGGGCTCGAATTTTAATGCTTACGACCATGGCCGCGATCAGCTTAAGCGCAACCAGTTCGGCGGCACCGTTGGCGGTCCCATCATTCACGATAAGACATTTTTCTTCGTCGGTTACCAGGGAACGCAGATCCGCAATTTAGGGAACCCTACTACCAAGAGCGTGTTCACGGCCGCACAGCGGCAGAGCGCCACCGATCCTGCGATCATCAATTTGCTAAAGCTGGTCCCATCAGGAGATCCCGGCAGCTTCGATTCCGCTGGTCAGCCGCGAGTGACCTACGCGCAACCGGACCATGAGAACTACAACGAAATCATCGGCCGCGTCGATCATTCGATTACGAACAATGACCGGCTGACCTTCCGCTACGATTACAACCGCTACCACAAGGATCCCGTCTTCGATCCAGCGAACATCCTGGATTATTCCGACGGAACCAACGCGATCGTGAATCAAAATTATCTGCTTCACGAGAGTCATGTCTTCTCAACGAACCTGCTGAACGATTTCCGCTTCAGCTACGCGCGTGAGACCTCCGATCGCGGGCCGGCGGCCAACGTGCCGGATGTTTCCGATTTCGGGGTGAATATCTTTCAGCCCAGCTTTGGCAAGGGCATCCAGACGGTGAGCGTCTCGGGATTGAGCGGCTTCAGCTTCGGCGACAACCTGCGCGCCGTCTTCAAGCGCAACAACTTTACCTGGAGCGATGACGTTAGCTGGGTCATCGGACGCCATACGCTGAAGTTCGGCGGAGTCATCGAGACCAGCAAGGTGGATATCACCAACCCCGGCTTTTTTGGGTACGGGACGTTCACTTTTTCGAACCTCAACAACTTCCTGAAAGGAACGCTGAACACCTTCCAGCAAGGCGCCGGTGAATTCAAGAACATCCGCAACAATTTCCCTGGGCTGTATCTGCAAGACGATTTTCATGTGAGCCGCAAGTTGACACTCACTGCGGGTCTGCGCTGGGAGCCATTCCAGGCATGGAATGAAATCAAGCATCGGACAGAGGTATTCAATATCGGCGATGCAGTTCCTGGTGGCCCAACTTCGACGGTCTACCCCAATGCGCCGCCGGGACTGTTTTTTGTGGGTGATGCGGGCGTGCCCGAGCGCGGCGTCCAGGGAAACATGCTCAACTTCGCTCCACGCCTCGGCTTTGCCTATGACGTGTTTGGCGACAGCAAAACCAGCCTGCGCGGCGGCTTTGGCATGTTCTATGACACGCGCATGACGGGGCTGGCGAACAACCGTGTTGTCGACCTGACGCCGTTCAGCCCGCAGATTGGCCCGCTAACGCCACCTCCGGGTCCGTTCAGCGATCCCTACTGCCAGAAGACCGCCGGCTGTACTGCGATCAGCAATCCGTTCCCGCAGGCGCTCCCCGTGCCCTCCAGCTACGTCTTCCCGCTGCCATTGCAAATCATCGGCTTCGATAATCGCTCGAAACTCAAAACTCCGATGATCGACGAATGGAACCTGGGGCTACAGCACGAGTTTCCGGCTGGATTTCTGGCGCAACTCGCCTACGTGGGTTCGCATGGCAGCCACATCAAGGAATCGGTGCAACTGAATCCCGCATTTCCGACTGCTACGCCACCCGCAGCGTGTGGTACCAAGACATTCTGCGACGCTTCGCGTCGATTGAATCTTCCTTTCGAGGCGATCAATCCCAAGAATGTCGTTTACAACAACGTCTTTCAAGGTTGGAACGACGTCAACTCTTCCTATCACTCGCTGCAGGCAAGCCTGGAGAAACGCGCAAAGGCGATCACACTCATCGGCAGCTACACATGGTCGAAGAGTATCGACGATCTGCCAGTCGGCGCTAATGTCAGCGAGATCGGTGCGGATACGGGCGGCGTGTCTCCATTGCCTTGGGATAATCCGAACCGCCACATCTTCGATCGAGGACCGTCGGAGTTCGATCGCACGCATCGCATCGTCGGATCATATGTTTTGCAGCTTCCGCAGATGTCGGACTTGAACACCGGTCTACGACAGGTACTCGGCGGATGGATGCTCAGCGGTTCGACGCAGTTCCAGACTGGGCGTCCGGTGACAATAACATCCGGTCTCAGTTCCGGAAGCGACCGCTCAGGCGTGGGGAATGGGACCGATCGTGCCGTATTTCTCGGAGGCGATCCGTACGGCGGCAATAATTGCGGCACCTCGCCACACTGCGTTACCTGGATCAATCCCGCGGCTTTCCAGCAGCCGGCTCTGGGCACCTTCGGCAACACCGGCAAGGGCGAGCTGCGCGGCCCAAAGTATTGGACCTGGGACATGGGACTGATGAAGAACTTCACGATGACGGAGCGCTGGAAATTGCAATTCCGCGCCGAGTACTTCAACGTCTTCAATCGCGTGAACTTGAACGATCCATCCGCCAGCACTGGGATTGCAGCTTTCAACTCGAGCAGCTTCGGCCAGATCACCGGCGCAAATGATCCGCGCATCGGGCAGCTCGCGTTGAAGGTGTTCTTCTAAGCAATTCGTTTTTTAGCTCCTATTGAAACGCGCGCGCACCCCTTGGCTGCGCCCACTAAGATAGTGTGCGAGCGCGGTGGGATGAGCAGGATTCTTGTGATACTGCTCACTTGCGAGCCGGCTTTATTTGAGGGGAACTGTGCTGACTAGTCCAACGGTTGTGAAGTGATATTGACTGAATTGTTGGATCCATAAGTTCGACCTTAACGAGGAGAGAGATTGAATTCCAAACCCGGGAGTACGCGTCGATCGTTTCTTCACGCAGGGGCTGCAATCATTGGTGGATTGGGCGTGGCTGACGTCACGAGTTTCGCTGCAGTGCCGCAGGAGACTTCGGCAAAAGAGCAGAATCCGGGAGCACGGGGCGCAATCTACGATGTGCGCTCCTTCGGCGCAAAGGGCGATGGCACTACCGTCGATACGCCGGCGATCAACAAGGCGATTGAAACCGCTGCGGCGGCGGGTGGAGGGACAGTTCTTTTTCCCGCAGGCAATTATCTCTGCTACACCATTCATCTCAAGAACAACATCGCCCTCTATCTCGATCAGGGAGCTACCATTGTCGCAGGCGAGACAGGTCCGCAGGGACAATATGATCCCGCCGAGCCGAATCAGTGGGACCACTATCAGGATTTTGGACACAGTCACTGGCACAATAGCCTGATCGTCGGCGAGGACATTCACGACTTTTCCATTCTGGGACCGGGTCTCATTTGGGGAAAGGGCCTGAGTCGCGGGACACGGGGTGGGCCCAGGGCAGAAGATCCGGGAGTCGGCAATAAATCAATCTCGCTCAAGAATTGCCACAATGTAAATCTGCGCGACTTCTCCATTCTCCATGGCGGACATTTCGGCATCCTCGCTACCGGCGTTGATAATTTCACCATCGATAATCTAAAGATCGACACCAATCGCGATGGCATCGATGTCGATTGCTGCAGCAACGTCCGCATCAGCAACTGCAGCGTCAACTCGCCCTGGGATGACGCAATTTGCCCGAAGAGTTCCTTCGCCCTGGGCTATGCCCGCGCAACGGAGAACGTGACCATCACGAACTGCTTCGTATCAGGCAGCTATATGGAAGGGACACTGCTCGACGGTACTCGCAAGCCTTTTCCCCCTGACCAGAGAGTTCCCCGCAATGGCCGCATCAAATTCGGCACAGAATCCAACGGCGGTTTCAAGCGAATCACGGTTTCGAATTGCGTTTGCGATGGCTGTCACGGAATCGCGTTAGAAGCTGTAGACGGCGCGCTGCTCGAAGATGTGACTATCGACAACATCAGCATGCGCGACATCAATGATGGTCCCATCTTTCTGCGTCTGGGTGATCGCATGCGCGGCCCCGAAGGCGTTCCCGTGGGAGCGCTGCGGCGGGTCATCATCAGCAACATCGTTTGTTCTAATGCCACCTCCGGTATTTCGTCGATCATCACCGGACTTGCCGCACATCTGATCGAAGACGTGAAGCTGAGCAACATCATCATCGAACATCGCGGGGGAGGAACTCCGGAGCAGGCCAAGCGCGAGGTTCCCGAGGAAGAACGTGATCGTTATCCTGAGCCCGGCCGTTTTGGCGACACGCCGTCCAACGCCTTCTTCATTCGCCATGTGAAAGGCATCGAGATGAACGACATCAAAATCCTGGTTCAGCAACCCGACGCCCGGCCTGCTTTCGTTCTCGACGACGTTCACGGAGCAGACTTCTTCCGTATCAAGACGCCGAAGAACGGAAATGTCCCGACCTTCGGTTTGAAAAATGTGGAGGACTTCAAAGTTTCGCAGTGCAACACAGTTCCGGATACGCATTTGGATAAAGTGGACAATCGGAATCTATGAACCGGCTTTCGCATTTTCGGACATTCGTGCTTAGAGTGGTACCAAGAATGCTTCATGGCCGAATGCCGAGTGCCGACTGCTGAGTGCCTGTTTATCAAGCGAGAACCAAAATGGGATTCGTTACCGAAAATTTTCTTCTTCGAAGCAAGACGGCGCGAAATCTGTATCGGGAGTACGCGGCAGCCGAACCGATCCTGGATTACCACTGCCATCTTTCCGCAAAGGAGATTGCCGAGAATCGTCGTTTCCGCGATCTGACGGAAATCTGGCTCGAGGGCGATCACTACAAGTGGCGCGCGATGCGCGCCAATGGAGTTCCAGAACGGTACTGTACCGGTAATGCAAAACCGTACGAGAAGTTCCTGGCATGGGCGCGGACCGTGCCGCATACACTGCGCAATCCGCTGTATCACTGGACGCATCTTGAACTGAAGCGCTATTTCAATATCGATTCATTGCTCGACGAGAACACTGCGGAAGGCATTTGGAAGGGCGCGAACGAGCAACTCGCCAAAGATGAGTTCAGCACACAGGGAATTCTGGAGAGATTCCGCGTAGTTGCCGTATGTACGACGGATGATCCGGTTCACAGCCTCGAATATCACGAGCAAATTCAACGTAGTGGATCGGCAACTGCTGTGTTCCCAACTTTTCGCCCAGATCGTGCGCTGCGGGTCGACGATCCTTCTGGCTTCAATCAGTGGACGAATGAACTCGGCGCGGCCGCGAACATGGACATTGTGAAGTTTAGCGATTTTCTCGATGCGATACGCAAGCGGCATCAGGATTTTCACGATCATGGCTGCAGGCTTTCCGACCACGGACTCGCCTATTGCTATACCGATTTTTGCTCAGAAGCGGAGGCATCCTCAATTTTCGAGAAAGCCCGAAGTGGGAAGCGATCGAGTCCCGATGAAGTAAGTAAGTTCGCCGCTTTCCTCATGCTCTTCTTCGGTCATTTGGACGCAGAAAAAGGGTGGACCAAGCAGCTCCATCTCGGCTCATACCGAAATGGGAACACGCGCGCTAACAAGACTCTGGGCCGCGATACCGGGTTCGATGCCATCGGCGACTGGCCGCAGGCGGAGTCGCTGGCCCGCTATCTTGATCGGCTAGATCAGGACAACCGCCTGCCGAAAATCATCGTGTACAACGTAAATCCCGTGGACAACTACGTCTTCGCGACCATTATCGGCAGCTTTCAGGATGGCAGCATCCCCGGCAAACTCCAGTTCGGCAGCGGATGGTGGTTCCTCGATCAGAAAGAAGGCATGGAGTGGCAGATGAACGCACTCTCCAATTGCGGATTACTGTCGCGGTTCGTGGGCATGGTGACCGATTCGCGGTCATTCATGTCGCATCCACGCCATGAATACTTCCGCCGCGTACTCTGCAATCTGATCGGAAACGAAATTGAAGCCGGGGAGTTGCCGGATAACGAGGAATTGATCGGCCCCATGATCCGTAATATCTGCTTCGAGAATGCCCGGCGATTGCTGGAGCTGCCAATTCCAGACTCGATCAAAGAACCAATCGGGTCAGCGCGATGATGTTGGTCTATTCGTCATCGTCTTCATCGATGACGAGTCCCCCCAAGGCCTCAGCCGTATCGAGCACACGCTGGTAGCGGTCGTACCACTCGGTGGAAACCTCATAGACGAAGAGCGTTCCCTGATGCGAGAAGCCGAGCTGCAGAAAGCCGGCCTTGCCTATGTACGTTCGCAGCCATCGGGCATCGTCAAGGTCGTCACTGTATACGCCTTCTTTCAGGCGCTCAATCACGAAGTCGAGATCTTCTTTTGAGAGCACCATGTCGTCCATGGTCAGGAAAGTCGCTCCCGCAGCCTTGGCTAGCTCGACAAAATCTTTCCAGGCGTCGGCATTGCTGTTGTCCTTCCAGACGACCGTCGGTAGCTCTTCGCCGATGTAGCCGGGGAAACGCTTCATCCCGTGGCCTTCGATGAAGGCGGTCATGTCGTCTTTCAGGCTATGTAAGTCGTCGGAGCGCATTAGAAGCGGGCCGTAATCAGCCCTATCTGCCAGAAATTCAAGATACACGAAATTCGCCGACGGAGCGCGCGGTCCGGCGCTCAATGTAATGTGCCGGCTGTACTTAGAATGAGCACGCGGGCGGCGTTTCTATGACTCTCAACACATTTTGCGACAATTCTCTCCAGGGTCCTTAACCTGCCCGGCTGTTTCGGAACTCCTCGCGCATCCTCTGCCAGGTTGTTTCCAATGTCTCCGGCAGGATGCGCGTTTCGGCCACGACGGTCATAAAGTTTGCATCGGCAACCCAGCGCGGCAGAACGTGCATGTGAATGTGCCCGGCGACACCGGCGCCGGCGGCGGCTCCGAGATTCATTCCCAAATTGATACCGTCAGGATGGTACAGGTTACGCAACACAGCCTCAGTGCGCTGGCAAAGAGCGATCATCTCCTGCGCTGCTTCTTTGGGTAGCTTTTGAAGTTCGTCCAGATGTGCGTAGGGAATAACCATGACGTGCCCGGATGTGTAGGGAAACGCATTCAGGCAGATATAGCAATGCTCGCCGCGATATACGATCCACGAGGTTCGATCGTCTTTTTCGTTCTGCTTATCGCAGAAGACGCAGCGCGGGTCGCCTTTGGCCTCGGTGATATAGGCGTAGCGCCAAGGTGTCCAGAGATAGTCCATAAAGAAGCTGCTAAGGGGCTAAGCTTCTAAGCTGCTCAGCTTGACCGTCAAAGACCTTAGAGATTACCAGTTCTTACATCCGCCAGCGTTGCGCCGGATTCCAAATCACGAAATCGTGAAATCAGGAAATCCCCCAATCTTCTATCTGCAAAACGCCGAAAACCTCACCTTTCGCACTTCTGAATTACGCGTTTACCTCTTTGTTAACCCACTGTTTCTGCTCCACTTCGTGGGGTTTGACACCCTCTCTGAGCGATTGCTATAGTCAGAACATCGATAAGGAGTGGAAGCACCTTTTGTCGATCCGGCCGCAGAGTTTCCTTTAGCCCCCGAAGGGCCCACACACAAAGAGAGCTTATGCAGCCACCAGTCCGCTCAAGCGGGCAGCCGGGCTTTTACCCACTGTCAATCGGGACCACTCCCGTGGCGCGAGCGCGACTAAGAAGGACCGATGTCGTTCGACGAGAGCACAGCCCGCGATTTCAATCCAGCCGTTGAAGAGAACACTGCTAACCCGCAAGAGTCGTCTGACGGGATGGGAGAGCCGGGTAGCTCGCAAAATTCCAATCACGAGACTACAACCCTGAATACCGAAACCGAAACCACAGCACTCGCCACCGAAAACCCTCAACCCACCGTCGCCGAGCACGAGGCCGCACACGCTGATGCTCAGGAGATGGACTTCGCCGCCGCTCTGGAGAGCTTCGAGGCCGAGCAGTCCGCAGCCGAGGCTGCCGCTCCGGCCGAGGACAACGTCCAGAAGGGCACGGTCGTCAAGCTGACTGATAAGTATGTTGTCGTCGATATCGGCTCAAAGTCCGAAGGCATGGTCCCGATTGCTCAAGTCATTGGACGCGACGGCCAGCCCAAGTTCCAGCCGGGCGACAGCATCGACGTGGTCAAGGATCGCGGCGAGACTGAAGAGGGATACGTCCTCCTATCGCACGAGAAGGCGCAGCGCGTGCGGGTGTGGGATGACATCGAGAAGGCGTACAACGACAAGGCTCTGATCAAGGGCTACGTGGTCGATCGCGTAAAGGGTGGATTGTCGGTTGATGTCGGCGGAGTTCGCGCGTTCCTGCCGGGATCACAGGTTGACCTCAAGCCGGTGCGCAATCTCGATGGCTACAAAGGCCAGGAGATCGAAGTCCGCGTAATCAAGCTGAACAAGAAGCGCGGCAATATCGTGGTCTCGCGCAAGCAACACCTTGAAGAAGAGCAGGCAGAGAAGCGCTCGAAGACGCTTGAACACCTCGAAGAAGGTTCCGTGCTCACTGGTAGCGTGAAGAATCTCACCGATTACGGAGCCTTCGTTGATCTCGGGGGCCTGGATGGCCTGCTGCACATCACCGATATGTCTTGGGGACGTCTCACCCACCCGCGCGATCTGGTTAATGTCGGCGATGAGATTCACGTCAAGGTTCTGAAGTTCGACAAAGACAAACAACGCGTCTCGCTTGGCTTTAAGCAGCTCACGCCTGACCCCTGGCTCGATGCGGCTGAGCGATATCCGATCGGGGCGCACGTTCGCGGTCGCGTTCTCAGCGTGACTGATTACGGTGCTTTCGTAGAGCTTGAGCAAGGAATCGAAGGCCTCGTACATGTTAGCGAGATGACCTGGTCGAAGCGGATGAAGCACCCGTCGAAGATCGTGAAGCCTGCCGACGAAGTTGAAACCGTTGTGCTTAACGTGAATCCTGCGGAACGCCGGATCTCGCTCGGACTCAAGCAGCTCGAGCAGAATCCGTGGGAGCAGTTGCACGACAAATATCCAGTCGGAAGCACGGTGGAAGGTAAAGTCCGCAATCTTACCGATTTCGGCGCCTTCATCGAGATCGAAGACGGCATCGACGGCCTGGTCCACGTCAGCAATCTGAGCTGGACCAAGCGCGTGAAGCATCCTTCAGAAGTCCTGAAGAAGGGCGAGAAGGTGAAAGCGCAGGTGCTGGCGATCGAGCCGGAGCATCGCCGCCTGTCACTCGGCATCAAGCAGCTTCAGCCCGATGTTTGGGAAACTTTCTTCGCCACGCATCGCATCGGCGACGTAGTTCACGGCAAGGTTCTCCGTACTGCGCAGTTCGGGGCGTTTGTGGAAATCTCTGAAGGAGTCGAGGGACTCTGCCACAACTCGGAAGCGACCGACAGTCATGGCACGCCGTTGAAGCTGGAACCCGGCCAGGAACACGATTTCAAGATCATCAAAATGAATCCCGACGAGAAAAAGGTCGGACTCAGTCTTAGGGCGGTCGGCGAAGAAGCGAGCCGTGCGGATGTCGAAGCGTACAAGCAGCCTGTTTCCAGCTCCACTACAACGCTGGGCGAAATTATGAATTGGAAACGCGCCAGCAACGACCAGAGTTAGTTCTTTCTCCTCCCAAAGCAAGCAGGCCGCCAGTAATGGCGGCCTTATTTTTTGATTTCTTGAGCTTAGTATTTGGCAAAGAGTTCCGATTTTCGCGAAATATGGACTACGTGGTTTGAATGTCCCCAGGTCAATTTGGGAAGGCTCGTTCCGCAAATCCGTACAAGCTTTCGAACTGCTCTCTTTTCGCTGCTTGACCGCCGTAATACAATGCCGGAGCATCAAGCGCCATGAGTATCTACGCAGGTAACAAGCTGAGGCATGTTCGTGAGACCCTCGGTCTCACGCTGCGCGACGTCGAGTCCGCCAGTTCTGAAATTGCGGCCCGGCATGCGAATCAGGAGTTCTTCCTTCCTTTCAGCCGGTTAGCTGAGATCGAGACGAAGGGATTGGTGCCGAGCATTTATCGCGTGTATTCGCTCGCGGCAATCTATCACTGCGACCTGCGCACCATCTTTGGCTGGTACGACATCAAGATTGATGCCCTGCCTGAGGATGGGAACATTCTCCCCATTCCGCGCACTCATCCATTTGCTTCAGTTCCCCATCCCGATAGCCTGATGTTGCCGGTGGCAATGGATCCTGCATTCGATGTGCGGCGAACCATGGACCTCGCCCGAATGATCCAGCGGTGGGGAGTAATTCCACTGCAATTTATCGAAGGATTTCGGCGCGGCTCGCATAGCTATGCGTTCATAGGCACAGAGGATTTCACGATGTATCCGCTGCTGACGCCGGGCTCATTTCTTCAGGTGGACATGCGTAAGACCGAGATCTTGAAGGAAGGGTGGCGATCCGAGCACCAGCGCCCGATTTACTTCGTGGAAACGCGCGACGAATTCATCTGCTCATGGTGCAATGTGAGCGATGCGGGACAGCTGGTGATTCAACCGCATCCCATGTCTCCCGTAAAACCTCGAGTATTTCGCTATCCGCAGGATGCGGAGGTCATTGGCGAGGTGGTTGGGGTAGCGATGCGGCTGGGCGAGTGGAGCCCGTATCCGCAGCACTCAACATCCGAAGTGCCAGCACGACTGAATTGAAATGCAATGTGGACCAGTTGTTTGAGTCGACCGGGACTACCTTCGACTTGAGTTCCAACAAGCGCGCGACCTGCCGCTGCCAATCGCGGAAGATCTCTTCGGATCCGCCAACTACCAAATCGGGAATCGGAGTGCGGAGCAGCTGCGCATAAAGCTCTGCATGAACGCGGGCCAGTGCTGCTTGACTCGCGGTTTCTCCGTGCGTTCGCGCGTGCCCCCAATGCTGATAGCTGCCGTCGTCAGCGCGCAATTCGGCGACATAAAGCAGCTTGGCCAACAGTCCCTGGAGTCTGGGCAGCGTCCGACTCTTGATGTCTTCAAAAGCGGAAAGTCGTACAGCTTTTGTTACGAATTCCGCAATCGTCAATTTTTCATCTGAGTGCACGTTATTCCGCCGAATGAAGGAATGCTTCCGCGCAAATCCATTTTAGGAGTTGCGCTATGCGAAGATTGCTTCTCGTTGCAGCTACCATTCTCGTGCTTGCTAGTACATTGTCAACTGCTTCGTTCGCCGATGGAGGCGATCCGATTCCGCTGTGTCCGCCCGATCAACCTCAGTGTGTGATCGGATAGCCGAGTCTTTTGATTTTCTCGAAGGTCCGATGTATGGTGGCACGACCTCATGCATTGGACCTTGCAGAATGTTGTCTGGATTTTTTCCGGGCTCCTGGAAGTCTCTGTCGCCGTGGCGATGTTCCTGCGCGGGAGCTGGCGGGAATATCGGGTCTTCTGGTCTTATCTGCTATCGGAAGTCGCGCGCACCGGTATGCTGTTTTTCATCGGCGCAGATCATTCGCACTACCGCGCATATTTTTACTCATATTGGATCAGTGAATTCTTCATTTGTATCCTGGGATTCTTTGTCATCCGTGAGATCTTTGCGAAGGCGTTTTCAGGACAGCTGGGACTCAAACACTGGGGAGATTGGATCTTTGGTTGTTCCCTGATTGTCCTTCTGGCTGTAGCCTGCTTGAGCGCTGTCAACGAGCACGGCGATTCCAGCCGCTTGCTCGCTGCTATCCTTGTCCTGAAATGGGCCGAATCTTTTGTGCGGCTGGGGGTATTGGCAGTGCTGTCGATCTCCGTGCTCCTGCTCGGACTGCCATGGAGACATCACGCCATCGGCATAGCGGCTGGATTCGCTTTTTACGGATCCATTGAGCTCACCATGTTCGCTACCCGGCTTCATCTCGGGAGGCAGGCGAACCGATGGGTTTTCCTGGCCTTCATGTTCGCTGGACTCTTCGAGAAGGCTATCTGGGCTTTGTATTTCGTTCCTCGTCTGAGTTCGAGGCCGCTGGAGTTGCGTATTGGCGAGTCTCACGCGGCAGCCAGCCTGCTGACGGCGCAAGAAGCTGCCGATGCCATCTGGGAGCGCTGATGCTGGCCGCATGCTTCGCTGTCGGAATCCTGATGCTTGGCCTCGCGCTCGTCTGGATATTCAAGGGTTTCGTAGTCGCCCCCAGCCCGCGATTGGCCGAGATCGATGTCATAGCCTTTCGCAATGTCCTCTCGTTGGAAGACAACGAAGCTCTCCGCCAGCGCCTCAGCGAAGGCGATTATCGCAGGCTGAAGCGTACTCGCGTGCGAGCGGTGCAGTCGTATGTAAGAGCCATCGCGAGCAATTGCGCACTGACAGTTGCCGTACTGCGCACCAAGCCTCCTGACAGAAACGAATTAATGCAGGGCGAGGTTTCGTCGGTGGTAAACGAGGCGCTGCGGATCAGGCTGCTGTGCCTCGGATTCTGGGTTGCGTTGTGGGCAGAATTTGTATTCCCGAATCTGGAAATTCGCCCAATGCAGATTGCCGGCGGGTATGAGAGACTTCGTTCAGCCGCGGAACGGTGCTTGCGGTCGCGGGCACCTTCCCCTGCGCTCTAAACCAGCGGCCCCACGACGCGATCTCAGCCTTGTTTGTTGGGAAGAATGGCCGAACGCGTTGGCGGAGGCGGCTGGCGGCGCTCGCCAGTGTACATGCGATCAATTCCGAGGGTGATGGGCGTACCGCTGTGCAGGCCGCTCCAATGCTCCGATACAACAATTGAGTTGCCGGGATTCTGCGCGTCGTACTTCACCGAGGTCGGCACACCGATACGACAGTTGTGAAGGTCAACGTGCTGCCGGAGATGTGTCACGTCCTGTGACGCTTCATACTGCACCCCGGCTACATCGTAATTGTAAATGAGCAGCTGCTGCGAATTCGGCTGATCCGAATTCAACTCGACGACGTCGATCACCGTTCCGTCAATAATTCGTCCAACGCGATCGAGGTACTCGCGCCGATCGCGCTCATGATCTTCGGGTGTCTTCTTTTTACGAGTGGCAAGGTACAGGAGAGCGACCCCGCCGGCAACAATAACACCGCCAGCGATGGCATAAAGACGCAGCGAGACTAGCATGACTTCCTTAATATCCGGAGTAGAACTCGGACGATACTTAAAGCTTACAGCGAGCGGTGGTTTTCCTCTATCGAGGGAAGCACCTATTACTAAAAGGCGGTTTCTAGTTTCGAGTTTCTGGTTTCGGCAAAGCCAGGAAAAAACAGTTTCGGGTTTCAGGTTTCGAGTTCGGAACAACCTAGCTCAACCCTTATTGCTCGAAGCGATCCTACTCTGCAGAAGCTGCCTTTGATTGGCTTCTCAACGACGCTAGCAAGCCATTCAACAAGCGCAAAACGCTAGCTGTCTTTGAATCAATGGTCTTGAAATCGTCCGCATTCAAGTAGCCGAGATCTACCGCGATTTCCAATTGTGTGAGGATTTCGAGAAGAGAACCCCGGGCTTGGCCGAGGAACTGAATGAATTCACCTTTTGTGAGCCGACCTTGACCTTCAGCGATATTCGAGGGTACTGATACCGCTGCACGGCGCAGTTGAGCAGTCAGGCCGTATATCTCATTTTTTGGAAATTGTTCCGACAGGCGATACACATCCACGGCAAGATTCCTCGCCTCCTGCCAAACAACGAGATCTCGATATCGATATCGATGCGACATAGTTCGCAGCTGGCTTTGCCGAAACCTGAAACTCGAAACCCGAAACTGCTCTTATCACATTCCGTCGTAGTTCGGGCCGCCACCACCTTCGGGAGGCACCCAGGTGATGATCTGATAGGGATCCATGATGTCGCACGTTTTGCAATGCACACAGTTGGCGAAGTTCACCTGGATTTGCTTGCCGGCGGGCACGTCAGAGGCTTCGACCATCTCGTACACCTTCGCAGGGCAGAAATGCTGGCAGGGATTGCCGTATTCGACCGTGCAGCGCGTGTTGCAGATATCGGTGTCGTGAATGACGAGGTGAATGGGCTGATCTTCTTCGTGCTTGGTGCCGGAATGATAGACGTCAGTAAGCTTGTCAAAAGTCAGCTTTCCATTACCTTTTGCGGGACCTAGCAGCTGCTCTCGTCCATAGCCGCCGGCAGGGAGACTGCCGATGTGTTCGAGACGTTTGTGTCCGGCGTGAGCGGCATAGCGATCATGAAGTCCGCGACCGAGCGTGATCTGTTGGACGGCGGTATGGAACATTCCTTCGATCATTCCCTTTTCGAAACCTTGATGGAAGTTGCGGACCTTCCATAGTTCTTCGCGGATCCAGCTTTTCTCGACACGGTTCTGATAGCTCCCGAGTTGATGCGCGCTGAAATTGCCGTCCACCAAAGCTTCATAGGCGGTCTCGGCGGCGAGCATGCCACTTTTGATGGCGAGATGAATTCCTTTGAGCCGCTGGGAATTCAGGAATCCGGCCGAATCGCCCGTAATCATCCACCCATCGCCGGCGAGCGGCGGAATTGCAAACCACCCCCCATAGGGCAAAGACTTCGCTCCATACCGAATCATCTTTCCGCCATCGAGCAATTCACGGACGAACGGATGAGTCTTGAACGTCTGCATCACATGATGAGGATCAAGGCGGGGATCTTTGTAGTCGAGCCCCGTGACGAAACCGAGCGAGACGATGTTGTCTTTGCTGCCGTAAATCCACGCGCCGCCGTATTCGTGCGTTGTTAAAGGCCAGCCCAGGGTATAGATCACCTCACCCGGAGCGATGCGGTCAGGCGGGAGCTCCCAAAGCTCCTTTACACCTACACCATAGGTTTGCGGATTGCGATTCTTGTCGAGATTGAAACGTCCGATGAGTTGCTTGGTCAGCGATCCGCGCGGGCCTTCGCACAGAATCGTGATCTTCGCTTTGAGATCGTACCCGGGCTCGAAATTCGACTTCGGTTGATTCTGCCTATCCACGCCCTTGTCGTCGGTACGCACGCCAATCACGCGATTGTCTTCGACCAGCAGCTCGGAGCCGGCAAATCCAGTGAATACAGTGATGCCTGCCTGCTCAACTTTTTCACCGAGCCACTTCACAAACTTATTGATCGAGATCACGTAGTTCCCGTGATCGCGCATTGGCGGAGGCGTGATGGGAAACTTGAACTTCGACTTTTCGGTCAGAAAGTAAACGGCTTCTTTTCCCACTTCGGCATCAAGCGGAGCATCCTTCTCGAAGCCCGGCAGAAGCTCGCGCATGGAGCGCGGATCGAGAAGAGCGCCAGACAGGCAATGCTGCCCAACTTCGCGAGCTTTCTCCAGTACGTAAATGTTTTCTTTTGATAGTGGGCTCTCTGCGTTCCTGCTGTTATGTGCGTCGATCAATTGCGAAAGGCGCAGCGCGCACGCCATTCCGGCAGGACCGCCGCCGACTATGACCACATCGGCTTCCATTTGCGGACGATCTATGTTGGAAAGCGGAGTTCGAAAGATCATTGTTGGGATTGGATCACGTGAGCCGCTCGAGGGCGAAATTATTGTCCCGCTTTGGCCTTCTTCACTTCTTCTGTGAGCACGGGCACAATGTCAAACAGATTGCCAACCACGCCAAAATCCGCAATTTCGAAAATCGGGGCTTCCGCGTCTTTGTTGATTGCAACAACGCTGCGAGCACCCTTCATCCCTACAATGTGCTGGATGGCGCCGCTGATCCCCAGGGCTAAATAAAGCTTCGGTGCAACAGTCTGGCCTGAAGAACCGATCTGTCGATCCATGGGTAGCCAGCCGGAGTCGCAGATCGGACGTGATGCGGCAATCTCGCCCCCGAGTGCATCAGCCAGTGCCTTTGCGATCTCGATGTTTTTTTGTTCTTTGATCCCGCGTCCGACGGAGACAATGATTTCGGCTTGTGTGAGATCCACGGCTTGCTTCGCTTCCTTGAAGATATCCAGCGGCTTCACCCGGATCGAAGTCGCATCGACCTGCGCGGCAACTTTCTCGATTGGTGCTGCACTCGCGCCGATTTCGACTTTGTCGCCACGGAACGAGCCTGCCTGGAAGGTAGCGAAGTGCGGTGGATCACATGCAAAGGAAACGTCAGCCGCGAACTTGCCTTGAAACATCTGACGCGTGAAGACAATCTTGGCACCATCTTTCCGATATCCAATCGCGTCACTGATCAAAGTGCGTCCAAGTGACGCGGCGAGCTGCGGAGCGAAATCGCGCACCTGATAGGTGTGCGGCATCAGGACGAGCTTGGGCTGCTTCGTCGAGATGAATTGTTTCAACGCGCCAACGTAGGCATCTGCGGTGTAACGCTCCAGTTGAGGCGATTCGATCGCGAACACCTTCGCGACTTTTACTTTCGCAATCTCCTGCGCGACAGAATCGATGTTGCTGCCAATCACGGCGGCTTCGAGCGTCCAGCCGGTCTCGGCAGTCATGGCCTGTGCAGCGGTCAGCGTTTCAAAAGAGACGCGATTCAGCTTGCCTTCACGTTGTTCTACTACGACCAGAATTGTGTCGGGCATTTCGTCCTTAACTGATAAAGGAGAGCGAACACGGAGGGCACAAAGTACTCACGAAGTCCACGAAGCTCAGCTCTCCGTGACCTTTTCTGTATCTTCGTGACCTTCGTGTTCGCTCTGGGTTTCCTTGATCTGCTGCAAGCCGAGCGCGAGCAGGAAATACGCGCTCGCGCTGTCGGGCAGGAGCAGCCATTTATAACTTGTGGGCCAACGGTGCGGCCAGAAGACTAAAAGAAGGGCAGCATGAACCAGGATGACCGCACCAGCAATCGCCAGCATGCGCGCTTTATGCGGCGCGATCACTCTCTTTGAGTTCGTGTTCTCTGCGAACCCGTTCAATCTGCTCCTCAATAGGCCTCGCCAGCGGCGCACGCAAACGCATCACGCGTTGCCGCTCGATGAATCCCCATGCAATCAGCCCTAAACCAACGGCGATGGAAACTGCGCACATAGTGCTGAAGAATACTTCTCCACTGCGCAAGTCCCATCCAACCCACAACAGCAACACCCACGCGAAGATCAGCAGGAACATGCCGAGCACGATCAGAGTGCGCGTGAGGTTCCGGCTATCGTCAACCCGCGATTCCAAATCGGGACCGTTATAAGCCAGCCGATCATGCTCGCGGCGGACTTCATCGTCCTCGAAGATGCCTTCTTCGAGTCGGCTCAGCGACTCCCGCGGATATCGCTCAGGATGTATGTCCTTCCCGAACACATGTCCGTGCCTGCGATGTTCTTCCGCTTCGCGGTCGTCGCGATAGGCACGATCTTCGATTTTGTGGTGCTCTTCAATCGCGGTCTGATTTACGGTGCATCCCGACTGCTCATCGAGCCGCTTCAACGTGGTCTGATCATCGACGCGGTTCAGTTCGTCTCTCTTCTCTGGTAGCGCCATCTCACCCTCCAGTGCTGATTTGTAAGCTCACCCGGGTACGACGCTGGCCATCGGCCAGAAGTGAGTCTTCTACATGAGGTGTGATGCATCTACGCTGCTTGGCGTTCAGAGCACCCGAATTTCGTTCTTGAGCTTGTCCACCAATTTCTTGGCGACCTCCGCCGGCGATCCCTCCAACATCTCTGTTTTCTTTTGTTTCTGAGGAATGTACAGCTTCTCGATTTTCTGCAGGTTCGGTCCTAGCGCCTGCTGAACCTCAGCATGAGTGACTTTGCGCAGCGGCTTGTTCTTTGCCTGCTTGATACCGATCAGCGTGGCGTAACGCAGCTTGTTGATTCCGGATTGAATCGTGAGCACCGCCGGCAACGGCATTTCGAGGTGCTGGAAGAATCCCGATTCCAGCTCGCGTTTCAGGCGAATTCCCGAATCGGTTTTCTCAATGCTCATGATGATCGTAGCGTGCGGCCATCCAAGGATTTCCGCCAGCAGCACTCCCGTCTGCGCGTAGCCGTAGTCGTCGGATTGCAATCCGGTGAAGACCAGATCAAACTGCTCGTCCTTGATCGCTGCCGCAATTGCCTTCGCTGTATTGAGAGAATCAAGTCCGACGAATTCCGCTCCTTCAAGATGAATGGCGCGATCGGCACCCTTGGCCAGAGCCTCGCGCAACACCTGCTGGGCACGCGCCGGACCAGTCGTGATCACGACGACTTCCCCACCGTGCTTCTCCTTCTGCCGCAGCGCCTCTTCGAGCGCGTAGGCATCCGGCTCGTTCACTTCGTAGGAAACGTCTTCGCGAATCCAGGTGCCGCTCTCATTCAGCTTGAGAGGCGCGTCCTTCTGCGGCACCTGCTTCATGCAAACCAGGATCTTCATCGTTTGGGTACTCTGGGCAAACTAGTGAGTATAAAGAAAGGGAAAGGCGTTTCAAAACAAATCGTTTCGGAGAAAAGCGTTTCAGGATAAAGCGTTTCAGGAAAATCGTCTCAAGAAGAGTCGCTCCAAGATTGGAGCGAAGAGCTAAGCTCCCGCGGCGTCCGCTCTTGAGGCGCCGTTCTCGGAAACGACTTTTTTGAAATCTTTATCCTGAAACGCTCTTCCTGAAACGATTCTCCCCGAAACGCCGTTACTCGATCAAATCCACTGGCACAACCGGTCCGCCCGAGTTATTGCCTCCTACTATCAAAACTTCCCCGCTGTTCAGTCTTACTGCCGTCGCGCGGATCCGCCAATCGTTCATATCGGGTCCTGGCGCTGAGGCGCGCGTCACGGTATCGAAGCATTCAGTTGTCCCCGTCGGACTGTCATTCTGGTTATATCCACCTACCAGCAGATATCGACCGTTGTTTAGCAGCGTAAGGGCGTGCAGCCCTCGACCCAGTGCCGTGTATCCGAGAAAATGGAACTTTCCCGTTCCGGGATCATAAACTTCCGCAGTCTGAACCTGTTGGGAGGGTCCGATCTCCTCGGTTGTAGTTCCGCCGAGGATCATGACTCGACCATCCGGCAGCAGCGTGGCTGAGTGTCCGAAGCGGCCGATGCTCAGCGAACCGGTAGGACTGAACATCCCTGTCGCTGGGTCGAATATCTCCGCAGTGTTAAGCGAGAAGATTTCGCAACTCGCGGAGCAGTTGTTGCTGCGTCCGCCGGCGATCAGCACCCGCCCATCCGGGAGCAGAGTAGCCGTATGCAGCCACCGTCCGCTTTCGACCAGGCGCTGCCCCAGAACAAATTGATTTGTGGCTGGATCGTAGATCTCAGTATTTCCGCTGGCTCCAAAGCCGGTTCCACGCAGTTGAATCCCGCCTGTGATCAGCACGCGTCCATCTTTAAGCAGTGTGGCTACGTGATATCGACGCGGAAACCACATCTCCGGCCCGACGGTGAATTTCGCGGTCGCGGGATCATAGATTTCGGTGCTTTTGAAAACAGGATCGAATTGCGTGCCCGGAGCTGACAGGTCGTATCCGCCAGTTACCAGCAGCTTGCCGTTCGGGAGCAACGTTGCCCCATGCTGCATGCGCGCGGTGGTTAACGACGGCCCCGGAACAAATCGCCTTTCCTGCGGAAGATAACGGTCAGTCTGCTTATGTACTCCATTAAATCCAACGCCGCCGACAATGAGCACACTACCATCTTCCAGGAGCGTAGCGGTGTGATAGTCGTAGGCGTCAGAAGCATTCGGCAGACGCGAGATTTCATTCTTGTAGTCGTGAACGTTTACGACGGCTTCCGCGTGCCGCGTGGGATCGGCGTCGCTGGTGACTCGCACGTGATAGATACCGGGTGTAGATGGGGCCACGTAGCTGCCATCGGGCGCGACTGATCCGCCATTTGCTTCGATCACGGAATAGGAAATTCCGGTATACGAGGTTCCCGAAACCGTGGCAGAGAAACGTGCGCTGGCTGATACCAGCATCGTCGCAGAAGAGGGCGAAATTGAGATTGCAACAGGTTCTTGAGGCGCAGTCGTCGATCCCCCGCCTCCACATCCGATAACAAATGTCGTTAGTACGACTGCAAAGACAAGTCGGAACATGCAGACTCTCCAGTTATCAAGTTGAATTGGTCGAAAGTTGAGCACACGCTCGCCAGCGTGAGCGCGCATGAGCGAGGAATCGAAACTGCTGAAATGAAAAAAGAGAAGCTGCGCTAGCAGCGCAGGGATGCGGGTCCGCGAGAAGTGAGCGCCCGCTCGTAAACGGGCTTATGTGCCACATTCAGAAACATCGACGCAAGATGGATCGTAAGCAACACATCAGCGTTGAGCGAAAGAGACAGGGAATGATGAGAGCGATGATGATGCACAGCCGCGTCCAGTTCAGAGATCGGCGAGATCATCACCAATCCCATCGCTAGAACCAAAATAATTGCAGTCGCTGTTCTCATCTCGTGCAGTCTTCAGGCGGATTCTCTGGGATTGATTTGCTACAAAAGCGTTCAGGATCCAGAGTAGCTTGTAAAAGTCCCAAAGGTGAATCCGGTCATTCCATAAACGCCACTGATTGGACGCCCGCAACCTCAAAACGTTTGCGACAGCGCATATTTTTGCAGGCGACCATATCATCTCTGCGGACCATATAGGAACGCGCCTTGGCGAATTTGGCGCGATCGCGCTCGTCGGCGCGGGGAGGGAGTTGTCGTTTCTTGGTGCGCACCAGCCACGAGAGCTCATACTCTCCCGACTGTCTGCAGTGAGGACAGGAAAGCGTGTGCGATCGCTTCTGCTCTTTTTCGTCGAACATTTCGCGCTCGTCCATGCGAATCCTCCAGGCGGTCGCCAGAGGCGATTATTGCATAATGGCGGGACGCGGAAGTATGCGGCTCGGCCGCAGGAGTCAGCTCTGTCCTTGGTGGCGGATGGGTAACACAATGTCAGGACGAAAGAAGAAAAAGAAATTCAGCGCGACCAAAGCGGTAAAGTCGCTAGCTCGCGAAACAATCGGATCCCCTCCTCCGGTGCAGCGCATTCCTACGCTCAAGGAATCCCGCAGAGAAGAAAAGCACAAGCCTACTTTGGGAAGAATGCTGGCGGAAGAATAGCTTTCAACCGGCTATCGCGACGGGGTCGGTTGCGGGGCCGGCGTCGGTTGCCCAGCAGGCTGAGTCATCATCGGATTATTCTTGCCGTGCTCGGGATCATAATCGTGCTTGACCATCCAATCTTTAAAGCGATCGATCGGCTCCGTTCCCAGTAGCCCATTGTGTTGGACGTAAGCAAAGTCCTTCATTTGCACTCTAAACTTGCATTTGTCGTATTTGTTCGCCTTGCCAAATTCGGGCATCAGGACTTCGAGTTCCTGATTGGGCTTCTTCCACTTTGCTGGAAAAGTCTCGAATCCCGATGACGTTTGCAACCGCTCCGCGCAATCGAACTGGAAGTCCATGCCGCGCGGCTGGCTGTTTTCGAACAAATTGGCGCGCCCCTCGCCCTTTGCTGCCTCAGCCACCCGCATCCGATAAAACGTTGTCTCATTGCGGCGAAAGATGTGAATCCGAAGCGGATACTCAGTCAACTTCTGGTTCTGTGCAGAGCATATGGGAGCAGCGGTAACGACTATCATTGCCAGGGCATACGGACGCATAATCACTCCTATTGCAGGAACACACTTGACAGCGCGAAGGAGTGTAGCACGTCTCCATGCCGCTGCTGACCTCGGTGTTTACAGGCCGAAAAGCGTTCGTCCCTCAGGCCGAACCGTCCCAATTCGCTGCTTCTGATCGTCAAGCGCACCGTTCATTTCGCCAAAATGGGCAACGGGAAATCTTGCGATAACGATTACCAAAGATTGCCTTCCGCTGCTATCGCACTGTCGGTGGCGCCCAAACCGGGGCTACACTCCGCTCATTTACCCAGTCTCGTTCGCGGACGTTGAAGGAGCACTGAATGCTCATCCCCATTGGCCACGAAAGAATGTCGGCGCGGCGACTGCCGATTATTACGCTTGCGCTCATCGTTATGAATGTCGGCGCTTTCGTTGCGACGCACGACACCATCGAGAAGCAGAGCTCGGCGCTCGGCGAAGTCAAGAAGCACATCCTTATCCTCGCCGCCATGCACCCCGATCTCACTATGCCCGATGATGCTCAGCAGTTCGTCAACAGCTTCCGCGAACACAACGAAAAGGTCTGGGCACGCCTGCAAGACGGTAATCGTGAGGTGATCGACAGCTTTGACGCACGCATGCGCATGGTAGATGACGCTTCCATCGAGCAGGAACAGATGGACACTCTGACTTCGCAGTACTCGCAAATGGCGAAAACTGCCCTCACTGAACAGTACGCATTCATTCCTGCTGAGCGAAAGCCCATCACGTACGTTACCGCCAACTTCCTCCATGGTGGATGGCTGCACCTCATCGGCAACATGTGGTTTCTCTGGCTCGCTGGGTTCATCCTCGAAGACGTTTGGGGACGCGCGCTCTACACCATCATTTATTTTCTTGCGGGCGCCGCAGCGCTTCAATTCCATTTCTGGATGAATCCAGGCAGCATGACGGCCACGCTAGGTGCCTCCGGGGCAGTGGCAGCTCTTATGGGAGCGTTCCTCGTCCGTTTCCCCAAGCTCAAGATCGAAATGGCCTGGCTGCTCCGCTTTCGTCTGATTCGCTTCAAAGCATCTGCCTACTGGCTGCTTCCGCTGTGGCTCGCGTCAGAAGTTTTCTCCGGTGCGCTTTTTGGACACTACAGCGGAGTAGCCCACTGGGCGCACGTTGGCGGCTTCGCCTTCGGCGCTCTGATCGCTCTGCTGCTGAAAGCAACTGGCATCGAACACAAAGTTGACGAGGCTGTTGAATCAAAAGTCAGCTTGTCTGCCGATAAGCAGTTGCTGCAAATGGGTGAGATCTTGGAGTCAAATGTCGGCGAGGCACTGCCCCAGCTTCAGGAATACCTAAAGGCGCATCCGGATTCCATTGACGCCCACCTTCTCCTGCAACAAGCGTATCGGCGACAAGACGAAATGCCCGCCTATCAGGAAACCGTGCTCAAGCTCTGCAGACTGCATCTCAAGACCCAGGACACCGATGCTGCTCTTCAGGACTACGAGGACTTCGTGAAGTCGGGGGGCAAAGAGATTCCCGCTGCGCTTTGGCTCGATCTCGCTCGTGCGACCGAGACTAAGGGAGACTTTGAGCGTGCGGTTCAGGAATATGGAAAGCTGGCGGCCGCCTATCCGACCGCTCGGCAGTCTCTGGTCGCGCAGATCAATGGGGCTCGAGTCTGCATGGCAAAGTTAGGGCGCCCGCAAGAAGCGCTAAGCCTCTACGAGGCGGCAGCCAAGTCTCCCGTCCCGCACCTGGACTTTGACCAGACAATAGAAAAAGGCAAGCGCGAAGCGATGCAAGCCCTTTCACAAGTGGTCGGCGTGCATGCGTGAGGGCTACCTGTCGGGCTCTGCGATATAGGAGAGCCAGGATGGATGAAGTCAATCGTTGCCACCGACAAGCTCAGGTCGTGTCCCTCTCCAACCCACATAGTTTGTGCCTCTGACTCGGTCAGGGCAGCTCAGGCAGAACAGCGACTGGATCCGACATTGACCTGACCTCCTACACTGGATGGTCGGCAAGCTAGCCCTCCATCCATGCTGTTGCGCAGAATTAGACAAATTTCTGCACGTGAGCTGCGATGGACATGGACTTCGCTCGGTAGCTTGCGTAGCATTCGTGCGCAGCTTTGACCTATGTCGATCTCCCCTGCTAGCTTCTGGCCATCCGCACTCGGACTTGGGTTCCTGCTCGCAGGTATTTGGACATACCGAAGAGATCTGCTCGAATCGTCAGGGGCACAGTTAAGACTTGTTGCTCTGGGACCAGTGTTTGTCGCGGCATCGCTGGCTGCCTTCGCCGGCGAGCACTTCACGGCTGCGAGAAGCCTCGCCCAATTAGTTCCAAAATGGATGCCGGCACGCGTCTTCATCGCGTACTTTGTGGGTATGGCTCACTTGGCTGCTGCATTGAGCTTTGTTGCAAGGCGATGTATCCGCTGGTCGACGATCTTTCTCGCCCTCATGTTTGCGCTCTTTGCCCTGCTGCTGCACTTGCCCGGAGCAATTAGCCATCCGGCAATTCGCATTTACTGGGTTGTGAGCGCACGCGAAACCACGTTTACGATGGGTGCTTTGGCCTTCTTTGCAACTGTAATACGAGGGAATTCGCCGAGGCTCTCGAGCAGACTGACTACCGTTGCGAGGATCTGGACGGGAATGGTCCTGATCTTCTTTGGGATCGAAAACATCTGGTATCCACAGTACTCGCCCGGTGTGCCCGATACGATGCCGACTGCCTCGTGGGTCCCACTGCCGCATGTGATTGCGTATGTAGTCGGAATACTGCTGATAGCGTTCGGGACCGCAATGCTTGTCAGGAAACATGCCAGCTCCGGCGGCGCCTTTGCCGGATTATTGATGGTGCTGCTCACCCTCGCTCTATACGTGCCTCAGTTCTTTGTCGGGTACCAGATCGAACAGCGAGTCACGGCGATTAACTTTATCTTTGACACGCTGCTGTTTGCGGGAACACTGCTCGTGATTACTAAAGCGATCCAGGATTCGGAGTCATTCAAGCAACTGTCGGCCGCCAGCGTCTAAATTTCGACCTGAGGATAAGACGGAGCTGGCTACTCGATGATTGCGAAAATGTGCATCTCTCCTCTGGGAAGCAAGTTGACGCAAGAATTGAGATGTTGAATTAGAGAACGTTGTTCGCAGGACCTGCCACTAAACAACAGCAAGTTATTTTTTTAAATATCTACGTCCGCGAATCTCGTATTCCCCACTCACGACCATGTGAATGGCTTCGCTGTAGGCGATGTGCTCCTGTTCGAGGATGCGAGCAGACAGACTGTGCTCGTCGTCATCGGGCAACACAGGCACTGAGCGCTGAAGGATGATTACGCCATGGTCGAGATTCTCATCGACGAAATGCACCGTACAGCCGCTGATCTGGGCTCCATATTCAAGGGCTTGCCTCTGAGCGTCAAGGCCCGGGAATGCCGGCAGCAGTGAAGGATGAATATTTAAGATCCGATTTGGGAACGCATCGAGAAAGCCTGGTGAGATTAGACGCATGTACCCTGCAAGACAGACGAGATCCACGCGGTGTTGGCGCAGGCAGGCTACGATAGCAGCATCATGTTCACTACGGGATAGACCTTTGCTCTGAATTACGTGCGTATTCAGCTTGCGTCTTTCCGCAGCTTCGATGCCGGGCACACACGGCTTATTGGAGATCACAACTGCAATTTCCGTATTGGGAAGCTTGCCCGCCGTGATGTTATTGGCGATCACCAGGAAATTGGAGCCGCGTCCGGAGAGAAGGATTCCCAGGCGAGTCATGACAAAGGCAAAAAGCGGTCTCGGGTTTCAGGTTTCAAGTTTCGGCCAAGCCAGTCCGCAAGATTCTGGGCGGAGACAGCCAAAATTTGCTTTTGGAGTTTGTGCATTCAGATCTGTTAGGACAATGCTGTGCGCAACTGGCTTGGCCGAAACCCGAAACTTAAAACTCGAAACGCCTTCCCACTCTACGAGTAGACCACCTTGCGATCGCCCTTCACGATGCGACCAATCGTGTATCCCTTCTCGTTGACGCGGTCGAGAATGGTCTGAACACGCTTAAACTTGTTCGCCGGTACTACCAGAATCATGCCGATTCCCATGTTGAATGTACGAAGCATCTCTTCCTGATCGACATTGCCCAGCTTCTGCAGATGAGCGAACACCGGCAGCACGGGCCATGAGCCAAGCTGAATGTTTGCGGCGGTGCCTTTCGGGAGAACACGCGGCAGGTTCTCGGTGATACCCCCGCCGGTGATGTGCGCCATGGCGTTTACAGCGTCAGCTTCAATCAATCTGCGAACAACCGGCCAGTAGCTCTTGTGCGTGCGCATGAGCTCGGCGCCGGCTTTGTTCTTGATTTCACTCACGAACGTCTCGGGAGTGTAGCGAGCGACTTCGAAAAAAAGTTTGCGAGCAAGCGAATATCCGTTCGTGTGCAGACCAGTCGAAGGCAGGCCAATAATCACATCGCCAATTTCGACGCGCTCGCCACTAACAATGCGCTCGCGCTCGACGACGCCGACGATAAATCCTGCAATGTCGTATTCGCCATCGGCATAGAAGCCGGGCATCTCTGCGGTCTCACCGCCGATCAGTGCGCAGCCGTTTTGTCGACAGGCATCGGCAAGGCCAGAGATCACTTTCTCCGCCACTTCAGGGTCGAGCTTTCCACTGGCGAAGTAATCGAGAAAAAACAATGGCATGGCGCCCTGCACGGCGATGTCGTTCACACAGTGATTCACGAGATCCGCGCCAACCGTCTGATGCAGGTTCATAGCAAAGGCGATCTTCAGCTTGGTGCCTACGCCATCGGCGCTCGATACCAAAACGGGATCGCGATACTTTGCCCCCAACGCAAACAGTCCACCAAAGCTGCCGATGTCGCTAAGGACGCTGCGTGTAAAAGTCTTTTGTGCGAGGTACTTAATGCGTTGCTTGGCGCGATCGGCGCGGCTGATATCTACACCGGCGTCGGAGTAGGTAACGCGGCGGCTCTTTTTCTCGGCGGAAGATTGGGCCAAGCAGTCTGGTCCTTCAGGTGGAGTGGCAGGAAGGAAAAGTGTATCACCTGATGCAGAGCAGCAGTCCCGTGCGGCGCCAGCGGGTCTGCGTGACGTGTCCCAGTGCCGAGGCGTACAGGCGGACTTGATGCAGAAAACTCGGGTCGAGCCAGGCGGAACTCGGCGCGTCGTAGGACCAGAAGACGACGATAGGTTCTCCGACGACGTTTGTTACGGGCACAGGGCCCCAGTATCGGCTGTCTTCTGAGTTGTCGCGATTGTCGCCCAGCACGAAGAGTGAATTTGCGGGCACTCGTCGCGGCGGAATGTTTTCCTGCCACGACCAGCGTCGAATTGCCCGAATACGGGCATACTCCTCGGGCATGCGCACGCCGTTAACAAACAGAATGCCGTGTTGGATTTCGACCGCATCGCCGGCCACGGCGATCACGCGCTTAAGATAGATTTCTGCCGGATCGATCGGGCTTCGAAAAGCAACAATCTCGCCGGGCTTGGGACTACGCCACTGAGGCAGACGATAGCTGGTGAACGGAACTCTTGGACCGTAAGGTAGCTTGAGCAGTAGAAGATGATCGCCGACGAGCACGGTCCCCTCCATCGATGGAGTCGGCACCATGCCGATCTCCAGTATGAGGGAAAACAGCACGCTCCATGCGAGAAGGCCACAAAGAGCTATGCGCAGCCATTTTCTTCGAAAGAGCTGTTTTGAGAGTGTCGACAGAGCGTGCACACCGAGCCAGCCTGAAGTGGAGTAGCTCAATTCTGAGCTGCTGCTCCGGTCCAGAGAAATCAGTAATTAGCCTTATCTGAACGGCTTTGCCGATGACGAAAGGGAGCGTCCGCCTGCGCTTCTGACGACGCCATGATCGATGAAGAATTTCGAGTCGAGTTCAAGGGTAGCGCACAATCCGGGAACTGCTTTACAGGCGACTACGTAAGATCGGCGAAGCTACGGCCCGGTCTGCGAGTTGGCGCCACCTATACTTTTCTCACACGAATACCTCTTTCAGCCTGCCGGTTTCCACATCGAACACGAACCCGCGCACTACGATTTCCTTTCGCACCCACGGGTGTGACTTCAATTTTTCGAGCTGCTTGCGCGCGTTTTCCTCCGGCGATTTGAAGGCGTAGAAGCGCTCCGGTGAGATGCTCGCCGTGCCTGCCTGGCGCTCGATCATTGTCCGAAGTTCTTCTTCGGTCGAGCGCATCAGTCCGCAATCGGTGTGATTGATGATCATGAATTCTTGCGTGCCGAGCGAATAGTGAGAGACCAATAGCGAACGCAGCGTGTCGTCGGTAATAATCCCGCCGGCATTGCGGATAATGTGAGCGTCGCCATCGGCCAATCCCAGAGTGGCTTTGGTGAGGCGTGTGTCCATGCAGGTGACTACCGCGAGTTTTCGGGTTGGTCGCGGCGAGAGGCGGTGCGATTTGTGGGTTTGGGCGTACTTCTCGTTGGCTAGAACTACTTCGTCGATGGTGGACATGATTCCTATTTTGTCATTTCGAGCGGATGCTCACGCGCGCTGTTCGCGTGAGCAGGAGAGAGGAATCCCTGCTGCCGCGAAAATCGAAGCGTGAGCCTGACTTTGTCGAAGGTCGTAGGGATTTCTCAGACCAACTTCAGGCTCTCGGAATGAAATGAACGTCACTACTTCTCTTTCCCGCGAGTCTTGATCCAGATTGGCGTGCCTTCGAATCCGAACGCCCGGCGAATCTGGTTTTCAAGAAAGCGTTGATATGAAAAATGCAATTTGCCGCTGCGATTAGTAAAGGCAATGAACGTAGGCGGCGCTACCGCGGCCTGCGTCAGGTACTGGATTCGCACGCCATACCCAGGAGAAGATGCGCGCTCGAAATCGACTGTCTTGAGAAAGCGATTCATCTCGCCAGTTGAGATGCGCTTGCGTCTCTCCAGCGCGACGCGCTGCACGGTCGCGAAGACCCGATCGACGTTCTTCCCGCTGGCCGCGGAGATGAACAGCACCGGAGCGTAGCTCAAGTACTTCAGGACGCTGCGAAGTTGCTTTTCGAACGGCGCCTGGTCGGCGGGTGGCTTTCCATCTTTTCTCGCTGGCCCGACCAGATCCCACTTGTTCACGACGATCACGACGGAGCGGCCACTTTCATGCGCATATCCCCCGATCGTCGCATCGGAAGACGTCACTCCTTCGGTGGCATCGATCATAAGCAACGCAACATCCGCAGCTTCGAGGTGTTTGCGCGCCATCACAACGGAAAGCTTTTCGGCCATCAGCTTAGTCTTCCCTTTGCGTCGAATGCCCGCAGTATCGATGAAGCGATAGCGATGGTCATCGCGCTCCACAACTTCGTCCACCGCGTCTCGCGTTGTTCCCGCAATCGGAGAGACGATGGCGCGTGATGTGCCCGTGAGTTGATTGAGCAGCGTCGATTTGCCGACGTTGGGACGTCCAATGATCGCAATCTTGGTTTCGACCGCCGAAGATTGTTCTGGCTCAGCCTCTTCCGCCGTCGCTGCGGATGTTTGTTCGACCGTTGGGTCGGCAGGCACGAGTTCCACTACTTCATCCAGTAACTCGGCGACGCCGCTCCCATGCTCCGCTGAAATGGGAAAAATGCGCTTGATGCCAAGCCGACGAAAGTCTTCCACCATGGCTTCGAGCTTCGGCGTATCAATCTTATTGACCGCCAGCAAGACGGGCTTGCCGCCGCGAATCAGCAAACGCGCGAGTTCCATATCGGGAGCAGCAAGTTCGGTGCGGCCGTCAACCACCATAGTGATCACATCGGCTTCGTCAAGGGCAACCCGCGCTTGCCGGTAAATCTCCGAGGGGATGAGTTCTTTCTCATCAGGAATAATGCCGCCAGTGTCGACAACGCGAATCTCGCGTCCGTTCCAATTCGCCTTGCCGTAGAGACGGTCGCGCGTAATCCCCGGCTCATCACCGACGATCGACCGCCTGCTGCCAATCAGGCGATTAAACAAGGTGCTCTTGCCGACGTTCGGACGGCCCACAATGGCGAGCATGGGAGTAGCCCCGACCCGCTCTGCACTTTTCTCGTCGGAAGACAGTGTGGAAGTTTTCGGCAAGGTGAACTCGTTGCAGGCTGCCGGCTTCTGGCCACTGGCTGCTAGCTGAAGCCTAATCAAGGCTGTACTGATTGCGCGTGATGTCCGGTAAGCTGGAACCGCATTTTGGCTAGTACCCAGAAGCCAGCGGCCAGCAGCCCCTACGCGGCAAACCACGACGTAATTTTCTACCGTCCACGCTATTATAGAGACTCACTCCGCGCTGCTCGTGCGTGGCCCTGGGCTGCTTTGTCTTCCGTTCCACAAAATGCGACTGCGGCGCAACCTGCGCGCGCCATGGGCTCGCTCTATTCCTTTTTCGCTCCAGGCGGAGCTTTGGCAAGTTCGCACCCCGCTTACGAATTCCGACGCGGGCAACTGCAGATGGCCGAGGCAGTCGAGCAGGCGATTCAGGACCGCAAGCATCTGCTCGTTGAAGCGGGTACCGGAACAGGAAAGACCCTCGCTTATTTACTGCCTGCTCTTCGCTCCGGCAAGCGCGTGATCATTTCTACCGGAACCAAGAATCTGCAGGAACAGCTCTTTTACAAAGACGTTCCCTTTCTGGAGCAGGTCCTGTTTCCAAACGGCGAAGGCCAGTTGCGCGTCTGCTACATGAAAGGGCGCAACAACTACCTGTGCCGGCAGAAGCTCTACGACCTGAAGAACCAACCGATCCTCACCGAGCTTGGAGAAATTGATCAATACCGCGCAATCTCGGAATGGGAACAAAGCACTCAGACCGGCGACCGCGCTGAGATTTCAGGACTGCCGGAATCGAGCGCGCTCTGGCACAAGCTCGATGCTCGCGCCGATGCGTGTACCGGGCAGAAGTGTCAGCAATTTGATCGCTGCTTTATCACGGAGATGCGGCGCCGCGCTCTCGAAAGCGACATCGTTATCGTCAATCATCATCTCTTTTTCGCCGATCTGGCGATCAAGCGCGCTCTCGACGGAACGCCGGAATCCGGCGTTCTTCCCGAAGCGGGAATCGTTGTCTTCGACGAGGCTCACGAGCTGGAAGATGTGGCGGGCAGCTACTTCGGCGTCACGGTCGGCAATCTTCGCTTTGATGAACTGGCGCGAGATGTCGAAACCACACTGCGCATGAAGCAGACGCTGCCCGCGTCTGTAGTTCAGGCATGCGCAGCATTGCGCGAACGCACGCAATTCTTCTTCGGCCTCCTCCCACAAGGAGAAGGTCGCTTCGCGTTCGCCAATCGCAGGGAGTTCCTCGAAGAGAACGGCGATGAATACATCTCGCTGATGAACGCGCTCACGCGTCTCTCCGCTGAACTGCAGCAGATCAAAGAAAAGCCGGAAGAAATTTTCCAGTTTGTGCGACGAGCGGAAGAGATTCGCGTCCAGCTATCCTTCATTCTCGAATCGCAGGATCGCAACACTGTTTACTGGATTGAACGTCGCAGTGGATTCAGCCGCCGTGGCGCGCGTGTCGTCTCATTGCAGGCGACGCCGATTGATGTCTCGCAGCTGCTGCGCCAGGCGCTGTTTGAGAATCTTGATACCGCGATTCTTACCTCCGCTACGCTCGCCGTGAGCAACGGATTCGACTACATCAAGGGCCGTCTGGGACTTGATCATGCACGATCGCTGGTGGTGCCTTCGCATTTCGACTACTCGCAACAAGCGCTGCTCTACGTTCCCGAAAGCCTACCCGATCCGCGCAGCGATCAGTTTCCTGCTCGCGCGGCCGAAGTCATTCGCCGGGTGCTCGAAGCCACGCGCGGTCGAGCATTCTGCCTTTTCACCAGCTACTCGCAGATGCAGGACATCTACGAGCGTCTCCTCGGCGAAATTGAATATCCGATGCTCATTCAGGGCGCGGCTCCCCGCAATGCCCTGCTGGAAGAATTCCGCACCACACCGAACGCAATTCTGTTTGCGACCTCTTCCTTCTGGCAGGGAGTCGACGTGCAGGGCGAGCAGCTTAGCTGCGTCATTATCGACCGCCTGCCCTTCGCAGTTCCGAACGATCCTGTCGTTGCGGCACGCATTGCGGCCATTGCCGCAGATGGCGGAAATGCCTTCATGGAATATCAGGTTCCCGGGGCAGTCATTACGCTGAAGCAAGGATTCGGGCGCCTGATTCGGTCACTTCACGATCGCGGAGTGCTGGTTCTGCTGGATAACCGCATCAGCCGCCAGCGCTACGGGCGTATTTTCTTCGAGAGCCTGCCGAAGTATGGCAACGCTCGAAGCATCGACGAGATCGCCGATTTCTTCTCCGCTGAAAAATCGAGAGCTAGAATTTAGTAGGTGAAGCCTCTCACGGCAACGCGTATCTTCTGGACGGCATGCATCGCGCTATTCATCTCTGCCGTCGTGGGCCTGCGCTGGGGAGCGCAAATCAGCATTGCCCTGCTTCCGGCGCAACTGCGCAGTTCTGCCGACAGCGATCTTCTTCATAACATGTGGATCAAGCGCAGCATCTTTCTCTTCGTGCTGTGCGCCGTATGCGGCGTGATGGGCATCTACTTCAGCCTGCGCGCTTCCGACCGAGGCGAGCCGACGAGATAAGGCACCCGTCCGTTCGATTACACGAGCCTTGCAAAGATCTTGAGAACCGCCGATGTTCGATACGGCTTGTTAAGCGAATCCCGAAAGAGGAATTCGCCATTTGTAAATCTGTCATCCTGAAGTCCGCCTCAGGCGGACGCAGGACCTCCCCGCGATGCTTGCGAAGAAAATGCACTAGCCAGGCTCCTTGGCCCAGGCCGAGGGATTTTGGTGGGAGAGCCATAGCGGCAGCATTTCAATCCGAAATATCGCGGGAGATCCTTCGTCCGCCTGAGGCGGACTTCAGGTTGACAGGTGTTAAGACCCTCCATATTTCTTGTGAATAATCGCATCTCAGGCGTTTCCAGCATTGGCACTTTCGTTGGCGATTGTTAAACTAAATTACCGGCCATCAAAAGGTTCTCCCTCCAGACTGGCTATCCTGCAACCGTAAGGATCGTGCGTGCAAAGCTACACCCGTCGTCAACTTAAGCAAGATAAATTTAAAGAAGCAACTGAAAGCGCTATTGCCCAGGCGCAGGCGCATCGTCGCGCGCTGACCATCGGCGCAATTATCGTCATCGTCATTGTCTGCGCGATTGGCGGCTATTCCTATTGGCACAACCAGCAGGACGAACAGGCCAGCGCCGCTGTTGGTCAGGCGATGAACACGTTTTCCGCTCCGATTCGGACCGCCGGCGAACCAGTCGATCCCACCATCATCAGCTTCGCCAGCACCACGGAGCGCGATAAAGAAGCGGAGAAGCAGTTCCAGCAAATCGCCGATCAGTATCCGCATACGGATTCGGGAAAGAACGCTCTCTACATGACGGGAGTGGTCGCGCTCGATGCTGGCAACTACTCCGACGCGGAAGCCCGATTCAAGAAAGCCGCGGATAAAGGCAACAAAGACATTGCTTCGCTAGCAAAACTCGGATTGGCTTCTGTATACGAAGCGACCAATCGCGATCAGGACGCAATCAACATCTACAACGAGTTGATGAAAAAGCCGACGATCTCCGTGCCGCGTGAACGTGCGCAATTCGCTCTGGCATCGCTGTACGAAAGAAAAGACCCAGCACAGGCGAAGAAGATCTACGATCAGCTAGCTTCCGACAAGTCTCCTCTAATCGCGCAAATCGCGAAGCAGCGGCAAACAGAGATGAAGTAAGCGCGTTCTTCTTTTCGCACTACTCTTCTGTTAGCACTTTAATTTCTCATACACTGTGATCCCTCGCCCCGCCGCGATCATCGACGGCGGTCGAAAATCTGCCTTGCGGCGCGGGGGACCTGCTGTTCAGACACTCAAGCGAAACAAACAGATCCCCCGCGCAGTAAAATCCATGCGCCTTTATCCGAGGCCATGTCGCGGCTGCGCGAGGGATGACAGTGTTGTGAAATCATCGCCCTTTCAGGCTCGCACGTTCGATTTCGAACGAAAATCGCTGCAAAATGCGGTTATTTCCAAAATAATCACAGAAAATGCGCGAAAAATGCGCTTTTCCCCTTGACACGGAGACTGTGCTCATCGCATCGTATCCTTCGTGACATTGCAAAAACCCGCATGAACACAGGCGAAAACGCTTCTGTTCCCACGCATCGCGCGATAAGATAAAGGGCGCGATTCGCAATCAAGTTTCCGATCAATCCCGCTAAGGAGGATTCATGGCAGCAGGCATGACCAAGACAGCTCTCGTCCGCAACATGGCCGAGAAACTCGAAATCAACAACAAACAGGCGGCAGCATTCCTTCAGCACCTCGCTGATACCGCCATCAAAGAGACCAAGAAGAACGGCGTATTCGTAATCCCCGGACTCGGACGCTTGGTGAAAGCCGAGCGCAAAGCCCGCATGGGCCGCAATCCGCAGACCGGCGAGCCGATCAAGATCAAGGCGAAGACCGTAGTAAAGTTCCGCGTGGCCAAGGCCGCAAAGGACGCGATCGCTCCCAAGAAGGGATAACTGTTCCCATTCAAGGAAGGGCCGGCTTCGTGCCGGCCTTTTTGTTTACACGATGGGAAATCGAAGGAGACGAGCCGCAGAAGCTTTGTACAATTGCCGTGAGGATGTGCAGATGACCTTACAACACATAATTAAAGCGGTGATCCGCGCAGGCGAGCAGTCGGGTTTCGTGGCCGAATGCGTGGAGATTCCTGTAGTGACTCAGGGAGCGACATTGAACGAGGCTTCTGCAAACCTGCGCGAGGCCGTATCCCTTCATCTTGAAGGTGAGGATCTGAGGGAACTGGGTCTGGCCCCTCCTCCGTCGATCGTCGTCATCTTGGAACTATGAAGCTCCAACGCATTACTCCAGACGGAGTTCGGGAAACGCTCACGGTTCCAGATCATCGTGAACTCGACACAGGCACCTGCCGCGCGATTGTTCGGCAAGCATCAAGGTACGTTTCGCAAGCGGAATTGCTTCCCTTCTTTTATTCCAAGCCGTAGTACTCCGACTGTGCTGCTTTCCTCAAGTATCATGGAACAGTAGCGATTCCTCTTACCGCGCATCGCGCCGGCGGAGATCCGCTCCGCTTGAATTGATAAACACAGAAGGCT
>DATEKE010000204.1:0-2743 GCA_035277605.1 Terriglobales bacterium | reverse complement strand
TAGACCATTTCGGGTCTTCAGGTTCTTTTTGCGAGCGATCAATCCGCAAGCTATGCAGATCGCCGTACTTAGCTTCCAGTGCCATAGAATTCAGAACCGATCAAAACCAATTGAACACTAAGGTCACGAAGGAAGCGAAGGTGATGGATCGAAGTTGTGATCGGCAGCGGTCTTGCGACGACATTACATCTTGCCTCTGTGTCCTTCGTGGCCTTCGTGTTCAAAAGCCTTTTCAATCTCTCAATGCCGCGAGAATCTCCCGCCGCGAAGCGTGCCACGCTGGGGCAAGTCCCCCGAACAACCCCATGCTCACGGCGAAGGCGATTGCAACCAGCATTACTCCGAGTGTGATGCGAATGCTGAATACCGTCTCGCTAAACGTCATGGCGTTTCCGGTTCCGGTGGTTAGACCATTAAAAGGCATCATGAGAATCAGTCCTACAACCGCGCCAAGCAGAGCCAGCAGCACTGACTCGATGACGAACGAAGTAATGATGCTCGGGCGCGAGAAGCCCAGAATGCGCAAGGTCGCGATTTCACGGCTGCGGTACGCGACTGCGGCGTACATGGTATTCATCGCTGCGAAGCACGACCCGACCGCCATGACGATCGCCACAATAATTCCCACAAATTTTATAGGCGCTCCCGATTTGGTCTGCTCGGCGTAGTAGTCGGTCTCTTTGTACGCATCGAGCGCGAGACGCTGATCGTCGTTCATGCGGTTCTTGAGCGCCTGCGCGCTTACCGGATCGGTCGCGTGTACCAGCACTGACGAGAACGCTGCGCTGCGGTCGAAATCTGATCCCATCTGGTTCACGTCGGCCCAGATTTCTGAGCTGGCCGCAGTTTCACCGGCGTCAAATACGCCGACCACCTTCCATTTGCCTTTTCCAAAGAAGAGTTCGTCGCCCATTCCGGTATTGCGGAAGCGGTCATGGATGGACTTGCTGACTACGATCTCGCGCTGTCCCGTATTGAACCAGCGACCCTCGACGAGCTTGATGTTCGGACGCAGTTCAAATCCGACCGGCGACATGCCTCGCACGGTCACGTTGGTCTCGCCGGTTCCATCTTTGCGCGGGATCACGATCACTACGACATCTTCGCCGGACGCCAGCGACTCGCCTGAGCTGTCCTTCGCGATGCCGGGCAGATATTTGATGGTCTGGTAAGCGTCGCGATCGATGCCGCTCTGCAGCTCCGTCTGCGATGCCTTACGAATCACCAGCACGTTCAGCGGATCGCCGCTGCTGACGAATGCCTTATTCAGTCCAGCAAGCAACGCCATGATGAACACTGCGACAGCAACCGTGAGCGCAATGCCGAGCGCCGTCATCATAGTTGCGCCGAGGCGGAGGCGAAGATTGCGAATGTTGTACGTAATGGGAATGGCCATGCTCGTCTCCTATCCGATATGCCGCAGGCCATCGACGATGTTGCGCCGCGAGGCTTGATATGAAGGAAATACCGCGCTCAGAAATCCGACCAGAGCCGCAACTGCCAAAGCCGCAAGATACGTTGGCGTATTCACCTTGAATCCGGTGAAGAAGGTGCCATTCGGCATCTTCGAGGCGGCAATCATCAACAAAGTGGCCGCGCTGGCTCCCAGAAAGCCTCCGAAGAGTGAGATCGTGATCGCCTCTCCTACATAAAGCGACAGGATTGTTCCACGCGTGAATCCGAGCGTCTTCAGCACCGCGACTTCTCGCGTGCGTTCGCGAATTGTCATCGCCATGGTGTTGCCTGAGACGAGCAGAATGGCGAACACCACCGCACCGCAAATACTCAAGATGAACAGCTTCACGTTCCCAAGCTGGGCCACGAAACTGAGGGTGAATCCCTTTTCTGTTTCCGTCTTGGTCGGTTGCGGCGAATTCTCGAACATCGCGTCTATAGCTTTGGAGACGGTAGTTACGTGCGCCGGGGAATCGACCAGCGTGTAGAAAGTGCCGGTTCGTCCTTGCACCCTGGGCAACGCCTGATTGATGTACTCCATATTGAACATCAGGCTGTCAAACGGGTTATCCGTCTCGTAGATAGCGCGAATGTTGAGTTCCAGATTGACCGGATAAATCGTCCCTTGGATGATGACCTTATCTCCCAGCTTCCAACCGTGCTTGTCTGCAAGCTGGCGATTCACTGCCGCTCCGGCACGATCGTGCTCAAAGGCGGCAAGCTGATCGGGCTGGACTTGGTCTTCCTTGATGATGTCGAAGATCTCATTAGGATCGACGCCGAACTGCGCAAACTGGTTCTCCGGCTTTTGATCTTTGTAGATTCCGCCAAACCAATTCCACGGGCTTACGTGGACAACGCCCGGAATCGTCCGAATCTTCTCGCGGTAGTACGAAGGCAGCCAAAACACGAGTGAGACTTTGTGCCGGGTGATCAGCCGCAGTGCCGACTCGGGCGGGCCCTGGTCGAGATAGAAGCCGCGGTAAACGCTCATCAGTAGTGTCAGCAGCAAGAGCGAAAACCCGATGCTGATCGCCGTAATAAAGCTCCGGCGGCGATTGCGAAAGGCATTCTTGGTGGCAAAACGGCCCAGCGTCATGCATTTTCTCCGTGGCTGTAGCTGATGTTGGAGCCTGTTTGGGTGACTGAAATTTTAACCAGAGATTTGCCCACCTTCTTGTAAAAATACGCAACCCACGCAAAGACGTTCCATTCCTGCAGGCAGAATTTCGTCCGTTTCTGTTCGCACAGCAATCTGCACGGAGCGATTGAGGCGACGGAATTCGTT
>DATEKE010000203.1:0-14002 GCA_035277605.1 Terriglobales bacterium | reverse complement strand
GGAAGCTTTGTCATTCTAACCACTTTCGTCAAGGTTCCACCTCAAGCTTTTCACTGAGACGCCCACCGGAAGTAACGCTAAGAGCACTCGCGGATGATCCGTTTGGCATGAGCGCTGTTTTGCCCTTCACTGGCTCTCATCGGCCGAGGACTCCATTACATAGTGTCTTATGCCGGTGTTCTAACAGAACCACCGGCCCAGGTCGCGAGAGCAGCCGCGTGTTGCGGGCTGCGCGTTGCAGGCGTGCCGTCGTAATTAGCCAGTCGCGGCGGTCTGGGAGCATCTGAAATAACAGGCGGCTCGGATCAGCCTTGCGCGTCATGTAAGACTTACACAGGAGGGAGCTCCTTGGGTATCCAAAAGTGGTATGCAGATACCACTTTTGGGCTTATCCGTTCCTGTGGAAATCTTTGTGGTATTCATCAATTGCCAGCTCGGAACCAAATTCGACGAAAAACCTTAGGCTTAAAATCGCTACATCTTGCAATGCGTAACACCAGAAATCCGGGGATTATTCAGTGCATCCGGCACAATCCTGAGCTGCACCTGAGGTGCTCCGTTTCATCAACATTCGATTGGCGAGGAAACTGCTGTACACAATCTGGAACGCGAAAGAGCCAGACCAACGAGGGGCCCTGAATGTCCAGTCGAGTTGACGGAATCCAGCTAGCAGCTTTTCTCCCAATTATTCGCCATGCCGAGCAGGCTTCTGTCGATCACTACCGCGATGTTTTTGAAGGGAATCGGCATCGCGTTTATTCGCTTTCGTATTACATGACGGATAATGAACTCACGGCTGAAGATGTAATGTCGGCCACCTTTTGCCGCGCTTTTGCGGCCAGCCACAAGCCGGATGCGGAAACCATCGACCGTGCTCTCGTGACTGAACTGCGCGAACTTACTCCGATCGGCAACCTCACCGTGCAGTGCCAACCAGCAACTCAGGTGAATCAAGTGCGCCGCAATACACGGCGCGCCGATCTGGAGCGCGCGGTGATCCAGCTGCCCGCAACCGAGCGGCTGATCTTCCTGATGCACGACGTCGAGAACTATGACCACGCTCGCATCGCCCGCACCATTGGCATTACGGAAATGGAATCGAAAGCCGGCCTCTTCCAGGCGCGGCTCAAGCTCAGGGAACTTCTTTCGAATTAAGCTCGGGTGCTCTGGCCATCCCGCAGGGCGAGATCGGACCAAGCTTCGATCGCGCGCTGCGGGGTCACCCGATCTGCTCAAATGTGAAGCTGCAACAGAACCGCAGGTGGGAGCCGGTAGGGCAGCCGCGTGTTGTACGGCTGCGTTTCTCCAGGTAGCTTGAGTTGTCGTGGTTCTCCGGAAATCGCCGGAACGGCAAGCTCCGGGCATTAAAGGATATCCGCATACCTCGGCGAAGAGCCGCAGCCGCAAAACGCGCGGCTGCCCCACCGGCTACCGCCGGCGGTTCTGTTCTTCCCGTTTTCGCTTCGCCCAGCCTTCCTTCACCACCTGGACACCGCGTCCAATCGCAAGTGACTCTGCAGGAACATCAGCGGTGATGCACGAAGCTGCACCCACGTAGGCGCCTTGCCCAACTTTTACCGGCGCCACGAGCGTCGAATCGCTACCCACAAATGCGCCGTCTTCGATGATGGTTTTGTGCTTGTGTGTGCCGTCGTAGTTGCAGGTGATCGTTCCGGCGCCGATGTTTACACCCGCGCCTATTTCCGCATCGCCCAGGTAGGTCAGGTGATTGGCTTTCGATCCTTTGCCAAGCCGAGTTTTCTTCGTTTCGACAAAGTTGCCTACGTGCGCTCCTTCACCAATCTCGCTGCCTGGCCGCACGTGCGAGTACGGACCTACAATCGCTGTGGCTGAGACGGAACTCTCATCGATGATGCAGCCGTATCGAACATGTACGTCGTTTCCAATTTGGGAATTGCTGATCACCGAATACGAACCCACGCGGCAGTTCTCGCCGATGGAAGTCTTTCCCCGGAGCTGAACGAAAGGCTCAATCGTAGTGTCCGGCGCAACGTTTACTTCGTCGTCAATCACGCAAGTCTCAGGACGAAAAATGGTTACGCCCTGGCTCATCAGCGCTCGCGCCTTGCGCATGCGCATGTTCGCGTCCAGGCTCACCAGTTCCGAGATGGTATTGCCACCGAGCACCTCGTCAGGATCTTCGGCGCGAATCGCCATCACTTTTTTCCCTTCAGCTACGAGTAGTGCAGCCATGTCGGTCAGGTAGTACTCGCCATGAGGGTTGTCGGTCTGCAGATGATCGATATTGGAAAACAGTAGGTTGGAGTTGAAAGCATAGAATCCGGAATTGATCTCGCCCACGTTTGACTGCTCTGGGCGCAGCGACTTCTGCTCGACGATCGCGGACACGCGATCGGTTGAGCCTTCTCGCAATACGCGTCCGTAGCCACTGGGATCGGCAGGGCGTGCGGTGAGGATTGTCATCGCGGCATCTTGTGCGATGTGAAAGTCGCGAATGCGGCGAATCGTCTCAGATCGAATGAGCGGAGCGTCTCCAGAGAGCACTAAGAAATTTGCGAAACGAGAAAGCTCTTTGCGCGCACTCTGGATCGCGTGTCCAGTGCCGCGCTGCTCCGCCTGAAGGACGAAGTTCACACCTGTATGCGCAACTGCCGCGCGCACGCGGTCGGCTTCGTGTCCGATAATCACGTAAATATTGTGTGCAGGCACAACTTCTGACGCCGACCGGATGACATGTGCGACTAACGGCTTGCCACCCACTTCGTGCAACACCTTAGGGCGCTTCGATTTGAGGCGCGTGCCTTTTCCAGCCGCCATGATGGCAATAGCAAAGTCCTGAGATGACATGGACTTCATGTTACGGCAAAGCAGCGAAAACAGCCGACGGACACAGTTCCGGAGCTGACCATTACGGAGGATCAGGCTTTTTGGGTTTATGACAACACCATAGAACTCTTACTCGTAATCCATTGGGCCGAGAGACGGCGCGAAATTGCCTTTCCACAGGTCTGGCTTTGAGATTCGAGAATGATTCCGTGCACAGCCCTGCGAACTGCTAGCGTTTCCCAAGCTCCGGCAGTTCAAATTCCCACCCATGTATTGGTCTGCGCGGCGTTCGCGGCTGTTCAATGTTTATGCCGAACATCGCCGTCATTCGCCGATAAGTAACCGTCGTTTGCCGAAAAGCGCAAGACTGCCATTGCCTAATCGCATACCTTCGACTCGTGAACAACGGAACCATTTGCGAGGAGATCGGTATGGATGGCAGCTACTTTCACTCTCGCCCGAGCGACATCGTGATCGGAATCGTCATTGCCATAATTGGCACCCTGGCGCTGCTCTCGCGCCTGCACGTCGTGCAAATGAGCTTTAATCTTCCAGGAGACCTCGTAACATGGTGGCCGCTGCTGCTGATCTCCTGGGGAGTTGTCCTGCTGTTCCTGCCCCAGAGAGCGAGGCGGTAGGCCATGAGTCTGGAACAATGGAGAGAATTCTGGGGCGACGAAATGGAAGCACGTAACCGAGCCGCGACGGGCACGCTGATCTCTGGCCTCCTGATCGCCGGCATTGGCACCGTGCTGTTGCTCGACCGATTCGGCATCGTCGACGCCGCGATTTTGTGGCGTCTATGGCCCATGCTGTTCGCCGTCGGCGGCCTGATTCACCTGATCGACGCAAACTCTCCCAGCGGCCGCGTCTGGGGTGGAGTTCTGATTTCGCTTGGCATTCTGATCACCCTGCACGAGTTCGGCTATATCCGATTCGGGTTTGGACAACTCTGGCCGTTGTTTCTGATCGCGGCCGGCGTACTGCTCGCGTGGCAGGCGAATGAAGTTCGCGAAGGACGACGCACTTTTTCGTTTCCGCGCGGGATGAATCCCGGTGGAGGTGGTGGTCCGTTGAGCTCGGTTGCGGTCTTTGGCGGAATTGAACGACGCATTGAAGGCACGATCGTCGAAGGCGGCAGCCTGGTTGCTTTCTTCGGTGGATTCAAGATCGATCTCTCTCGCGCGGAGATGGAGGGCGATCGCACAATCATCGACGCGACTGCGATTTTCGGCGGCGGCGAAATCATCGTTCCGGAATGGTGGAAGGTTTCAGTGGAAGGCCTTGGAATCTTCGGCGGGTATGTCGACAAAACTCGTCATATTCCTCGTCCCGATCGTCCAGTGAAGACCGTTGTCGTCCGTGGCGCGGCAGTGTTTGGTGGCATCGAGGTGAAGAGCTGGTAGCCTATGCATCCGATCCTCGGACATCCGCGTCGCCTCGCTCTTTATCTATTCGCATGGCTCACCGTCACCGAGCTGTTGTTTTATCTGATCACCTATCACAGTGGAGTTAGCTGGCTCGACGCAGGTATTTTCTTCTTTCCCCTTTCGATCTTTTACGCCTTCATCTGCCTCTCGGCCTGGTACTCATGCCGCGGCATTCCCATTGAGGGAACCAGTTTCCTTGGCCTGGTCGGACCTCATCTGCTGGCGGCGATTATCGTCAGCGGCTTCTGGGTGCTTACAGCATTAGGCTTCGCCAAGGCACTCTCGCATACCGCGCGCTTCAGCGATATCGAGACGAAGGTTCTCAACATCACTCAGCTCCTGCTGATTATCGGGATTCTCGAATATTTGCTCGCGGTCGCTCTGTTTTACGTGCTCCAGGCGCAACAAGAGTCTCGGGAAGCCGAACAGCGCGTGATGGAGGCCCATGTGCTCGCGCGCGATGCTGAGTTGCGCGCGCTCAAGGCTCAAGTGAATCCGCACTTTCTGTTCAATAGCCTGCACTCGATCAGTGCCCTCACCAGCAGCGATCCGAAACGCGCGCGGGAGATGTGTATTGCGCTCGCCGATTTTCTTCGTGCCACTCTGGGACTTGGTGAAAAAGAATTGATTCCCCTGCAGGAAGAGCTCTCGCTCATTCACTCTTTTCTTGCTGTCGAAAAAATTCGCTTCGGCACTCGTTTGCAGATGGAAGAAAAAGTCGACGATCAAGTTCTGAACTGCATGGTGCCACCGCTTATCCTGCAGCCGCTCGTGGAAAACGCGGTGGCGCATGGGATCGCCAATCTCACCGAAGGCGGCTGGATTCGTCTTAACGCGGCGTACGCAGAAGACAGCTCGTCCGTCGCCATACACGTCGAGAACACCTTCGATCCGGATGCACCGGCGCGCAGAAGGAGTGGTTTGGGTCTGGCGAATGTCCGCCGGCGTCTTAATACACGTTATGGAAAGAGCGCCACCTTCGCTGTCGAAAAGAATGGCGGACTATTTCACGTCGGACTAGTGCTTCCGGCAGAGCGGCAGGCGGTGACCGCATGAGTCAGTCCGAAGCAAAGATTCGCACGGTCATCGTCGATGACGAGGATCTCGCGCGCCAGGTCGTGCGCGAATTGCTCGTGGAGCATGCCGAGATCGAAGTCGTCGCCGAGTGTGCCAATGGTTTCGAAGCAGTTAAGGCGGTCACCGAACTCAAACCCGATCTGCTTTTTCTCGACATCCAAATGCCCAAGCTCGATGGCTTCGAGGTGTTGGAGCTGATCGGCACCGAAATGGCCATCATCTTCGCTACTGCTTACGATCAGCATGCGCTGCGGGCCTTCGAGGTTCATGCAGTGGACTATCTGCTCAAACCGTTCGGCAGCGAGCGTTTCGAACAGGCACTCACTCGGGCGAAACAGCGCCTCAGTGGAAAGCTTCCTCCGGTGTCGGAACTCAAGGCGGCGACGAGAGCACCCGGAGAATATGCCGAGCGCATCGTCGTGCGCGATGGAACTCGGGTCCATATCATTCCCATCGCCAAACTCGATTATGTGGAAGCACAGGACGACTACATCGCCCTCGCCTGCGAAGGGAAGAAGCACCTGAAACAGCAGACCATCTCCAGCATCGAGTCTTCACTCGATCCCCAGCGTTTTCTGCGCATTCACCGCTCTTACATCGTCAGTCTCGATCGAGTCACAAAAATCGAGCCATTTGGGAAAGATACGCACGTTGCCATTCTTCGTGATGGAAGCAGACTGCCGGTGAGCCGGTCGGGATATGGAAGGCTAAGAGAGGTGCTGGAGCAGAAAAACTAACGTAGATTCGGCCGCGTGGCCCGCCTTTTCCACTTATTTGGCAATTTCGCCATTCCATAATTGCGCATTTCAAACTCTCGCAATCACAAAATCACCAAATCGCGAAATGGTTTCACTGTCCTGCTGCTTTGAGCTTTCGCCTACGTTCCTGCCATTCGTCGGTCGAGAAGATTCTGGGGCCGACTTCTATTAACCGCGGCAGCATCTGGAATACTGAAACGGGACTCCACCTGCGGCCTTGTCGTGTGCGGAAGCCGCGCCGGTTTAATTCTTCGGCAATGCGCGAGTAGGGGCCTTCCTGGACCGTCAACTCCATCATGGTGAACAACGCCTCGCGCTCGGTGGGATTCACTTCGAGCTGATTGGTGTTGTCGGAGACTCGCAGTCCAAACGGTGGTTCTTCTGTGCTGGCCGGCACCGGTTCGGCAGCAATTTCGGGAAGCTCTCTCTCCCACTCGATTGCGACGATCCTCCAGCCCTGCTCGGTCTGGGTCTTGAGATCATCAGCTCCAAAAGGACTGGAAAGCACTTGGCGAATCCGCTCTACCTTGGCCACAACCCCTCCCTACACAGCGAAGAATTGGATAACTCTACACTTCTTTTTTGCGCATTTTGGGGGCCAGAGCCCTAAAGGCTGATGACCTGAAACAACAGAGACTTAGGGACGGTGCAGGTAGGAAATATGAGCAGGAGATGTCCGATGGGAGCTCAAGGTGTGCGGAATTGGGCAGGTGGATTGCCCTGGGAGCCCAGATCGGTTCGGGGCTCCCAGGGCAGATGTCTAGCTTACAGCGGACTTCGAGCAGTACTGATTGAATGCCTGTGCCAGCTTCAATGCGATCGTCTGAGGATCGCTGGTTTCAATATCCGAGCGTTGCATCATGTAGACGAGTTCGCCGTCGCGAAGCAGGCCGATCGACGGAGATGACGGCGGATAGCCGCGAAAATATTCGCGGGCTCGTTCTGTAGCATCGCGATCCTGGCCGGCGAATACCGTGATGGTGTGATCCGGACGCGTCGCATTCTGCAGAGCCGCGCGAACCCCCGGGCGCATTTTGCCCGCCGCACAGCCGCAGATCGAGTTCACCACAACCATGGTCGTGCCCGGCTGCTTGAGCGCTTGATCCACGTCTTCCGTCGTGCGCGTTTCTTTGATGCCCAGCCGTGTGAGTTCCTCGCGCATCGGCATGACCATAAGCTCTGGATACATTTTGAAATCCTCCGAAAAGTGTTAAACCGATTTTACATTGTCTCGTCCGAGGCCGGCGGGCATCACGCTTCGTTTGTTGCGAGCATGCCTGAGGTAATCTCAATAAGTCGCATTATGTGTCAGTACCGTTCGGGGTAGCGAATGGGTGAATTCAGACGAACTTGACACACCCATCCGCTACCGCGGACGGTACTGACCTTCACGAGATAAGGCTGAATGCAAATTCAGGAAAACGTAGCTCTCGCGCCGTACACAACTTTGCAGGTCGGAGGGCCGGCACGGTTTTTTATCGAGGCACGAACTGAAGACGAGCTTCGCGACGCGCTGCTATTCGCGCGCGAGCGTTCGCTGGACGTCTTCGTCCTTGGCGGGGGCAGCAATCTGGTCGTTGCTGACGCCGGCTGGCCGGGAGTGGTGTTAAGAATCGCCGTCGCAGAGATAAGCACATGTTCTAAAAAAGGGAAGCAAATCTTCACCGCCGGCGCGGGCGAAGATTGGGATCGTTTCGTAGCCTTCTCGGTCGAGCAGAACTGTGCCGGGATCGAGTGCATGAGCGGAATCCCCGGAACGGTTGGCGGAACTCCGGTGCAGAACGTCGGCGCATACGGGCAGGAGGTGAAGGACACAATCACAACTGTCCGCGTGCTGGATACGATCACACTCGAGTTGCGCGACATGGCGGCCGCTGACTGTGGATTCGCATATCGGAGCAGCATCTTCAACAGTTCCGAAAAGGGACGCTATATTGTGGCGCAAGTGTCCTTCGCGCTTACGCCAGGCGGCAGTCCCAAAATTGAATATGTGGATCTAAAACGCCATTTCGGCGAGCGCTCTGCTCCGACGCTGAAGGAAGTTCGCGACGCGGTCCGCTCCATTCGCTCCACAAAAGGAATGCTGATCAGCGCCGACGACGCCGATTCGCGGAGTGCAGGCTCATTCTTCAAGAACCCGATAGTTTTTCCGGCTGAATATGAACGCATTGCTGCTCTTCCCCTTTGCAAAGAGCAAAAGCCACCATCATTCCCGGCTCCCGCGGGCACAGTAAAGATGTCCGCAGCATGGCTGGTCGAGCGTTCTGGTTTTCAGAAGGGCTATGCCGACGGACGTGTGGGCATCTCAAGCAAGCACAGTCTCGCCATCGTAAACCGCGGATGTGCGACTGCGAGCGATGTAATGAGGCTCAAGAACAAAGTTCAGGAAGGCGTGTTTCAGGCCTTTGGTCTACGACTGCAGCCTGAGCCGGTCTTTGTGGGCTTCTAACCGCTATTTTCATTGCTGATCCAAGCAAAATGGGGACCAGCAATGACAAATCAGCCCACTTTTCCATCCGCCCTGCCCGTCACTTTCGTACACAATATGAATCTAATCACCAGGAACTCATAGCCATGCTGATCAAGAAAGCTCCCGACATTCCTTCGTCCGAGATCACCCCGAGATCGGTTTACATGAACAGACGCCACTTCCTCTCCGGCGCGGCCGCATTGGGAGCCGGCTTGGCGATACTCGGATGCGAAATGGTGAAGCCCTCGGAAGTTGCGCATGCGAGCACGAAGCTCACGACGGCGAAGAGCCAGTTCAGTACAACCGAGCCGGAAACTCCGTTCAAAGACATTACGAATTACAACAATTTTTACGAATTCAGCACCGATAAGTATGGGCCTGCCGATCTGGCGCGAAATTTCCGCACGCGTCCGTGGAAAGTGAAAGTCGGAGGCGCAGTCGCGCAGAAGAAAACCTACCAGGTCGATGACCTGATGAAGCTTGCTCCCCTGGAAGAGCGGATCTATCGCATGCGCTGTGTCGAAGGCTGGTCGATGGTGATCCCGTGGGTTGGTTTTCCGCTAAGCAATTTGATCAACCAGATGCAGCCCACATCCAAAGCCAAATACGTGAAGTTCACCACGCTGATGGACATGACGCAGTTCCCAGGCCAGCGCTCGCAAGTTCTCGATTGGCCGTACACCGAAGGCTTGCGCATGGATGAGGCCATGCATCCGCTTACGCTGCTGACGTTTGGCCTGTACGGCGAGACGCTCCCAAATCAGGACGGAGCTCCGGTACGCATCGTGGTGCCATGGAAGTACGGGTTCAAGAGCATCAAATCGATCGTCTCAATTGACTTCGTCGGGTCGGAACCTGCGACGGCATGGAATACCGCGGCGCCGAATGAGTACGGGTTTTATTCAAACGTGAACCCGAATGTGGATCATCCACGCTGGAGTCAGGCGACCGAGCGTCGCATCGGCGAATTCTTCAAGCGTAAGACGCTTATGTTCAACGGCTATGGAGATCAGGTTGCCAGCTTGTACAACGGCATGGATTTGAAGAAGTACTTCTGATGCAGCGCCGCTGGATCATTCTTCTTAAAGGCATCGTCTGGATATTGTGTCTGTCGCCAGCGAGTTGGCTGGCGTGGAAAGCGACTCACGATCTGCTGGGCGCAAATCCGCTGAGCGAGATCACGCTTTCGACAGGCCACTGGACGCTCTATCTGCTGCTGATCACGCTGGCGATATCTCCCCTGCGCAAGATCACCCGGCTGAATTGGCTCATTCGCTTCCGTCGCCTCGTCGGCCTGTTTGCGTTCTTCTACGGCTGCCTGCATCTGATGACATACTTGTGGTTCGACAAGTTCTTCGACGTGCACGAGATCGTGAAGGACATCTACAAGCGTCCGTTCATTACCGTGGGTATGACGGCATGGCTGCTGATGTTTCCTCTCGCGCTCACGTCGACAGCAGGTTCCATTCGACGACTAGGCGGCAAACGCTGGCAGGTTCTGCATCGCCTGATTTACGCGAGCGCCATCGCTGGAGTGGTGCACTTCTGGTGGCTGGTGAAGCGCGATCTGACGCGTCCAGAAATTGTGGCCGCGATTCTCGTGGGGCTCCTGGGGTTCAGAGTTATTGATCGCCTATTGGCGAAGCGGGCTTCGCCCCCAGTAATGATCAGGCAGGAAAGATCGAACGAAGCGGAAGCCTAGCGGCATCAGCCCAGGGCTAACAGCTTCCTTGGCCTGCTAACGAAAAATTTACAATGCGGCACAGCTTGGCGCTTTCCAACTCATCCCACGCGGTCTATCTTCACCAGTCTCGCTCGCGATTTCGAGAACGCGGGCGAATATATCCCTAGCTGAATGGAGTTGATCGATGGTCTCGAAATGCGTGAATCCTGCGTGCGATGTGAAGTTCACCTACTTTGGCACCGGCGAGTTGCTGCTAAAGACGAGCCGAGTAACCGGACATCAGGAGCTCTTCTGGTTATGTCAGCGCTGCGCAACTGAGTGGCAAATCCCGATGGATCTTGTACCGCTGAACGCGGCGAAGCCTGATCGGAAAAAGGGCGCTGCGGCGTAAGTGGGTCTCAAAACAGAACAAGGGCTGCGAAAACGCAGCCCTTTCGATTTTTGCTGAATGATTAAATGCTCACAGCCGTGCAGTTTCGTCCGCTGTTCTTGGCCTTGTACAACGCCTTGTCGGCATCGCGCAGTACTTGATCGGGGGGACGCTTCTCGCCGTCGCATGATGATGCACCAATACTCACGGTGACTTGAACCTGTCCCTTGGCGTTACGGCCGCCGCCCTTGTTTTTTTTCTTTTTGCGATTGCCATCGCTGCGTCGGTCGTGACCGCGAACTTTGAATGGAGTGGCTTCGATCCGCATCCGCAAGCTTTCGAGATTCGGGTATGCGTCATCGACGGACTTGCCGGGAAACACGACTGCGAACTCTTCGCCGCCATAACGAAACGGCTTTCCGCCGCCAGAAACATCCGCAAGACGCGATGCGATCATCTGCAGCACCTGGTCTCCGGTTTCATGGCCGTACGTGTCGTTGAATGATTTGAAATGATCGACGTCAATCATGGCGATGGCGTAGTTATCGCCTATCTTCGCGAGTTCCTGATTCAGCGCGCGGCGGCTTGGCAGCTGCGTAAGTTCGTCGCGGTATGCCATGGTGTAGGAAGTCTCGAGCACGGCAACGCTCAGAATGAGTCCGCCGGTCGCAAAGTAAGCCGAGGTAATCTGGTTCGCTCCACCCGCATTTAGTGCAATGAATGCCGCGACCAGCGTCCAGAACAATGCACTTTCCACTGGACGGCGTCGCTCGGCGAGGTAGACGAGCATCACCACTCCGGCAATTATGAAGACCAGCAATGCGGGCTGCGAGATGTGACTCCACTCAGAGTAGTTCTTTGGAACGAAGGCTCCCTGCATAAAACCGGCGGCGAGCGCCTGTGCCGGCTGAGTGAGCGCGACTAGCGCAACGGCACCAATTTGCGCAGCCACGAAAGCAACACGGCGCCTTCCCCTAGGACTGACAATGCCGCGATCGTGCATGAATGACAACGCAATCAGATTCAGCGGAAGCAGCAGCGCGATAGCATCGAAAATCGTGCGATGAATTCCCGCGGAAGAGAGCGCTGGTGCCACCAACGCCAGTGCGCGATCACAGAGGCCCACAATGAGAATGGCAAAGAACAGACGACTGCACTTGAACAGGGCGCTCAGGACCAGCCCGGCGCCGAAGATAACGTACGGGTAATTCCGCCAGAACGAGTCGTTCAGCTTTCCGAACTCGAGCGCATTGAGCGCAATCGCCGAAGCGAGCAGGATGAATCCGCCGGGAAACAGTAATCGATAGAGAATGCGCAGCAGCTTCGACGTCACCCGTGATCCCCGCGTGGAACTGACCGCAACATGCGGGTGCGCTTGGGAGATTCTTGTCCCGTTTGTCGTCCGAGTTCGCGGCACATGCGCGCGATCTCAGCTTTTTGCCGATCCTTCAGCAATACGAACTCAAAACCGTGATGGAACGCCTGGCAATAGCGGACCGCCGCATAGACTCGCAGCGTGGGCGAAAGTTCGAATGCGATGACTTCTCCAGAGCGCAGTTGCTCAGACATGCGCGCGCCGAGGCCGCCTTCACCAAAGGTCTGCCATTGTCCGCGGATGCCGATCTTCATGTCTTCATAAGCACGGTAGGCGACCACCGGCTTATCCATCGTGTACCTGGGGTATCTGCGCTTTAACGAGTACATGGGGAAACTCCTTACTACCAGCCCTTATTGGTTAGGTACCACCCGATCACAACCAACAATCCCGTACCTGCAGCGAGAAACCATGCGCGAGCGTTGGAGCGTGAAATGCGAAACTCCGTCGCCGAGTCAGGACGCGGTCCAAACCCGATTACGGGTCCGGTCTGCTCCCGTTCCAGTCCAGAAATAACCACCGGGCCAACAGCCCAGTTCCACATCACGCGGGCAAGGATCTCGCCTTTCGTCAGAAACGCAATGCGGACCCTTTGTCCAACCGACAGCTCCTTGCGCCAGTGCCGGATGGCGAATCCGCTGCAGCTAATATTCACCAGAACGGCCTGAAACTCGGTTTCAGCCCCGGGCTCGTCCACCCAGACCTTGACCGACTCCGGTTGGTTCACCCGTTCATCGCGTCGACGGTCGACAAACATCTGCTCGCTTACCTGGGGTTCGCGGGACTCCATGAGGGCCTAATGGAAAGAAAGTAGTCGAGAGCTAAGGTCCACGCAATGTACGAAGGTACCTCGACCCGATGGACTACTCTCAGTTAACTGTTTGATTAGTTGTTAAGAATCAGCAGCTTACAGCGCGGTGACGGTGAATCGGAGTCTCTGTTTCGAGGCCATTTCGTCCAGGTGGTCCTCAATGTGCCACGAAGTTTGCCAGAAAGGTTTCGGTGCCCACTGCGGCCTTGCATTGGGGCTGGCTTTCGGTACCGAATCGGGTGATTGTTGTCCCATGCAATTCATGACAAATTCCCTGGGCAGGGAATTTAGCAGGCAAATTTTTCCCGCGAGAAAGACTTTTATCGCGAGACTCCGCATAAACACAGGCGATTCGCAAGCGGCCAAGGAATCTGCAAGGAAAGAGCACGGAATTTGCCAATAACCGCTTTTGCCAGATCGATTTAGGGACGGCTCCGCCGGTGAGACGGTGAACGTGCACGGAAACAAACAGCGAATTCCGGTCCTGACTGTGGGAGGGCGCGTTTGTCTGCGGCAACGCGAGTTTCATGTGGCGGGTCAGCCGCGCAGAGATCCGCCCAGTTGTTCGACAGCGGCGATGATTCTTTGGCTCCAACTTGCAACCTCGTCATCGCGCAGCGTGCGGTCGGTGGTCTGGAAGATGACCCGGAGCAACAGGGAATATTTACCGGCAGGTACCGAGCCGCCACGGAAGAGTTCGCGAGGGCCGATAGAGATCATCTCCGGGATGCTCAGACGTTCGATAGCTGCGCGCAGACGGCTGTAAGGCACGCTATCGTCCAACAGCAAAGAGAAGTCGCGCTCGACGGCAGGGAAGCGCGATAGTCGCTGGTATCGTGGCTCTCGCACGCGGATCGCAAACAGGGTATCGAGATCGAGTTGCGCGATCCAGACAGGCTGCTTGAGCTTGCGGCCTGCCGCCACATCAGGATGCAGTTGCCCGAGTTCGCCGACCGCCTTGCCATTCAGCACAATCACGGCCGAGCGGCCCGGGTGCAGATACTCTGCTCCGCGAGCTTCGAAGCTTACCGACTGCGCCGCAAATAGATCGATCACATGTTCAACGTCGCCCTTCACGTCGAAGAAGTTCAGCTCACGCGGACTCTGTTCCAGGCTGGTTTCCGGAACTGCGCCCGTGCCCGCGATGCAGGCTCGATATCGCTGATTGACCTGATCGCCTTCGGCCGAGAAGACATTTCCCATCTCAAACAGCCGCACG
>DATEKE010000202.1:0-3905 GCA_035277605.1 Terriglobales bacterium | reverse complement strand
GGTTTTTGCCATCCAAGGCGGTCTTTCCGACGTCTTCGTGAAAGACGAACTCAAGGTCGATCTGCCGCCCCTGCGCACCCGCCTGTTGGACGCGGTCCACGAGTTGAGCAAACACGTCCACGGTCGCGAGAACACCATCATCCGGGATCAGAGCGCACAGCACGATGTTATCGAACGAACCATGGGCGCCATGGAAGCATTCGTGGATTCTCTTCATGCATGTCGTAACGCCGTGCTCGCACCAATCGCCGAAGCTCTCGACCGCGCGGCGGTGGATACACTTCTAAGTGAAACCCTCCTGGCGGTCGATGAGATAGCCATGCACCATTCTGTGGACGAGATTTATGTCGACGAAGTTACCGTTGCCGCTATTGGCGTTGACACGATCACGTACGTGGTCACTGGCTCGGTGGAGGTGACACTTCAATGGGGCTCGAATTCCGATCTTCGCCGCGGTGACGGTGCCGAAGCTGGTCAGTCCTTCCCATTTGAATGTGAGTTTCGGCTGCCGCTCGATGATCCGTGGAATCTGGATTCCGCGGAATTAAGTTACGCCTTGGACACGAGCAAATGGCACGACATGATGACCCCAGAAGAATAATCGCCGGCGATCTTCTCCCAGTTGGTCGCAATTCCTGCCAGACATCTGCCTCTCTAAGAGAACATGACCTCCGCTGTACCCTGGAGTTTTCGCGGTTGACCGGCACATTTCGCGATCGGTCTTTGTCTTGGCCGATCTTCCGACCACAAAAGACGAATTTCGCTGTGCCGTGCGGCTTGCATGCACGATTCACACCTCTCAAACCGGCTGCTTTTCCGAACACGGAAAGCCTCTCGTTGAGACCGAGCGTCGCGCTCCGCAAAGTGGAACGCTTCCAGGAAAGTCCGAATCGAGTAAGGCAGTTGCATTATGGCGAACCGTTGGGAACAGACAACGGATGGCTACCTGCTCCGATTTTTCTCCCCGGAACAAGTGGATGAAATACTGCGCGACGGAAGTCGGCGAGGTCGACGAGGCTCGCACTCAGCGATCGAAAGAATCCTGAAGCATGAACCCGACCTACAACGGTCGGAACTGTGGCGCCGTCTCCGATGGCTAAAAAATCCAGGAGGACGCGAGCGTGGTTCACCATCGGCCTGGACGTCAGATGACGAGCAAATCCTACGCGGAGGCTATCAGGATGGCTGGCAAGGAAAGAGAAATGCAGTCCAGCAACTGCTGAGGCGCCATCCAGAGTGGCGGCCGCACGTAATCTGGCAGCACGCGAGAAGAATCGGGCTCGTCCAGACAACGCTCAAGCGTGGTCGGGAACGCTCACGGGCCCGGTGGACAGAAGAAGACCATCGAGTGCTCATCGATCTAGCCGGATACAAGAGCGCTCGTGTTATCGCGAAAATGTTGCACCGCTCGGAAGCGGCCGTTCGATACCACCTTGCGACTCTTGGTAAGAGTAGTCGCGTCCATATCGAAGGCTACGCTCGATCGGAGCTGGCGCGCGAGCTACACATGTCCAGCCACGCGATTCAACGACTGATCGTCGAAGGGCTGCTGGAGGTGCGCGATCCTCGAATCACTCGCGAGTCGTTAGATCGATTCCGTGAATTCCAGCGATTGCCAGTACCGCAGATGAATGGTGGAGGCGCGCTAACCAGTCACAGAAAAAATAGAAAGCGCGAGCCAATCTTGTCATCACAGAGCAGTGCTGATCCAAAGGTTAATTCCATCCCCAACGGTTCTTCCTTTAAACTCTCGCGGGGGAAACGAGTATGGGCGGAGGTCGCGACATCGCTCGGGCTATCGCCGGAGACGCTTGAGGCGCTGATTCTGCGCGGTGTACTGAAGTTCTACGACGCCACAGTCACTGAAAAGTCTCTGAGAAACTTTTGCCGACGTTGTGGCTCGGTGATTGAAACAGCATATCTGAGCAGGGAGACTAAGGAGTGGCTTACGACCACGATGGACTGGGTTCCTACGACCGGCGAGACAATTTCTCATCGATTGAAGAGCCTGCGCAAACACGCCGCAGTTGTACGCACTTGTCCAAAATGTGGGCGCCCGGTTCGCGGCAATGCCTTCTTCAGACACAATAGGAACTGCCGCGGAAACCGTCCGGAATCTTGAGTCTCATTAGGCTGCGATAGCCCTTGTCCTAAACGCGAGTGTCTGACAATCAGTCGTCTTGAGTGACGTAGCGTTCGACAGCTGCTCGCCACCGACGCAGTGATGGGTAGTGACTGGCTCGCATTTCAGGATGTTGGCTCGCCCAAACTTTTCCATATGCGATAAGACGGACGTGGTAAGGATGGGAGCATGCCCATGCCAAGAACTCCTCATCACTACCTTTGCTTGTCCCGACGCGCAGGCCACTTTGAGTGGCTGCCCGAGTGACCGACCTCGAGCTCGCAGATCTTTCTTTGCGAGACTCTGAGGCCCGAGCAGTTGTTTCATGACGCCCGCTTCGAGATAAGACCTTCCACTTGCGAGCGACGTGCTCAGGCATTTGAGTAGCGGATGCAAGCAACGGTTGAACCCACTGTTCTGTTGTTTCTCGGTCGAGGTATCTGTCCAGCGCAGGCAGGGCCCCCGAGTAAGTGACCCCTTCGTGAGTCCGGACCTTTAGAGCCAGACGCTTCCATTCTTCAAAGGTCGGCAGAGACTGTGGAGGGGTTTTGCTCCACTCATTCTCGCACCATTCCCAAAGCGCCCAAGAGGCTTCAGAGCGGACATGCCGGACACCATAAAACGTAAGCGCGTCAAGCCAGCCCTCTCGCTTCGCGTAGCGAAAGACCGTGCTGTGAACCCACTCGAATAGCCGGAAGCCGAGCAGGTTAGGCTCGGTTGTCGAAGCTCCGGCTGCCAGGAATTCGGGGCAACACTTTCGAAGCGTTTTTAGTACTTGAGGAATCGCGTGTTGGCCCGAGGTCAGGACGGCTCGGCTCCATAGCGATAGGCCTTGCCAATCAGGATACGCCTCGTACGCGGCGCGAAAGCGGGTCCATGGAACCTGCATCAACTGCTTCCGCGCCGTGCGGCTCGCAGCGGCTTGCACGTTCCGCTCAAGAGCCGAAAAGGGTTGACGTCCGGTCTGCATCGAAAAGTGCACTCCGAAATCCACTCTGGAACCCAGGCCAATCGAGGTGAGCCTACAGAGAATCGCCAATGCAATCAAGCTACGGCAAGCGAGCCTTAGTCATGACTCTTGGCACTGGCGCAGCTTTTCGCGCACGATTCGACGGCTGGCGTTTCGGTTGAGCTAGCCATGAACAATGGCAGTGGCGGACTAATTCGATTCGGGCACAAGAGGAGTGCGGCGCGGCATAGCCCTGCAGAGTCGCCCGACACAGTTTCAGGCTGTTAGCCAACAACAGATCGACTGCCTTAACTCTCTCACTCTTCAATTAGCTCGACGAACTAGCCACGATTTGTGTGACTGGCCCTCGTGCTGAATAAAGTGACGACAAATCAAGGGGCTGTTGTCAGAACCCGTCGAGGTGTTTCTCCCAATCATCTGGAAAGACGAGGTTTGAACCTGATTACCCAGGCAACCGCAGAACAACAACGGAAAGATTCTTCGGTCTGCCTCGTAGTTTTCTGTGCCGCTGGTGAGGGCTAGCCGACGTGTGCTCGGAAGTTTTTTCATCTATGGTCGCGCCCTCGTACGGAGAAAGAGTCTTGTTTGCCTCAATCGACCAACTTTCACGCGGCCTGCGCGATGCCCAGTACGTGATCGATCCCGTAACTTTGGAAATCGTCTTCCTCGCCGCCAAGCTGCAAAAGCCTCTGCTCATTGAAGGTCCGCCGGGTTGTGGAAAGACAGAACTCGCCTACGCCGTCGCCGCGGCTGCCGGAGCGTCCGTGGAGCGTCTGCAGTGCTACGAGGGAATCACCGAAGAGAAGGCCATCG
>DATEKE010000201.1:0-23702 GCA_035277605.1 Terriglobales bacterium | reverse complement strand
CCCGGCTAGCTACGGTTCGATTCTGATATTCAACGTCGGTGGCAAGAACGTGATGCTCTGGTCTTTCTTCTCAACCCAGAGTGCGAGCGGTTCTCTACGGTCGTTAATCATTGAAACCACGACCACACCACTCGAGTTCTTCGGCGTAATTGCCTCGCGAACATGATGCGAGCGAATCTCGCCATACTCGCCTGTGGGCCCCCAGTCGAGCTCAAAGGTCCCAAAGTTGTAGCCGGAATATTTCTGCGGATGCTGTTTCCAATTCGGGTCAGCGTTCCAGATGGCGTAGGCTTTCTCGAAGTCCTTGTGCTCGACGGCGGTGAGGAACTTGTTGATGGTATGCTCCTCGCGCCAATCCCAAAAGTGGTAAACGAGAAGGGCCACGACGATCGCGGCAATCAGCCCCGCAATCCAATAAAGCCGCCGGCGCTTATCGACCGACGGGTCATATTCCTTCGCCTGGAAAATAGTCATTCTGTCGGAATAGACACCTGCCATCCAAGATACGACTCAGCAGGGACTCTCGGCAATGCACAATAATGCCGCCACTTGGTTCGGCGTTCAGGCTTCCGGAGGACCGATTTCACGACGGAGCCACATTGCGGCTAATCCGCAACCAAACTTCTATTCACCACGGAGCCACGGAGAGCACGGAGAAACATCAAAACATCGAAACAAACCTTTTTCAGAGCTTTCGTTCTCCGTGATCTCCGTGCCTCCGTGGTGAAATTCATCTTGAAATTTGCGCAACGCAACAAGAAATTGCGAAATGGTAGTACGGAGGACACGGTGGGAAGCTATGTGCGTATTTTCTTAAACCCGTTTCTCCTACAATTTCGGCGCGTCATGGCTCCTCCCGTCTTTCCTTTTTTCCCCCTCCGTGTTCTCTGTGACTCCGTGGTGAAAAGATTTTGCCCTTGCACCTCTGCCGACATCACTGGACGAGTACCTTATCGGCCAACTTGAGGTAGTAGCGAATCCAGTCGTCTTCCGAGCCCGGGGCAGCTTCGGCGGAAGCATCGGAGCGCATCTCTGAAGACGGGCGCTGCACATCGCATGCAGCCTCAATCAGGAACGAAACTGTCGCACGCACCTGCTCGAGGGAGTAGCGCGCGGGAAATTCGGAGGCAGCAAGCATCTGATCGCGCATCATTCCTTCAATCGATCCCATCAATGCGGAGCGCAATGCCTGAGGATCAACATCCCCCTTGAGTTCCCCGATGGTTTTCATTTCGGCAATGATGTCGTCGAGCACAGCAACAAATTCCTGAAATTGGCTGCTGATGACAATTCCTCCGTTGTCGTGCGTCGCCGTCTGCTCCAGCAGCAGGATGGCCCGGAATTCCGGATCTCGATCCAGGAAGTTGACCAGCATGATGAGGGCGAGACGAAGTTTGCCGGCAGCCGACGGCAGGCTGGTCATGGCGAGGACTACGGCCTTGGTCAACTCCGCCCATTGTTCCTCGATGATCCTCCGCCGAAGTTCCTCTTTCCCGGAATAGTACTTGAGGAATTGCGAGTGACTGGTGCCGGCTGCGCGGATGATGTCCGAGATTGAGGTGGCTTCGTAGCCGCGCTGAGCAAACAGCGTGCGGGCAGCGGCGCTCAGACGGGCCCGGCTGGACCGCGCATCCTGCCGCATGGGGCGTTCCTCCTAATACTCCTATTCATTGTAGTTGAAAAAAGGGGGGTTCGATTATCGGTTTACTGCATCTAGTAACTAATCTATTATTGATAGATAGATTCCTATCCGAAGGTACAATGATGTGCGGTTCGTCCCTCCATCCTGTTTCCATGTTTCATTCTCTCCAGCTACGGGTTCAGGCATGATGCCGGAAGCCGGAACCGACGCTCGCCGTTACTCTCGCGTTCAACTCCCGATCACGGCTGAGGTTTCGTGCGTACCCTTGGGATTCTTTCGTCATCCGGCAAGCTTGCGCGACGTAAGCGCGGGCGGAGCCTATTTCTACTCGGAAATGAGCCCGCAGCTCGGAACCGTCATGAAACTGGACTTCACTGTTCCGGTTGTCGGGAGCGAAGTGCAAATTTCTTGCGAAGGGCCGGTGGTCAGAGTCGAGAAAAAGGCGCTCGGGCAAGAGAGCGGAATTGCTATCGAGATTTCAAACCTGAATCTCGGGTCGTGGTGAGTCGTACAGAACCGTCGGCGGTAGCCGATGGGGCAGCCGCGGTTTCTGCGGCTGCGGACTCCCATGCTGTCAACACTATGGTCGCGCTCGGAGCTTGCCATTCGGCGACCTCCGACCCATCGCCTACCGGCGACGGTTCTGTTTACGTCACTGAGTGCGCGACCTGATCCAACTGATCCAGCAACTTCACTTTTTGCTCTGCCGGAAGGAAGGATGCTTCGAGCGAGTTGCGCGCCAACTCGCGCACATGCTCGTCAGTGAAGCCAAACACGTCTTGCGCAAGTTCGTACTCGCGAATCAGCGAGGTATGAAACATAGCAGGGTCGTCGCTATTCAGCGTCACCAGCAGACCATCATCGAACAGCCGCCGAACCGGATGCTGCTGAAGCTCAGGCAGGCATCCCGTCAGAACATTGCTGGTTATGCAAATCTCCACCGGAATCTGCCTGTGCGAGAGCTCTTCAATCAACTCGGCATCTGCGGGTGCACTCAAAACGTGGCCGAGTCGTTCAGCTCCAATATTGAGCGCCGCCCAGATTGATTCCGGCCCGGTAGTTTCGCCGGCGTGCGCGGTTCGCCTTAGGCCGTTGTCCGCTGCGTAACGATAGAGAGCCTTAAACGGCTCGGCGGGACCTCGACGTTCGTCCCCCCCGATGCCAACTCCGACGACGTTTCGATCGCTGTATAGCACAGCCAGCTCGAAGACTCGCTTGGCCGCTTCGACTCCGAAGTGGCGCACGGCATCGAAGATCCAGAGCACCGAAACCCCAAAATCACGCTCTCCCCGCTCTCTTCCACGTTCGATGCCTTCAAATAGCGGATCGAACTCCTGCTGACGCCAGTGCACGACGCCGACCGAAATGTACACCTCGGCATGTACGATGCCCTGGGCCTTGAACCGCTCGACCATTCTGTAGGTGATCAGCTCGAAATCTTCGGGAGTCAGCAGGCGTTGGGTGACGGCTTTGAAAGCCATCATGAATCCCTGGAAGTCAGCGTATTCGTATAGGCGACGGGCTTGCTCCATCGTCAAAGGGCCGCCATCATGGCGGCGGCTCAACTCGACGAGCGTCTCCGGCTCAACCGTGCCCTCGAGGTGGAGATGAAGCTCGGCTTTCGGCAAGGAACGGATTAACTGAGTATTGGCCATTGCCTCCGTTCACTTTAAACGTACGCACTTCAAAGTGAAAACGAGCGGCAGTCCTGACAGGAATTCCACATGGGACTGGCGGCCTTTTCGTATTAAGAAAGCAGAGAAGTTGGTCAGGCAAGGCTTGTGCGCCTGGATGCAGCTGGAATCGACCTTTACCTCTCGACTGCATACATATAGTCCTGACGGGATTGGGCAAAAGCCTGTGCGACTCTGAGGAAGGCGTTGGCGGCGTGCGAAAGCTGGGAACGCTTGCGATAGACGATGCGCAATTTGCGTTCGAATTGCAATTCCGGGACGGGAACATTGACCAGTTTCGTTCCCAGATCTTCCTGGACGGCGATTCGCGGGAGCAACGCAACTCCGTTCCCCATGGCTACGAATTTCTTAATCGATTCAATGGTCGGCAGCTCGACGTTCATGTTAAGCGGCGTCTTCGACTTGCGGAAAGCGTCGATCACTTTTAGCCGGTAGGGAGATTGAACGTTATGCGCGATGAAAACCTCAGCGCCTAGCTGTTGGATCTTGACTCGCTCCTGGCCTGCGAGCGGATGTTTCCGGTGCACGATGAACGTAAGCTGGTCGGAATAGACCGAGATGGACTGCAAATCTGGCGAGTTGGGCCTGAATGAGACGACTCCAAGCTCGGCATTGTGGTTCAGCAACTCATCGGGAATCCGGCTCGCCAGTGATCTCTGGACGGCGATCTTAATGGTGGGGTAGAGTCGGCGAAATTCGTCCAGCACGGGGAGCAGATACAGACACGTGAACTCGTTGGCTGCGATGCTGAGCTTACCGCGATTGAGTTCGCGCAGTTCAGTGAGTGCACCTTGCGCCTCCATGCGCAGATTAATTAGCTTCTGCGCATATTCGTAGACCACTTGCCCGGCATCAGTGAGCGTGCCATCTCGGGAAGAACGGTCGAGTAGTGCCTCGCCAAGCTCTTCTTCAAGCTTACGAATCGTCTGGCTAATCGCCGGCTGGCTTCGGTTCAGCTTATGCGCGGCGCGCGAAAAGCTGCCTTCCTGGACGACGGCGATAAAGGTTTGGAGTTGGAAAAGGTCCATGGGAAAGAGGCTACCGGCTTCCGGCCACTGGCTTCCGGCTTACGACTTGCGGATGCACTTCACTTGCCTGTCAGTTACGGCTATGCGGTTCTCACCTGCCGCGCTGTAGCCGGAAGCTGATAGCCGGTAGCTGGAAGCCGCTTATGCCCCCATAAGCTCCTCAAATACTACCACTCAGCATTATGATTCCATAAAAATTATAAGCTTGGATTATAATTGCGCGAGACGTACAACGGACGGTTGGCTGTACCAAATACCACCTGAGGAAGCCCATGGAACGAGTCACGATCTTCGACACTACGCTGCGCGACGGCGAGCAGTCTCCTGGATGCAGCATGAACATTCCTGAGAAAATGCGTATGGCGCAGACACTCGACGCCCTCGGTGTGGACATCCTCGAAGCGGGATTCCCGATCGCCTCTGACGGCGATTTCTCGGCGGTGCAACTCATCGCGCGCGAGATTCGTCGCCCCACCGTCGCCGCGCTCGCTCGCTGCAAGAAAGAAGACGTGGAGCGCGCGGGCGAGGCTCTGCAGGATGCTGAGCGAAGCCGTATCCATCTATTCCTCGCCACCTCCGACATCCACCTCGAGTACAAGCTGAAGATCTCGCGTGAAGAGTGCGTGAAGCAAGCGCGCGAAGGCGTGTCTTTGGCGAAAACAATGGTCGACGAGGTTGAGTTCTCGCCCGAAGATGCTACGCGCTCGGAATTCGATTTTCTCTGCCAGGTGATCGAAACTGCGATTGAATCCGGAGCAACGACCATCAACATTCCCGATACCGTCGGGTACACGCTGCCTGCAGAGTACGGAGCCTTGATCGCGAGTCTCCGAACCAAAGTCAGCAATATGGATAAAGCCGTGCTCTCGGTGCATTGCCACGATGATCTCGGCCTCGCGGTTGCCAACACCATTGCGGGAATCGATGCCGGTGCGCGTCAAGTGGAATGCACCATCAACGGCATCGGCGAGCGAGCTGGAAACGCAGCCCTCGAAGAGATTGTGATGGCCATGCGTGTGCGCTCCGATCGCATGCCGTATGAGACCGCGATCGATACCAAGCTGCTTTATGCCGCCAGTCAGCAACTCGCGCGCACTATCAGCTTTGGGCCGCAGCCGAATAAGCCCATCGTGGGAGAGAATGCATTCGCGCATGCCGCCGGCATTCACCAGCATGGTGTGCTCTCGAATCCGCTCTGCTACGAGATCATGACACCCGAGTCAGTCGGCGCTCCGGGAACGAAGCTCGTGCTGGGCAAGCACTCCGGAAGGCACGCCCTCAAGGCACGTTACTCCGAATTGGGATACGAGCTCAGTCCAGCCGAATTGCAGGAGACGTACGTTCGCTTCATCGAGCTAGCCGATCGTAAGAAGAGCGTTTATGACCAGGATCTGCTCGCTCTGCTGCCGGCGAATCGCAGATCGATGCGAGCCAACGTAGCTTCGGGTCAAGCAGCTCAGGCGGTTTAAGAGAGGAACACGGGACGAATGAGATTGAAAGTCGCAGTTTTGCCGGGAGATGGAATCGGTCCGGAAGTCATGCAGGTAGCCGTCAAGCTCTTGCGCACGCTGGCGGATATCGGCGGTTTTGAGCTGCAGATCCAGGAGTATCTCATCGGCGGCGCCGCGATCGACGCAACCGGCTTTCCGCTGCCCAAAACCACACTGGACGAATGTCTTGACAGCGACGCTGTCTTGCTCGGAGCAGTAGGTGGTTCGAAATGGGACAAGCTTCCGCAGGATCGTCGTCCCGAAGCGGGATTGCTGCAGTTGCGTATCGGGCTCGGCGGCTTCGCCAATCTGCGTCCGGCAATTGCGTACAACGCCCTTACCGAGTGCTCTCCTCTTCGTCCGACGATTGTTGCCGGAGCCAACGTTCTCTTTGTCCGAGAACTTCTGGGCGGGCTCTACTTTGGTGAGCCGCGCGGTTGCGATGCCTCCGGCGCGCGCTCGGCATGGAACACCATGCGATACAGCGAAGCGGAGATCGAACGGGTAGCGCGTGTGGCTTTCGAGCTGGCAAAACAGCGCTGCTTCAAGCTGACATCAGTCGATAAAGCGAACGTGCTGGAAACCTCTCAGCTCTGGCGAAGTGTGGTTACTCGCCTTGCCGAATCGTATCCGGAAGTCTCACTTGAACACGTGTATGTCGATGCATTCGCCATGCACCTGGTCTCGAATCCAAGGCGATTTGATGTAGTGCTCACGGAGAATCTCTTTGGCGACATTCTTTCCGACGAAGCCGCCGCGATTACGGGATCGCTGGGCATGCTTCCCTCCGCCAGCGTCGGTGGCGCTGTGAATCTCTATGAGCCGGTACATGGTTCAGCTCCTGACATTGCTGGAAAGAACATTGCGAATCCGCTTGGCGCCATTGCTTCGGTAGCGATGATGCTGCGGCACACGTTTGCCATGCATCGTGAAGCGGAAGAGGTTGAGCTCGCGATCCGTTCCGTTCTGGAACAGGGATATCGCACGGCGGACATCCATCGTGCGCCGACCGAACAGCAGGTCTCGACCACCGAAATGGGATGCCTGGTAGAAGAGGCGCTGGCTGGCGCGGTGATTCGGCGTCAGGCATATCACGCGGTATAAGTTTTTTTGGAAGACACGCACCCGAGGAAGCTTGTAAGACTTGTCATTCCTTCGTCCGCCTCAGGCGGACAGACTTGGAATCATCAGAAAAGAGAACCTCAACAACTCAGAAAACGCTCGCGCCGTTCTCTGACTTTAGAAACAATGCCCAAGACCTTATTTGAAAAACTTTGGGAGCAGCATGTCGTACGCCAGAACGCTGACGGACGCGCGCTCCTCTACATTGATCTGCATTTAGTGCACGAAGTCACCTCGCCGCAGGCGTTTGAAGGGTTGCGGTTGAATGGTCTTCGCTTACGCCGCCCTGAACTCACGGTAGCGACGGTCGATCACAATGTTCCGACGACCACCAATCGCTCCGTAATTGCAGACCCGATCGCCGCGCAGCAAATCGAAACCCTGCGGCGCAATTGCCGCGACTTCGGCGTCCGTTTTTTCGATATCGACGCGGCGGAGCAGGGAATCGTGCACGTGATCGGTCCTGAGTTGGGACTCACCCACCCGGGCATGACGATCGTCTGCGGCGACAGTCACACCAGCACTCACGGAGCATTCGGCGCGCTGGCGTTTGGAATTGGGACATCGGAGGTCGAGCACGTCATGGCGACGCAATGCCTGTGGCAGAAGAAGCCAAAGACGATGCAGATCGTTGTCGATGGCGAGCTGCCGCTGGGCGCTACTGCAAAAGACATCGTGCTTGGCATCATTGGACGCATCGGCTCTGACGGCGCCACTGGTTATGTGATCGAGTACCGCGGCTCGGCAATTCGCGTGCTTTCGATGGAAGGCCGCATGACGATCTGCAACATGAGCATCGAGGCCGGAGCGCGCGCCGGCATGATCGCTCCCGACGAGACCACATTCCACTACGTTCGCGGACGCCGCTTCGCTCCAAAGAACTTCGACAAGGCTGTCGAGCATTGGCAAACGCTGCGCACAGATGAAGGCGCGCAGTTTGATCGCACAGTCACGATCGAGGCTGCGAGCCTCGAGCCGTACGTTACTTGGGGTACCAATCCGGGAATGGTCGCTCCTATTACGGGACGCGTGCCTGATCCGAACTCCGCGCAATCGGAAGCTGACCGTGCGGCTACTGCTCGTGCACTTGAATACATGGATCTAAAGCCCGGCACGGCGATGCAAGACATCGCCGTTGATCGCGTCTTTATCGGATCGTGCACGAATGCCCGCATCGAGGACCTGCGCATCGCGGCGGAGTATGCCCGCGGGTATCGCGTGCATCCACGTGTTCAGGCGATGGTTGTTCCGGGATCGCAGCAGGTAAAGCGCGCTGCCGAAGCCGAAGGACTCGACCGCATATTCCGCGCCGCTGGATTCGATTGGCGCGAGTCCGGATGCTCCATGTGCCTCGGCATGAATCCTGACATCCTCAAGCCGGGCGAGCGCTGCGCTTCGACCAGCAACCGCAACTTTGAAGGACGCCAAGGGCGAGGGGGGCGCACGCACCTGGTCAGCCCGCAGATGGCTGCCGCAGCGGCGATCACCGGCCACTTCACCGACGTCCGCAAGTGGCAGTTCAAGGAGGCTCAGTCGGCATGAAGCCATTTCGGGAACATACTGGAGTCGTCGCTCCGCTCGATCGCAGCAACGTCGATACCGATCAGATCATTCCTAAGCAATTCCTCAAACGCATTGAACGCACCGGCTACGGCGACTTTCTTTTCTACGATTGGCGCTACACGCCTGAAGGCAAGCCGCAGGCTGATTTCATTCTGAATCGTCCGGAATATACCGGCTCATCAATCCTGGTTGCGGAAAAGAACTTCGGCTGTGGTTCGTCGCGAGAACACGCGGCATGGGCGCTGCTCGATTATGGCTTTCGCGTGGTAATTGCCCCCACGTTTGCTGACATCTTTCACACCAATGCCGGCAACAACGGAATTTTGCTGGTGAAGCTTTCGGAGGCCCAAATAAAGGAATTGCTTCAGCGTTCGCAGCAAGCACCGGGGTATAAGGTCCACGTTTCTCTCGTGGACAAAACAGTGAAAGATGATGAGGGATTTGTCGCGAAGTTTGAGATCGACGACTTCCGCCGCGCCTGTCTGCTTGACGGGCTCGATGAGATCGGGCTCACGCTCAAGCACGAAAACGAAATCACGGCCTTCGAGAGTAAACGAGCTGCGCGCGGTTGGTAGCAGCCTCGTAATTCTTTGCCCGGGTGACTGTCGACCTGCTGCGTTTGTCCCAAAGTGGGAACAAGATTCCCTGAGGGTTCCCTGTTATGCGCGAAAAAGGCTCCCGGGAATTTGCCCGTAAGTCGCCTCTTTTCAGGCCGTTACCGTCCCTTTTCTGGTTTCCTGTTAAATTCCCTGGTTCGGCGGCAAATCTTTGCTTTTTGGGCAAAATGTGACGATTTCATCGTTCAATTTCGAATTCACCTTGTAGATATCCCTGTTTTTCTTACGACATCCTCCCACTGACTACGCCGCCTGTAGATCTTTCTGAAATTCCTGGGCGCGCTGTTTGTCTCGCTCTTCCTGTTTGGCTTTCTCGATTTCGGCGTGTGCGATGGCCGAGTTCACCTCTCCGCCTAACAGAAGGGCGAATCCGGAGACGTACAGCCACAGCATCAAAATCGCGACTCCCGCCAGTGAACCATAGGTGTTGCTGTAGGAGTTGAAGAAGTGTAGGTAGACGCGTACAGCGAACGATGCTGCCAACCAGATGACCAGGCCTGCCGCTGCTCCCGGGGAGATCCAGGTCCAGTGTGGCTTTTCCAAATTTGGCCCGAAGTAGTAGACAAGGGCGAAGGCGAGCAGCATGGCTCCGAGCAAGATCGGCCATTGCACGATCTTCCAGAGATAAACCAGCGCTACGCCGATTCCCAGGTGAGCGGCAACTACGTCTGCCAGTTTGCCGCCATAAGTCACGAGCACGATGGCAAAGATAACCAGCGCAGATGAAGCGATGGTCAGCACGATCGACGTCAGCTTCTGGCGCACGTAGGAACGCGTTTCTTTTACGTGATAAGCGCGGTTGAGCGTGTCGATGATCGCGCTCATGCCGCTCGATGCCGACCACAGTGCCGCCAGGGCACCAATGATTACTTTTCCGCTTCCACGCGCTTTGACTACCTCGTTCAATGTTTTCTGAACCAACTCGCCTGCAGAGGAAGGCACAGCACGAGCGAGATTTGCCATAAGATCGGTGCGAATCTGCGTTCCTGCTGCCGCAAAGTAGCCCAGAACGGAGATAAGGAATATGAGCAGCGGAAACAGCGCCAGGAAGAAGTAGTAGGCCAGCTCTGCTGATTGTCCTGAGAGATCGTCTTCTGAGACGCTCTGTGCCACCTGCTTGCCCAGGCTTAGCGGCGTGAGTCCACCGAACTTCCAGTGTGAAGGTCTGGTTTCTTTCATAAATTGTTCCGATTGCGTTCCTAAGAAAGATGCGGGGCGCTTTGGGGCTGTTGGCGGGAATCGGGAGTGAATGGCGGGTGGGCGTGACGGTGGACAGGATGGACTGTAGTGGACGAAATGGACAGGAGGAGGTGGTAGGAACTGAGAGCTTGGGAAGGTTAAGCCACCTGTATTCAGCAGCTTGCGAAACACATGTGGGCGGCGGCTTTGAGCGCCTGAGCACCCGCAGGGTACAGGGCAGAGCAGCAAAAAGTCGAAGAGACCTGCTCAAATCCGGGAGCATCCAAAGCTATAATGAACAGTGCGAGCCGCTGAAGTTCGGCTTGCAAGAAGGTTAAATGTCGAAGCAGCTCAAGATTGGTGTCCTTTCCCTCTCGTTTTTCATTGTTCTCGTGGTCGTGCTCGGTGGACTTGGCGTTCATGCCTCCAGCAACGACGGAGCTTACCGCCAGCTGGGCGTTTACAGCGAAGTGCTTTCCCGTATTCGGACTGAATACGTGGAAGAGCCGAACTTTTCCGCCGTCACCAGCGGCGCCCTGCACGGCCTGCTGGAGTCGCTCGACGCGGATTCCAGTTATCTGAATCCTGACGAGTACAAGTTTTATAAGACGCACCAGAACGAAGGCCGCGCGAGTATCGGCGCGACCATTTCGAAGCGTTTCGGCTATGCCGACGTGGTTTCCGTGATTCCCGGCGGCCCTGCAGATAAGGCAGGAGTGCAGCCAGGCGACATCATCGAAGCGATCGAAAGCAAGAGCACGCACGAGATGTCACTCGCTACTATCGAGGAAGAGCTCTCGGGCAAGCAGGGATCGAACATCAACTTCGCCATTGTGCGTCCCGGCAAGGCTGAGCCGCAGAAGATCACGGTGACGCGCGATAACGTTGTAATTCCGGCGACGACTGACAAAGCAATGGAAGACGGAATTGCGGATATCACGCCCATTACGCTAACCAAGGGCAAGACGCAGGAAATCGCGTCGAAGATTCGCGAAGAGCAAAAGAAGGGTGCTAAGAAGCTTATTCTCGATCTGCGGAATGTTTCCGACGGCGATGTGAACGAGGCCGTCGCTGTTGCGAATCTGTTCCTCAATCATGGTGTGATCACTTATCTGCAAGGGCAGAAATATCCCAAGCAGACCTTCACTGCCGATCCGCAGAAGGCGGTCACGAATCTGCCGCTCGTGGTTCTCGTGAACCGCGGGACCGCAGGTCCGGGAGAGATTGTTGCTGGCGCGATTCTCGATAACAACCGCGGCGATGTCGTGGGCGACAAGACCTTCGGCAGCGGTTCGGTGCAGAAGGTGATCGACATTCCCGATGGCTCAGCGTTGATCCTCTCGGTCGCGAAGTACTACACGCCCAGCGGGAAGGTGATTGAAGATCCAGATCCGCAGCATGCGGGCATCACTCCAAACGTTCTGGTTGCGAGCAGCCTCGACGATCTTTCGATCGATGACGAAGACGTTACGCCAGCCGCACAAGAGAAGCCGAAGCAGCCCAAGGATGATGATCAGCTTCGCAAAGCCGTTGAGTTGCTGAAGACCCGCACTTAATTTTTGATTCGCGAAACTCAAATGCGCCGGAGCTGATCCGGCGCATTTTTTCTGGCCCATTTTTGTACTGCGTTTGCCCGCGCTATCCGGCGATAATAAGCAGAACAGATCAGCAGCTTTGAATCAGCGTAGCGGATGAAGATTGCAATCAATCTCGCGACCAGCCAGGAATCTGCCCTCACAACGGTGGTTAAGTCCGGAGGAGTTGGTTTCCTTTTTATGGCCGTGATTGCGGCGATGGTGGGGACCTTCACGGGATTGTTTCTCGTCTACACCACCGATCTCCCTCAAATCGATCAACTTGAGCGGTATCATCCGAGTGCCACAACGGTACTGTACGACGACAAGGGGCGCGAGATTGGCTCGTTTGCGCTGCAGCGGCGCGTGATCGTCACGTACAACGACATCCCCAAGGTTTTACGCGACGCCGTGATCTCGATCGAAGACAAAGATTTCGAGCGGCATTGGGGTGTCGATCTGTGGCGCGTGCTCGGCGCCGCCTACCGCGACTTTCGCTCCGGCGGCCGCGTGCAGGGAGCCTCGACGCTCACCATGCAGCTCTCGCGGAATCTTTTTCTTTCCGCTGACAAGAACCTCGGCCGCAAGATTCAGGAAGCCATGCTGGCGGTCCAAATCGAACGCCGCTTCACAAAGCAGCAGATCTTTACGATGTACGCCAACCAAATATTCCTCGGACATGGGGTCTACGGCTTTGAAGCGGGCGCCGAGTTCTATTTCGGGAAGCATGCGAAGGATTTGACGCTGGACGAAGCGGCGTTGCTCGCCGGCGTTCCCAAAGGGCCAAACATCTATTCCCCGCTACGCAATCCGGAGCGTGCGCTCCATCGGCGCAACATCGTAATTAACTCGCTCCTGGAAGATGGCAAGATCACTGCCGCCGAGGCTGCAAAAGCAAAGTCTGCTCCTGTTCGCCTGCATATCCAGAATGCTCCGGGCACGATCGCGCCGAACTTCGTCGAGGAAGTCCGGCGGTACCTGGAAGCCAAATACGGGACGGAAGAAGTGCATGAAGGTGGATTGCGCGTGTACACATCGCTCGACCTCGACTATCAGAAGGCGGCGAATCGCGCGGTGCTGGACGGACTTGCGGCGTACGAGCACCGCCACGGCTGGAAGACCGGGCATGGCAGCGTGTTCGATTTAGGACAAACGGTCTCAACCTACACGAATCCAGATTGGGATCAGTCGATCGAGGCCGGCAGCTATGTTCATGGCGTAGTAGTTGCGAAAGCACCAGGCTTTGCCTTGGTGAAAATCGGCCGTTATCTCGGCCGATTGACCGCGCAGGACCTGGCCTGGACGAAAACCAAAGAACCCGCCAGGCTGTTTAAGCCAGGAGACATTGTCTATGTGCGCGTGCTCGAAACTCCGACTGCCAAACCCGAATTGGGAGCGCCTCCGTTGCGGCTGGCGCTCGAAGAGGAATCGGGAGTCGAAGGCGCTCTGATTGCGATGGACAATGCGACCGGCGACGTGAAAGCGCTGGTTGGAGGTCGAGATTTCGACGAATCGAAATTTGATCGTGCAACCCAGGCACTACGCCAGGTTGGATCCTCTTTCAAGCCATACGTCTACACCGCAGCCATCGATCGGGGCGCCAAGCCCGACGACACGATTGTCGACGCTCCGGCCAGCTTTTCGGCTGTTTCAGGACCGTGGTCCCCTCACAACTACGACAACAGATTTGAGGGCGAAATCACGTTACGCCACGCGCTGGCGGAATCGCGCAACATTCCCGCAGTGAAACTCGCCGCCCAACTCGGAATGCCCGAGGTGATCGCCTATGTGCGGCGCTTTGGTATCAGTTCCAGAATAGAACCATATCTTCCCGTCGCCCTTGGAGCAGCGGAAGTGACGCTCGAAGAACAGGTGTCCGCTTACACCACATTTCCGAATGACGGAGTACGCGTAATACCGAGATTGATTCGTAAAGTCGTAGATTACGAGGGCCACACGCTTGAGGATAACTATCCGGAAGTAAAGGACGTCATCAGCGTAGATACCGCCCGCACCATGACCAGCATGCTGCAGACCGTGATGCAGCGCGGAACTGCCGCCGCTGCGGGAGCAAAATTGAAACATCCATTGGGCGGCAAGACTGGCACTACGAATGATTACACTGACGCCTGGTTCATCGGCTTCTCGCCGTCCATCACATGCGGGGTGTGGGTAGGCTTCGATGAAAAGAAGTCGCTGGGGGACGGGGAGACGGGTTCGCTCGCGGCTCTTCCGATTTGGGAAGAGTTTATGCGAGCGCCCATTGCGGAACGTCCGCAGGAGACTTTTCCCGGAAGAACAACGCGTGCTCCGGCTGTCATGAAAGCTCAGACGACAGTAACTAAGACTATTCCCATTCTGGCCAGGTGATGAGCGGCTTGATATTCCTTAGCTGTATATCGACGAGCTGAGATGCTGCGGTTCCTGAAGCTACTCACCCAATCCCTGCTCCTGTTGCTCATTGCGCTGTTCTCAGCTCTGGCAGCAATGCGGCTGGCAATACACGGACGTGAAGTGCGTGTCCCCGATCTGCGCGGTATGGCAATGGTTCGGGCGGAAGCAGCCGCGAATAGCAGCGGGCTCATCGTTTCGATCGAGGACAGGTTTTATAGCGCAACCGTAGGGGAAGGCAAAGTGATTTCTCAATTTCCCGCCGCGGGGAGCCGAGTACGGCGAGGATGGCGCATTCGAATAGCCGAGAGCTTAGGCCCGCAGCGCGTGACAATTCCAGACCTCAAAGGTCAAACTGAGCTGGCGGCGACGTTAAACCTGCATCAGCGCAGTCTCGAATTGGGAACGATTTCGCCCGTTGCTTCCACCACAGCTCCACCGGGCGAGATCGTCGCGCAATCGCCTCCTCCAGATGCGACAGAAGTAGCAGAGCCTAAAGTCAATGTGCTCATTGCCGAGCCGTTGGCAAAACCGGAATACGTGATGCCCGACTTCATCGGACGGGATCTATCTCTCGCCAAACAGAAGATCGCAAGCGCAGCATTGCCGCCAGCGCAGGTCTCGGTTATTCCTGCTATGCCGAGTACGGCAGACGAAGGTTCGGATGCAAGCATCATCACGCCTCCCGCCAAAGCTCCCAATTCAGGAAAGATCGTCAGCCAGAGTCCGGCTCCCGGCACACGTGTGAGCGCAGATACTCAGATTCGATTGCAGATCGGCAGATAGAGTGAGGGTTCCGCATCAAGGACCAAGGTGCTCTCCCACATGCGGCCGATAACCGCGAATAAAGTCGCTGATTGACATTTTGCGCTTTCCTTCCGGCTGCACTTCAATCAACGCGAGGGCACTTTCACGGCAACCGATTAGCAGTCGATCTTCTCCAACGAGCAGTTCCCCGGAAGGAATATTTCGCACTTCCTGAATTGGTTTCGAAGCAACAATCGCGAGCTTTTTGCCGCGAAAGCTGGTAAAACATCCCGGCCAGGGTTGAAATCCGCGCAGCCGGTTATAGATCACCTCAGCTGGAAGCGAGAAATCCGCTTTTCCATCTTCTTTTTTCAGAATGGGAGCCAGTGATGCGAGGCTATGGTCTTGCGGTCGTGGAGCGGTCGTGCCTTTCTCGATTCCGCTTAGGGTCTCGATCATCAGATCGGCGCCGACTTCGGCGAGGCTACGCCCATAGGTAATGGCAGTGTCATCTGGCTCGATTGAAAGTTCGCGCTGCAGAAGAATGTCGCCGGTATCGAGTCCCTCATTCAGCAGCATGGTTGTGGCGCCGCTTACGCGTTCTCCATTCGCGATCGCCCACTGAATTGGCGCTGCGCCACGATACTTCGGCAAGAGCGATCCGTGCAGGTTGATGTTTCCGTATTTGGGTAGCGTCAACATCCAAGGTGGAATAATGCGCCCGTAACCCACGACGATGATGGCGGCGGCAGCAATGCTCTCCAGCAATGCGCGAAACTCAGCGTTGTTCTTGATTTTCTCGGGCTGCTCGATTGGTACAGCATGCTTCTGCGCCGTTTGTTTGATTGGAGAAGGCGCGAGCTCAAGTCCGCGTCCTCGCGGCCGATCGGGTTGAGTCACAACAAGAGCGATCTCATGGGCTTGAATGAGCGCTTCCAGAGTGGGGACCGCAAATTGTGGCGTGCCGCAGAAGACGAGCTTCATGAGGAAATCATAGCTGCCAGCTACCAGCTTCCAGCCACCAGCTAAGCGCGTCAGGACCTGTAAACTTTCGCTTCAATCGTTTGAGCAAGAACGAGTGCATTGAAGAAAAGACGCCCCGCCGTGGCCTCGATGCACAAGCCGGAAGCTGGGGGCTGGTAGCTGGCAGCTTTCTTATGCTTCCACCCGCGGCATCATCGGGATGAGGCGAGTGTTCTTGAACTCCGACAAGATGGCATTCAGGTGATCCAACGTCTCGTCCACCGAGAGTGTGTACATTTCACGGCCATTGTCATAGCCGGTTTCAATCGCCTTCTTGAGGTAGTGGCCAGCAATCTGGATCGCGAGTGGATCGGTGATCGCTTTGCCGGTTTGTTCTTTGTACTGGACCCATGCGAGATGTGGGAGCGAGATCCAAACCGAACGTCCGCCGGCAAGGAACTTAATGTCGATCGCGTCGGCGTGGCGCGTAGCAATCGCCACAATTACGGCCTGGTACATGCAATGAATCGGCTCGCCTGACCAGCGATCGATAGCTGTGAAATCGTCGTACATGGCAGAAGAAAAAATATAACACGCGGCGTGGATGGGACTCTGTTCGCTGCCCCGGAGTGCGGAGCAACAGGCATATGTGGAGCCGGGCGCCCTCGCCCAGGTTTTTCGTCGCGTGGGCAAGGTGATTTACTTAGATCCGACAGTTCGTCGACGATCGCGTGCTTCTCTTTCCCTGCTGGACTGGGATCACCAGCAAAAACCCGGGTGAGGCGCCCGGCTCCAGTTATCTCTCCGCGTTGCAGCTCAGGGATGCGTGGTCACCTTCGACCCTTCCAGGCGCTTCTGCATGTCTTCCAGCGTGATGCCCTTCGTTTCCGGATAGATAAACAGCACGACGAAGAACTGCACGATCATCATGAAGCAGAAGAACATGAACGGATATGCGCCGGAACGCGCAGCCATATGGGGGAAGATGCCGGAGATGAGCGCGTTCATCGCCCAATGCGTGAAGCTGCCCAGGCTCTGCCCTTTGGCCCGTACCAGATTGGGAAAAACTTCTCCGAGATAAACCCAGATCACCGCGCCTTGCGACGCCGCAAAGAACGCGATGTACCCTATGAGCAGCCAAACCAGCAGGTTTTCGTGTTGATGAGCTGCGAAGATCGCGGAAACGCCCGCAAGGCAGAGAGCCGTGCCCACGGCTCCAATCAACAGCAATTTCTTGCGGCCGACTTTGTCAATCACCGACATGGCGATGACCGTGAATACGAGATTCGTTGCGCCGATAGCGACCGCCTGAAGATCCCCAGAGACTTTGCCGAAACCTGCGCGAGCGAAGATGTCATTCAGGTAGTACAGAATCGCATTGATGCCGGAGAGCTGATTGAATGCTCCGATGGAAATCGCGAGGAAGATTGGCAGGGCGTATCGCCGCTGGAAGAGCGCCTCTTTGCCGAGTTCTCTTGTTTCAGCAATCGAATCGACGATCTCGCTCAGCCGTTGCTCGTAATTTGCTTCGCCAATAATTTGCAACACATCTCTTGCTTCTTCGACTCGACCTACATCAGCCAGCCAGCGCGGACTCCGTGGAATGCCGAATAGCATGATGAAAAACAGGAATGCAGGGATCGCAGAAACACCCAGCTCCCATCGCCATTCTCTCGAACCAAAGCCTGCGAGGCCGATCAGATAGTTCGAGAGATACGCCAGCAGAATTCCCAGAACGATATTGAACTGAAAGAACCCGACCAGGCGCCCGCGCCATGCGGCAGGCGAGATTTCCGCGATGTACATGGGCCCGAGGACAGACGATCCTCCGATTCCCAGTCCACCAATAAATCGAAAGGCGACGAGCGATGGCCAATTCCATGCAAATGCGCAGCCCAAAGCGGAGATGAAATACAGCACCGCCATTACGCGCAGGCTGTCGCGGCGTCCGTAACGGTCGCCCGGAAACGCGGCAAGCGCAGCGCCGATCAACGTGCCGACAAGCGCTGCAGCTACCGTGACGCCGAGTGAATCCGGCGACAGGTGATATTGCTCAGTAAGTCCACGAGTGGTGCCGGAGATAACAGCAGTGTCGAATCCGAAGAGCAGGCCGCCAAGCGCAGCTACGACGGTACTTTTGAGTAGAGAGGAGTTCAGTTTCATCTTGGAGAGTCGAGCGCCAATCGTACCCGGCTATTTTGTTCGCCGCAAGGCGTGCATCGATGAAGATTATTCCTGCGAGCCGAGCGAATAAAAGCACAATTTAGAATGGAGGGTGATTTCCCAAGCACCTGGCCGGAAACAACTAACTCCTGTCAAGGGATCCCAACTCCAGCTGATTCGGGCGGAGAACCTGACCCGGCTCTCAAACCTGGTTCATGGTTTCAGCACGCGCGTGAATGGTATTTCCGAAGCCTACGGTGGCGCACAGCTTAATCTTGGCTTCACGGCATCGGACAAGCGCGACTTTGTCGAGCGCAATCGTCGGGCTTTCCTCCAAGACGTAACTGGGCGCGACCGCTCGCTTCCTCCGCTCGTCAGCCTGCGTCAGATTCATTCCGGGCTGGTTCACATCCTCAAGAGCAAAGATTTAATTCCCAAATCAGCACTCAAAGGCGATGGCATCATCACCTGCCATACCGACGTGCTTCTTGCGATCCAGGTTGCCGATTGCGTGCCGGTTTTGGTCGCCGACGCGCAGCGTGGAGCAGCCGGGGCCTTTCATGCAGGATGGCGCGGAACTGCAAAGCGCATCGTTGAGCGCGGAGTCGGCAGCATGAGAGCGGTGTTTGGAAGCGAGCCTAAGAATCTATATGCAGCGATTGGGCCGTGCATTCACGCCTGCTGCTATGCCGTCGGCGATGAAGTCATCGACGAATTCAAATCTCAATTCACTTATTCCAAGGAGTTGTTTTCCGAGGTTTACGATCGCGATCCAATCAAGGAGAAGTATCCTCTCTTATTTCTCACCGCGAGAGCTCCCGGACACAGCAACATCGGGCCGCAGATTCATCTGGATTTAGTCGAGGCGAATCGGCGGCAACTCCTGGCTGCAGGTGTTCCCACAGATCACATCTGGGCTGCGGAAGAATGCACCTCCTGCCGCACTGATCTGCTGTTCTCGCACCGAGCCGAGGCTGGCTACACCGGACGGATGATGGGCGTGATTGGCGTCCGAGGCTAAAACCCAAGAGCGAACATGAAGGTCACTAAGGTTTCAGACAAGGTCACGGAGAGCTTCGGGATTATCCTGAAATCGGCCCGGTTCCGGCGGAAGGTGCGGCTGCCGATCCGGCGCTGCTGGAGGTTCCAGCCGCGGCATTTACCAGATCCTTCAATTCCTTGCTGGGCTTGAAGAAGGGAATCTTCTTTGCCGGCACATCCACGCGATCGCCGGTCTTTGGATTGCGGCCGATGCGCGAATTGCGCTGCCGGGTACGAAAGCTGCCGAATCCGCGAATCTCGATCTTATCGCCCGCGCGCAGCGAATGGACGATGCTGTCGAAGATGGTTTCAACGATCACCTCGCTGTCGCGGCGGGTGACGTCGGTTATGCGGGCAACTTCTTCGATCAGATCAGCCTTCGTCATAAGTTGTACATTCCACCTGAGATGCGGCAATCCGTCAAGTGCTAAGACTGGGCTTAAAAGTTTTCTTTATAGCGGTGATTTATGGCGTCCTCAGGACCGGTTTGAGTTTTGGCGCAGCTCTCCAATTCGCGGCCTGTGGGCGCGACCGATTTCCGCGATTCTGTGCTCCGTTGCCACAGGTTTGGTGGCTACAGTACTACGAAACCGCTGTAGCTGGCCTGTCGCAAACGCTGCCTGCTTCGCAAACCAGGCTGAATCCCGCCAGGTGAGCCATCCCAGCTTGCGCCTGCTTACCATTTGCTGTAACGTCGGAATTTCCGATGATTAGTAACGCCAATTCGTCCCGCTTTGATTCTGTTTATGCATGTCGGGCCATGGCCATGTGGATGCCTGTATAACGAGCGGCGACCGGGCAGTTACAAGTTAAGAAACCGACGGAAAAGCCGCTCGTCATGAGCGGTTTTTGCATTTTTGCCGAAGATCTGCCGCAACATCCCAATTGGGGATGAGTAAAGACCTGCTTGCAGTTTTATTGATTTGCAGCTCTGCGGCGCGAGCCAAACGCCGCGCGGTCCTGCGGTTTCGATGAGGAGCGAATGACAGCCCTGAAACGCCCAATTGCCATTTATTACGAGCACCCACACTGGTTTGATCGGCTATTCGCTGAATTGGACCGCCGAGGGACGCCATACGAGCGCGTCGATGCCACGCACCATCATTTCGATATCCAGCCGAATGGCAATCGCAGCTACTCGCTGGTCTTCAACCGTATGAGTCCGTCGGCGTATACACGCGGACACGGACACGGAATTCATTACACCGTCAGCTACCTTGAGCATCTGGAGCGTCTGGGCACGCGCGTCATCAACGGCTCTCGCGGTTTTCGCTACGAGATTTCCAAAGCCTCTCAGCTTTCGTTGCTGCACTCGCTCGGATTGCCGTATCCGCGTGCGCGTGTCATCAATCATGCAGAAGAGGCTCCAGCCGCAGCCGAGGGATTCCGCTTTCCAGTCATCCTCAAGCCCAATGTCGGAGGCAGCGGAAAGGGAATTGTGCGATTCGATACACCTGAAGCTCTGGCCCTGGCGGCACGAAATGGGCAGCTCTCGCTTGGCCTCGACAGCACAGCACTCATTCAGGAATTCATTCCCGCGCGCGACGGTCACATCACGCGCGTGGAAGTTGTCGGCGGGAAATATCTGTATGCAATCAACGTGTACATCACCGGCGAGACCTTCGATCTGTGCCCTGCGGACATCTGCAAAACCACTACGGGTGTTGAACTGAATCTCGCAACCTGCGCAGTCGAAGCTCCCAAAGCGGGACTGCGCGTCGAGGGTTACACGCCGCCGCCGCAAGTGATTGAAGATGTGGAGCGCATCATGCAGTCCGCCGGCATCGACGTAGGCGGCATCGAGTATGTCATCGACGATCGCGACGGCCAGCGGTATTACTACGACGTGAACGCGCTCTCGAATTTCGTTTCCGATGGTCCGCGCGTCATTGGATTCGATCCGTTCGTGAAGCTCGTCGATTACCTCGAACACGAGGCGCAGGAATCGCTCAAGAAGGAGGCGGCAGCGTAATGCGATACGGATATTGGCTTCCGGTGTTTGGCGGATGGCTACGTAACGTACAGAACGAAGGCATGCAGCCCACGTGGGAATATGTGAGCCGCCTGGCGCGACGCAGCGAGCAGATCGGCTACAGCCTAACACTGATCGCCGAACTCAATCTCAATGACATCAAAGGCGTCGATGCCCCCGCCCTCGATGCCTGGTCTACCGCAGCCGCGCTAGCCGCAGTCACGCGTGAACTGGAACTTATGGTAGCTGTGCGTCCGACGTTTCATCTTCCGGCATTGCTGGCTAAGCAAGCCGCGAACATCGATCAAATCAGCAACGGACGCGTTTCGCTCAATGTCGTCTCCTCATGGTGGGCGGAGGAAGCGCGCAAATTCGGCGTGCATTTTGAGCAGCACGACGATCGCTATGCACGCACCTCCGAGTGGCTCGACATCGTCGATACCGCATGGAAGCAGGATCACTTTTCCTATTCCGGGAAATACTATTCGGTTGAGGACACAGTCGTGCAGCCCAAGCCGATCGCCAAACCTCGCCCGACGATCTATGCGGGAGGAGAATCGGAAGCCGCAAAGAACCTGATCGCCTCGAAATGCGATGCGTACGTCATGCACGGTGATCCGCCGGAGCGTATTCGCGAGAAAGTGAAAGATCTGGCGCAGCGCCGCGAGAAGTTCGGACTTGGTCCAATGAAGTACGGCGTCGCCGGCTACGCCATCGTTCGCGACAGCGAAGCCGAAGCGCAGCGCGAACTTGCTCGTATCACCGACGTAAAGCAGAGCGCAGCCGGCTATGGCAATTACCAGCAATGGCTAGCCAACACGCAGCTCGAACAGCGCGTCTCGCTTGAAGACTACTCGGTATCGAATCGCGGATTACGTTCGGGTCTGGTAGGCACGCCGGAGCAGCTCCGCGAACGCGTTGCGGAATTTGAGGACGCTGGAGTCGATCTGCTGCTCCTGCAGTTCAGCCCGCAATACGAAGAGATGGAGCGCTTCGCAGCCCAGGTAATCGGAAACGAAGCGGCAGGCGTGCAGGTGCCGGCGGCGACCGGTGCGGCGTAAGCTGAATTACTCAGGGTATGGTCGGGAACCTCAAGAGATTCGTCATCCTGAAGTCCTTCTGTTGGGCGAAGGACCTCCCGGAATGTTTCAAACAGAAACGCACTCGCGAGGCTCTTCGGCCTGCAAGCAAGAGATTTTCGTGTAAGAGCCACGCGTACCGCAATTACGACCGAAGCACCCCCGAGATCCTTCGCGCAAAAGAAGCGCTTCAGGATGACAGCCCCACGAGCATCGATCCCTGCGGGCAGGGCGATGCTGCCACGAGCTGAAAGATTTGTTTTGCGCTCGCGGGGATCTGCTGTTCTTGCCACACAAAAGCAGATCCCCCTCAGCGCGGTTGAGGTAATTGCAGACTTACGCTCCATCGCGGCGCTGAGAGGGATGACAGTGTTCTTGGAGTACATGTCCAAGTAATCCATCTCCTACGAAAGTCCATCGACGTGAAATCAAGAAGAACGTGGTTTGCTCTCGCCCTTTGTGCAGGCAGAACCTTTGCACAGCAAGACACTAGCCCAGCTGCGAAGCCGCAGGCGCAGCAGGAAACAGTCATCGTCACCGGCACGTACGAACCTGCGCCGCTGCAGGCGTCGGATCGCACAGTTAACGTAATCGACACAGGCGAATCCCCGCTGCTTTTCCGCAACTGGGCCGATGCGCTCCGCCTGGACCCTTCCATCGATCTGCAGCAGCGTGCGCCGGGCACGCAGGCAGATCTTTCCATCCGCGGCAGCTCATTTGGCCAAACGCTTGTGCTGGTTGACGGTATTCGTGTGAACGATGCCCAATCCGGACACCATAATCTGGACCTCCCAATTCCGTTTGAATCGGTCGAAAAAATCGAAGTGCTCCACGGGAGCGGATCGACCCTGTATGGGGCCGACGCGGTTGGCGGAGCCGTGAACTTCATTACTGCTCCGCCAATTCGGAGCGAGGTGCGCATCGGCGCCGCGGGAGGCAACTACGGCAGCAATTCCCAGAACGGATCGGCAGCGCTCCTTGGCAGCAACTGGTCCGAGCAGCTTGCGTTCACACGCGATTTCTCTTCCGGCTTCATGCCCGATCGCGACTACCGCAACTTCGCTGCCTCTTCGGAAACTCGATTGAAATCCAGTTTAGGCAATGGCGATCTCTTGCTGGGATTGAGCGACCGGCCATTCGGAGCCAACCAGTTCTACGGTAACTTCAACTCCTGGGAGCGAACGAAAGGATGGTTCCTTGCGGCGTCGCAGCAAATCGCGAACTCCACGCAGCTTGTGTTCGCTTATCGCCGCCACACCGACGAGTTCATCCTGCTGCGCGATCATCCTGAAGTGTACGAGAACAATCACATCGCTCAGAGCTGGCAGGGTGCGATTCGCGCGCGCTACAAGATCAGCGAGAACAATCGGCTCTATTACGGCACCGAGATTTTCGAAGATGCAATCGACAGCAACAATCTCGGGAATCATTCGCGCA
>DATEKE010000200.1:0-10893 GCA_035277605.1 Terriglobales bacterium | reverse complement strand
CCCTGCACAAACAGCCGGTCCGGCCGTCTACAGTGACAAAGGCGCAGGCACGTGCCACGGTCCAGTCAACAGATGGTAACCGTTTGTCCGGATAAACGTTAATTGACCTTCCCCACCCTTCGCAATTTGCTGTAGAGGGTGGGGCATTTTACGTTTCCCCTCCTTCTTTTCTGCCAGGCAGAAACCATAACGCTCTGGCACATGAGGGGATTCTCCGACATCGCGTGGACTGCGTTGTCCTGGTGATGTGAGCAAGAGCGGCCAGTTGACACATCTCGTCTGCATCGTTGCGATGTGCGAAGTGCCCGGTGAGTGTCGCCCGATTTGGATGTTTACACGGTATATTCTGACGTGGAATATTCAGGAGACGGTTAGGCCAAATGAAGCGCCCGGCGAGACGAAAATTTCCGAGACATACGAGGCGAAATCGCCGAATGCATAAAAGAGTCTTCCGCGCGAACCTTGCCTTGGCCGAATCTACGGGCCGTCGCGATCGCAGCTGAAAGAAATCACGACTGCTGCGGTAATTGTTGCAGTGACCTGGCTTCCACTGCGTTAACTCTTCCCTTTGGACTTTGCCAATCGTGGCAAATTTGTGCCCGTAAACGTCAGATGCCAATCTTTAACCGCAACCGTGTATTCTTCAGCATCCGCTGTTTCTGCTCGGTCCGCTCCCGCTATCACATATTTCCCGTCCTTAGTAATTCCAATGACGGGGAATTGGATCTTCCTGTTTCTTTTGTTCGTGGCAACGAGTTCGAGAGTAATCGGTGTGAACTTTCCCGGTTTCATGCCCGTGAACCCGCAAATATCTGTTCGAGCACATCTGGAATTTCGAAAACGGAGCGGTTCATCAGAAAAGCCGCGTTGCGCTGATAGCGCGCCAAAGTAGACGGGATGATTAGCTTCGCGACGGCATCATCGACTCTCCGGAAATTCTTCAGCACGATCCCGACTTCGTTTTCGATGATCCATTCCGCGTTGTAGCGTTCCTGGGGCAGCGTCCAAGCATTGCATTCTACGATTACTGGAAGTTGCATCGCCGTCGCCTCGCTGACGCTGCCCGGGCCAGGCTTCCCAATGAAAAAATCGGCTAACCGCATGAAATAGTTGACGCGGCTTGTGAAGCCCTCTACGTGTCTAGGGAGGCGGGAGTTGCCCGTCCTCAAAGCGGTAGCGAGTTTTTCATTTTTGCCGCAGATGTACATCATCTGTACGTTGAGGTTTGACTGTTCAATTCGGTCTGCAATCTGTAGCATCGCGCGGGAGCCGTGGCCCCCGAAAAGCACCAGTCCAGTCGGAATGTCGGACAGCAGACCGATGCGCTCGCGCTCGATGACGGGGTCCTCGGCTGGAGGCTCGTAAAACCGAGGGTGAATGATCATCCCTGAAACGCGGAAGATGCGATAGCCGGCATAGCCCATAGATTGGGCCTGCTCGACGGCACGGTCAGTGCCACAAACGACGTATTGAGGTTGGCGCTCAATCCAGAAATGCGGCGGGTAGTCGGCCAAGTCGGTAAGAACGGTTACGAACGGACAAGTCGGAACGATTTTAGCCAGGCTTTCGCATAGTGCGCGATTGAAGTGCGGAACGAACGAGACGACCATGTTGGGTTGCGTTTTGCGCCAGTGCGCCTCGAGCGTTCGCACGGTCGCTCCGTGGTAGATGCGAATAACCAGCTGGAGGAGACGCATTAATTCAGGGCTGCCCAGGGTCCAGCCATTGCGGAGCATTTTGTTATAGAGGTCCTGGATGCGAAGCCCCGTGTATTTCTTCAGGATATCGAGCTGATCGAGCAGCTCTTGAAGATTAGTGAGCTCGACGTCCCACGGGCGAGCCTGGTGCTGAATGACAATTTGGAGGGCCGTCGCCGCAGCTCGATGCCCGCCGCCAGCGTCGAAGAAGACAAACTGGATCTTGCGCCCACAGCGCGACTCCATCGACAGCGATTCTGGCACGAGGTGCGCCATAGATTGTTGCTGGACGGTTAAAATTCCATTCCGTGTGTCGGATTAGTTAAATACCTGAAATCATTAGGCTTACATAATATTTGCGTGAGCGTCATCTGTGAGTAATGCTGTGGATTTACTGTGGGAAACATGAAATGCGACATGCATGTCCACTCCTACTTTTCCGGACCCTGCACTACGCCGCCGGCGAGCGCATTTTGCCGGGAGAGCTACAGCGATCCGGAAGAAGTTTTCGAAGCGCTCGAGCGACACGACATGAACCTGTTCACGCTGACCGATCACGACTCGATTGAAGGGTCGGAACGGTTGCGACACTATGCAAATTTTTTTCTGAGCGAGGAGCTGACGTGCCAGATGCCCAGTGGTACGCGGATCCACATTGGAGTTTATGACCTGCAGGAGCGAGATCACGTTCGCATCCAGCACCGGAGGAACGATCTTCCGGCGCTGCTGATGTACCTGAGCGAGCGGCAACTCTTCTTCAGCGTGAACCACGTGTTTTCAAGCCTTACCGGGCGGCGCGAACACGAAGACTTCGATTGGTTTGCGCAATATTTTCCGGCAGTGGAGACGCGCAATGGCCAAATGTCAGCAAAGGCCAATGCCCATGCCGCGCGCCTGGCACGGTGCTGGCGCAAAGCCGGGACCGGCGGCAGCGATGCACACGCGCTGCGGTCCGTTGGAACAACGTACACGCAGGTCCACGGCGCGCGATCGAAGCAGGAGTTCTTTGACGGCTTGAAAGACGGGCGAGGACGCGTGCGTGGCGAGTCGGGCTGCTATACCAAGCTGACCAGGGACGTCTTCCTAATCGCCCTTGAAATGATGCGCGAAAAGCCCTGGACAGTGCTTTTGGCGCCACTGGCGGTTGCAGTTCCTGCCTTTACATATTGGAATTATCGAGAGGAACGGGCATTTGTTCGCCGGTGGTCGGCCGAAGTGTTCGGGCAATCGGCGGGGCAGCATCGAATTCCTTCGGCCTCTATACCAAATGCGGCGGAGGAATGGGGGTGACCGTTACAAACATCGTTTGGAACCAAATTCAATTGAACGATTACCGGCTAATGAAGCGCATACATCGATGGCGACCGCCGCGCTGGTTCCGGATCATGATGATCGTCGCGACGCGCGGGGGGGACGGATGGCTCTGGTATGGATTCGGCGGGATTCTATTGATCGGAGGTGGAGAGCATCGTTTTGCCGCTCTCGGGGCGGCCGGTACCAGTGCCGTTCTGGGCATTTTTTTGTTTCGAGTGCTCAAGGGCATCAGTCGGCGTAAAAGGCCGTGCGAAATTGAGCCGCACTGCTGGTCTTCGATTCTGCCACCGGACAAGTACTCTTTCCCTTCCGGCCACGCAATCACCGCATTCGCCGTGGCCATCCCCGTCGGGCTTGTTTATCCGTACTTGCAGCCTTGCCTGATCTTAGCGGCGCTTTTGATTGCCGCATCGCGTATCGCATTGGGGATGCATTTCTTGAGCGACGTACTCGCGGGAATCTTACTCGGAACGGTGCTCGGGATCGCGAGCTTTCATATCTTTGCTGTGATTTAAGAGCGGGCAAGATCTGCGATGGTACGTCGACCGAGGAGGGTTCGCTCATTTCCATCTCTAAGTAAAGTTTCGAAAGTGGCTGCTCGTGCAGATTCTATGCGGCTAGGCAGCCAAAAACGTAAAGATCAACTTCGGTACGCCTTGTTTGATTGTTCATTTGTTCGTCATTATTCCGCAAAATGCCCCTGTTATTGCTTTGGAAGCGGCGAATTGGTCGGTGCAGCTAGATTGCACCATCCCCGAGAAGCATTCCAGCGCATGCCGCAAATTTACGTCTTGGAGGAAATCCGTGTCTAGGTCGCGCTACGTCCGTCGCCTCGGTCTGGTTGTGCTGGTGTCTGCTCTCGGCGTTTTGGTGTTCGCGGCTGCATTGGTCAGCCGGTCAGCAAACGCTCAGGATCATGATGAGGGCTTCGATCCTAATCCGTGGTTCATTAAGCACGTTTTCGTGATCGCGCTCGAAAATCACAATTGGACCCAGCCTGCGGGCCCCGCGGGCAGCATCCAGCAAATCTATCAAAACCCTAACGCGCCGTTCATCAACAGCTTAGTTAACGGCACGGGCGCCATGTACATCAATGGACATTTGATGAACGTCAGCGCCCAGGTGGCGTATGCAACTGCTTATCACAACGTACTCGCCACCGAGAGCGGCAACAACCCGAGCATCCATCCGTCTGAGCCGCAGTACATCTGGGCCGAAGCAGGAACGAACTTCGGCGTCCTGCAGGATTCCGATCCGTACACCGACACCACTACTCCGAACGTTTTCAACACGCAGCATTTGAGCGGATTACTGCAGCGCGCGGGTAAGAGCTGGAAATCCTACCAGGAAGACATCGACCTGCAGACTGACGCGAATGGCAAGTTCATTAATCTCCCAATGGATGACTCGCAGTGGACCGTTCCGCTCAAGAGCCTTTCGGGCGTGTTGGATCCCAGCAATTTCCTGAACGCTTACAACGACACGCTGCAATACAACTACGCGCCCAAGCACAACCCGATGGTGTTCTTCACGGATACCAATGGTAATGGCGACTCCACCGCCGCCAATACCGAACGCCTTCACTACGCGCCCTTGCAGCAGTTGACGTTCGATCTGACGGACAACCAGGTGGCCGATTACAACTGGATCACGCCCGATCAGTACAATGAACAGCACAGCGAGCTTACCGGCGGCTTCGCAGGTCTTAGCGGGGATTCCGCTCAAATTCGCGCTGGCGATAACACCGTCAGCCGTCTCGTGCCGATGATCATGGCCTCCAGGGCCTATCGGGACGGCGGCGCGATCATTCTCTGGTGGGATGAGTCGGAGTCGGTTGCGGGCGAAAACGCGAACGATTTCGCCCACACACTCGGCGAAATCGTTATTTCTCCTCTGGCTCACCGGAACGAAAACGGTTTGCCTTACGCCAGCCCGTACAACTACTCGCATTCATCGGACCTGCGCACGATGCAGGAAATCTTTCACGTGAGGGCCAGTGGCGGCTCGTCTCCCTATCTTGGCGACGCAGCGAACGCCACGGATCTCTCCGATTTGTTTCAGCCCGGCGTCATCCCTTCGCTACCGTAACGTTTCGCCGATCAACAGTCGCATTAGCGAAGCAGCATCCGCGCAGAGGCCGCAGTTCCTGCTGCCTCTGCGCTTTTTCGTCCTGGCACCTCGTACTGAGCGGTACGTGGCCCCGACGCACAAACGGCTTAAAAAATATGAACGCTAGCGTCGTGAGCAGACGCTCTGTGCGAATCCGTCGCTTCTAGTGGCGGCCCTATGTTCCTAACCGGCCCGTACAAGGTGAACTGGGCATGCGATCACCAGATGCAACCGCAGTTCGCGAGCCTACGGGACCGTTACGGCCACGGGCTGAGGAGCTGCTTGAAGAAGATCAAACTTTTGTGGCGTGTAGCATGCGGTACGCAGTCTAGAGATATCCCGGCGCATCTCCGGTCTAACCTTCAAGTGTTTCAGCGTCTCCTGGAGAATGCTCGCAGCGGCGCGATCTTTAGGCATGACGAGGCGATAATGCATCCACTTGCCTTCGCGCCTCGACGCGACGATTCCTGCTCGGCGAAGGTAAGCTAGGTGCCGTGAGACCTTCGGTTGGCTGGTCTTCAAAATCTCTACGAAGTAGCAGACGCAAATCTCTCTGTCGGCGATCAGATTGAGTAGCCGAAGGCGCGTTGGATCTGCAAGCGCGCGGAAGAGAAGATCAAGAGGCGGATTATTTTCTATTTTGCCCAAGACCCGTAGTGTAACATAACACATCCGCCTTGACATATATGAAGTGTCCGTCGTAGCCTCATACGTATACGCATGGACGTATATGACCGGAGGCTTTACCAATGGGCAAGACTTATAACGTTCTGTTCCTCTGCACGGGGAACTCGGCGCGCTCCATCATGGCCGAGGCGATCCTCAAGCAAAAGGGCAAGCCCGCCTTCCACGCGTACAGCGCGGGAAGCCATCCGACAGGCGCAGTGCGACCGGAAGCGCTGCGTCAACTCGAAACAGCGCACTTATCGACGCACGGACTCAGGAGTAAGGATTGGAGCGAGTTCGCTCAACCTGGATCACCTCACCTTGACTTCGTCTTTACGGTTTGCGACGACGCGGCAAAGGAGGCCTGCCCCATCTGGCCCGGCCAACCGATGACCGCGCATTGGGGTGTGCCGGACCCCGCATCCGTGGCGGGCACACCGGAGCAGATCGAGCGAGCCTTTCGTGATGCCTTCATGATCCTTGAGCGTCGAATCAGCCTGTTTCTTTGTTTGCCTATTTCAAGCCTCGATGCACTTGGAATCAAGAAAGAAATTGACCGGATTGGACAGCAATGAAAAGTTCGCTGTCACGACGTATTGCCGCTGAGTTTGCTGGCACCGCGTTCCTCGTTGCCGCAGTGGTCGGCTCGGGCATCATGGGAGAGCGATTGTCAAACGGCAACGTGGCTATCGCGCTGCTCACAAATACGGTTGCTACCGGAGCGGCGTTGGTCGCGCTGATCCTGGCGTTTGGCCCAATATCGGGAGCGCACTTTAACCCCGCTGTGAGCTTGGCGGATGCCATGGAAGGAGGTCTCACGTGGGCACAAAGCTTCAGCTATGTCGCCGCCCAAATCGCGGGCGGAGTAGCTGGAGCCGTAGTCGCGAATTTGATGTTCGGGCTACCAGCAGTTTCGATTTCGCAGCATGCTCGAAGCGGTAGAGCACAGGTACTCAGCGAGTTTGTAGCCACGTTCGGTCTGCTGTGCGTCATCTGGGGATGCTCGCGAGCTCGGTCAAACGCGGTTGCCTTTGCGGTTGGAGCTTACATAACCGCTGCCTACTGGTTTACCGCGTCAACATCGTTTGCCAACCCCGCTGTGACGGTCGCTAGGTCGCTGAGCGACACTTTTGCCGGTATCCGGCCGGCCGATGTCCCGCTATTCGTTCTTTCGCAGCTCTGTGGTGCTCTCGCTGCCACGCTGCTCTTTCGGTGGCTGGCCCCCAGTCTGATTCAACCCAAGAACATCATCATCGCGCATGAAGGAGAAGCTTTGCCGGCGACGGAAACCGTTTCGCGATGAAGCAAGCTTTGATATCTACGTAAGGAGGATTTCAATGCCTTTGGAAAATATTAAGGAAACTGTTCGAGAGAAGTACGGAGAGGCGGCCAAGCGCGTCGCTTTGGGGAAAGGTTCGGCATGCTGTGGGGCGAGCCCCGCTTCTGCTGACTGTTGCGATCCGATTACGTCGAACTTGTACGGCGAGAGCGATGCGTCCGTTATTCCCGAGGCAGCGCTTCAAGCCTCGCTAGGATGTGGGAACCCAACGGCACTTGCGAAGCTACAGCCGGGTGAGACAGTGCTCGACCTCGGATCGGGGGGCGGCATAGATGTTCTTCTTTCTGCGCGCAGGGTTGGTCCGACGGGAAAGGCATTCGGTCTCGACATGACCGACGAAATGCTCGCGCTCGCGGAGGAGAACAAACGCAACTCCGGGCTGACAAACGTGGAATTTCTGAAGGGTGAAATCGAAAATATCCCGCTACCCGAAAACGCAGTTGACGTGATCGTCTCAAATTGCGTCATAAACCTTTCCGGTGATAAGGACCGCGTCCTCCGAGAAGCGTTTCGCGTTCTCAAGCCAGGCGGGCGATTTGCCATTTCCGATGTCGTCGTTCGCGGCGAGGTTCCGTTGGAGATCCGCAAGAGCATGGAACTTTGGGTCGGTTGCATCGCCGGAGCTCTGTCGGACAATGAATATAGACAGAAGCTCGCTGCAGCAGGATTCGAGCAGATCGACATCGAAGAGAATCGCGTCTACGACGTAAAAGACGCACACGAGTTTCTAGGCGCGGCCGGATTTGATGCAGACGCAATCGCGCCAAAGGTACAAGACAAGTTTATTAGCGCATTTGTTCGCGCTCGGAAGCCAGCGCGCGCGTCGGACGAGACCGCATACCGTTGAGCTTTGGCGAATTTTATTGCGGGGACCTGATTTGAACTAACGGATCACTCGACGTCGCGCATGGTGGTCATGACTGGCCTTTGGTGATGCCATTATGATGTGCCTTTATCGTTGACGTAGACCGACCCATCGAATGAGATTGTGGCCGGGCGCTTAGCCGGGGAACGTCTATGGCCGTTGGGCGCCCTCGCAGGCACCGGGCCGCGCCCCGACCTCGTCGTATCCTGCGGGCCTTCATCGACCTGATTACGCAGCTTCCGCTCAAGTCCGGTTAGGTCTTGCCTCCACTGACCTACTAACATCTTCGTCTTCGCATCGTTGTAACCGAGATGACGCCCCAACTCACAAATCCGCGCAAGTTGCTCGTTTTCTTCACTGCCCTCATGGGAGGCTAAAGCTTCCTCTGTAGCCGACTGTGGATAGAATTCACTCGCTATTTCGCCGGCGCGTTCCGCATCCGTTTCGGTCGCCACGTATTGGCTCCCAGGGGGTAGCTCGAAGACGGCATGGCCGCCCGCCAGCAGCCGAACAGGCTCAGTCATATTCGCGACGAGTGTCCGCAGATCCCGCGCCCCGATTTCGAAGCTGAGAATGTACGCAACTGCCGTGTGCCGCGTGCCATCTCGATCCACATAGGAGACCCGTTCCGGACTTGCCTTCAAAATGGCTTTCACGCCCGTCAGACGCCCGCCATTCAACCGTCGAATTTGCATGAGCCCGGTCGACAGATTGCGGACGGAGCGATAGCTGCTTGTGTGAAGCCGGCAAATCGTCCCAAACACGGGGAATTTTTCCAGCATGAAGTACAAGTCCCCGGACGGTCGGCAATCACCCCGCTCCAGGTCCGGGCAACCCTCGCCGCACGACTCGACCGGTTGGCCCTTCTTCGATCCATCGATGTACTTGTAATTGCCGGGCCACGCCTCGCCCTCCGGATGTTTTTGCGTTCTTCGAATCGCCTGCATCTCGAATCTTGTTCCGCTTCCATTTTCAATCTGCACGAGCTCGCCCCGGCACTTGCATCCGCCTGGCGTCCAGAGCGCATACTCCGTTCGCAGCACCTCGCGGGGATCGTCATTTAGAAAGATCACTCCCAACTCAGTTGGCTTATCACCGTGTGCTTCGGAGACCTCTGGCGCAGAGACCCAGACCACGTCTTGACCAAGCAGCGTTTTTCTCTTGAAAACGAAGTGGTCGAGCTTTCGAGGATGCCCATTTTCAGTGCCGGGTTCAGGTCCTTCGCCAATTGCAACCTTAATGGTCACCGGGAGTGTTTCGAGTGCCGTACCGGTATCGTCGTGTGTTAGGCCTAGGATGCCCATCTGACTTCCTCCTTGTATTCGCAGGGAATTCGTTTCCGAGGCATGCGACTGAGGTTATCGCTGACACCAGTTCATTAGAACAATGTGAACTGATGGTGATGCAAAGACGTACTTGTGTCCTCGCGACGACCGGAATCGAAAGGCGTGTCGACTCTCGACACCGTTTCGCTGAGAGGTGGAATCGAAGCGACTGCAACTTGATCCGATTCCGGGGTTTTGTCTCGAATCGCCGATGACCCACGAACGGCCTCTTGTCGCTTTTGTAACGCAGCCCATACCTCGTCTGCCTTCTCACCGATCCCTTTCTCTGTCACCAGTTCGCGGGCCATAGCCATGAGGATGTCGTCTTCCTCGCTGATCGCTTGCAAACCCTCCGAAGAGAACTTGCCTTCCATGGCCAAAGACACCAGCAGCTTTTTTCCCATCAGCCGCAGGCAGCTCTCCTGCATTGTCTCGGCGTAATGAAGGAATTTCACTTTGACAGGAAGTCGCTGGCCGATCCGCCAGCTTCTCCTGCTCGCTTGGCGAAGAACGTAGATGGAGTACCCGGTCTCGTAGAAAAGAATCGTTGGGAAGTCGATCAGGTCCAGACCCGTTTGCACGAGCTTCGGGTGGCAAATGACCGTCTGTACGCCGCTGCGGAGTTGCCGGTCGTACCAGCCCTCTCGCGATTCCGGAGACACTTCGGTCGTAAGCACTGCAATGCGGATGCCCTCATTCGAAAGGATGCGCTCTAGGCGCCGCGTAACGTCCCGCTTCTGCGTGTAGACTGCGTAAATCTGACAGCGGCGGCCGTGTGCGAGTTCCGTCTTCACCTCTTCGACAAGACGGCGTTCCTTGGCGTAGACCAGCCTCTCATCCAGATCCTGCGTTTCTGAAATCAGGAATCTTTCTCGCCGCTGAGTCTCCGGGTCGAATTCCCAACCGTATAAATTCCCGAGCCGAAAGGGCCGGTCCGGATACAGTAGTAACGCGTTCAAGGCCACGCTCATCACCGATTGATTCCCACGGTGCTCTTTCAGCGCGGTCTTCACGTCCTCTTCAAGCTTCTGGTAGGCTTTTTTCAGAGGAGCATCCATCTCAACGCTGAGAACTTCCTCCCGATAAGGCGGCAGTGCCTCCGAGATGTCTTCGAGCGAAATGAACGCTCCCAGGCTCATGAGGAACCGGCCGAAAAGCAACGGCGATGCCCCTGGCCGTCTGCGAATCCGCTTTGTGACGCGCGCCTCCGAACAGGCGTTATCGGCTGGCTCGATTACGGTGACCTTTTCAAGTAGCCCGTAAGTCTCGGTGAACGCTCGAACTCCCGCTTCTCCGTACTCAAACCCTTCTTTGATCATCTTTCCGGGTTCGAGGCGATAGAGAATGTTGAAGACCTCGTCCGCATAGCCGCCAAGCAGCGTGCCCGTAAGCACCGCTGTGTGCTGAGCGCACGCAGCCAATGTGCCGAGTGCATTCCCCTGAGCCGTGTCTCCCTTTAGCTCGTGCACTTCATCGGCAATGGCGTAATCAAAGAAGTCCGGCATGTACCGACCGATAAAGTCGACCGGTGCGAAGCGGCGAGTCTTTTTCCCGTCCGCCTGCCACAACGCGCTATAC
>DATEKE010000199.1:0-9434 GCA_035277605.1 Terriglobales bacterium | reverse complement strand
GCGGATGGGACGCGGATTTCGCGGGAGGATCGTTTTCATTCGTCGCTCGGCGGACCGCGCCGTCTTGTCGCAAATGATCTAGGTTTCGGATGCAGTTTGCCCTACATCTTCAATCTTCCGCGTTGATCCGCGAAATCCGCGCCAGGTTTTCAGTTTCACTTCACCCGATGACCCGATGACCCGATGACCCGATGACCCGGTCACCCGATGGCCCGATCACCCGAATCCTTTCTCCCTTGACCTAACCGCCAACTTCCTTTGAAATCGTGGGTTCCCGTATTCACACCTCTGCCTGGAGCCTGCTCTGCCCAGCCAACTTTTTGCCAAGAAATCTATCGACAAGCTCATCGCTAACTCCGAAGAGCCGGAACATCGGCTAAAGAAGACTCTCGGGCCCTGGTCGCTTACAGCCCTGGGAATCGGCGCAATCATTGGTTCTGGGATTTTCGTGCTGACGGGCACGGCGGCTGCAGGCGAGCACTTTGCGGTACCGTCAATTTTCAAAGCGCAGGTGCTCGATCTCTTTCTCAATCTCATTCAGCATGGAACGACGTCGGGCGTGATCATGCACGGGCGTCCTCCCGCAGGCCCGGCAATTGCGATCTCATTCATTCTTGTCGCGGTGGCCTGCAGCTTCGCCGGGCTCTGCTATGCCGAGTTGGCCTCGATGATTCCCATTGCAGGAAGCGCATACACCTACTCGTATGCGACGCTGGGTGAGATCTTTGCCTGGGTGATTGGCTGGGACTTGATTCTCGAGTATGCGGTCAGCAATGTCGCTGTAGCGATCGGATTCGGCGGGTACTTCAAGTCACAGCTTGCGCAGTTCCACATTCTGCTTCCCGATAAATGGTCGAATCCAGTGTGGCAGGGTGGGCAATGGACGGGAGCTTATTTTAATTTTCCGGCATTCCTGATTGTCTTCGTTCTCACGGTGCTGCTGGTACGTGGGGTGCGCGAGTCCGCCGAAGCCAACAATGTGATGGTCGTCATCAAAATCGGTGCGATCCTCACGTTTCTCGTGGTCGGCGGAATGCTTGCCAGTCCAGCGAACCTGCATCCATTTGCGCCTGCAGGGTTCAGCGGCATTCTCGCCGGCGGCGCAATTATTTTCTTCACCTACATTGGCTTTGATTCGGTTTCCACCGCCGCCGAAGAAGCCAAGATGCCCCAGCGTGACATTCCGATTGGCATCATCGCTTCGCTCATCGTCTGCACGATCCTTTACGTCGGAGTCGCTCTGGTGCTGCTGGCGATGATGAAGTACACGACCTTCCTCTCCGGAGATGCGGCGATGGCTCCCGTGGCTTATGCGCTCCAGCACCTCGGAGCCAAGCCGGCTTTTCAAGCGGTCATTATAATCGGCGCGCTCATGGGCATGATTTCATCGCTGCTGGTGTTCCAATATGGACAAACGCGAATCTGGTTTGCCATGTCGCGCGATGGGCTGCTGCCAAGAATCTTCTCAGCTGTCCATCCGAAATTCAAAACGCCGCATTGGTCGAGTTGGATCGCCGGCGCTGCTGTGGGGATTCCTGCTGGGCTGGTGGATATTGGAGACGCGGCGGATCTCTCGAATATCGGAACTCTGTTTGCCTTCGTTCTCGTGTCGCTGGGAGTGATCGTTCTTCGAAGGACGCAGCCGGAGCGTCCACGTGGGTTCCGTGTGCCGCTGGTTCCGCTCTTTCCGCTAATTTCGGTTGTGCTCTGCGTATCCCTGATGAGCGGTTTATTGCTTATCACCTGGGTGAGGTTCTTCGTGTGGCTGTTTATTGGATTGGCGATCTACTTCTTCTATAGCCGCAAGCATAGTGAATTCGCGCAAGGTGCGGCACGACAGAACCGTCGGCGGTAGCGATGGGTCGGAGATGGCCGGATGGCCAGCTCCGAGTGATGCTATGCAGCCAACAATCTCGATCTGCGCAGCCGCAACCGCGCGGCTGCCCCATCGGCTACCGCCGACGGTTCTGTCGTGCATTGGCAACGCTCAGTGTTGCACCAGCAAGCTCACGATCGACGCCGACATTAGATTCGCCATCGTCCCTGCCAGCATGGCGCGGAAGCCTAGCTTTGCCAATTCGGAACGTTTATTGGGGGCTAATGCGCCGATGCCGCCGATCTGGATTCCGATCGAGGAGAAGTTCGCGAAGCCGCAAAGCGCGAAGGTTGCGATCGTGACGGAACGCGGATCGAGTGCTGCTTTCACGGCGCCGAGTGCCTGATACGCAACCAACTCGTTAATCACCATGCGCGTGCCCAGCAGATTCCCGACGGAGATCGCGTCGTGCCACGGAATGCCAATCGCATAGGCCACTGGTGCGAAGATGTGCCCTAGCAAGCTCTCAAGGCTGACGGGAAAGAACGCAGCATGGCGATGAATTCCGCCAAAGATCCCGTTGATGAGCGCGATTAAAGCCAAAAAGGAAATGAGCATGATAGCGACGTTGAACGCCAGTTGTCCGCCGTCGATGGTGCCGCGCGCGATGGCGCCGAGCACGTTGTCGTCCTTGTGCATGTCTTCTTCTGACATCTCGACCTTGCCCTGCGTCTTTGGCATTTCCGTTTCGGGAACGAGAAGTTTGGCCATCAGAATCGTTCCCGGTGCGGTCATGATTACGGCAGCGAGCAAATGTTTGGCTTCCACGCCGAATGCGATATATGCAGCCATGATTCCGCCGGAGACGTGCGCCATGCCGGCGGTCATTATGGTCATCAGCTCCGAGCGCGTGCATTCGGGCAAAAATGGACGAATCGTGAGCGGCGCTTCGGTTTGACCCATGAAGATCGATGCGGCGACGTTCAAGGATTCCACGCCGCTCACGCCCATCGTCAACTTCATCAGCCAGGCGAAGAAGCGAATGATGAGCTGCATGAGGCCGATGTAATACAGCAGCGCAAAAAATGCCGAGATGAAGATAATCGTCGGCAGAACTTGAAAGGCGAAGACGAACCCGACCGGCGGAGCGGGTATGCCTAGAGATCCAAACACGAACTGGGCGCCGGCAGCGGAGTATCCGAGCAGCTTGGTGACGCCGTCCCCGGCGGCGCTCATGATGCGCTGACCAAAGGTCCACCGGAGAACGATCACTGCGAAAAGAAGCTGAAGCCCAAGTCCCCAAGCGAGGGTGCGCAAGCGGACGGCTTTGCGGTTGGTGGAAAACAGATATGCGAGTCCGACGATGCCGACGATGCCAATCAGGCCAGTGAGTCTAATCATGCTCCACCTTGGAGAGGCGAACACGAAGGTCACGAAGGCAACAGAGAGAGGTCACAAAGATTTCTTCGTGACCTCCTGTGTTTCCCATCGTGACCTTCGTGTTCGCTCTTGGTTTTATATTTTTTTTCCTTCGATCACACGCTGAATCAACTGAACCGGCGCCGCAGCCTTCTCATTCCCGATTCGGTACGCCGAATGAATCAACGATTCAGCCTCGCCGAGCCGCGCGTCGGAGTTGTAGTACAGCGTACAAATCGGTTCGCCCGGGCCAATCGCGTCTCCGACTTTCTTGTGCAGCACGATTCCCACTGCGGGATCGATGGAATCTTCCTTCTTCTCGCGTCCCCCACCGAGCACCAGGCTGGCGATGCCGACCTGCTCGCAGTTGATCGACTCCACGAAGCCGCCGCCGCGACTGCGAACATCCCGATGATTTCGCGTCTGCGGAAGTTTTCTTGTATCGCGCAGAGCGTTCGCATTGCCGCCCTGCAGAGCCGTCAAGTCGCAGAACTTTTCGAACGCTTTGCCATTTGCAATCATTTGCTGCCCGAGTTTGCGGCCGGCATCGACTGTGGCTGTTTTGTCCCCCAGATAGAACATCCAAGCGGAGAGTTCGAGACTTAGTTCGCGCAGATCGGCTGGACCGCCGCCGTGCAGCACCTCGATGCACTCGATTACCTCAAGCGCATTGCCGACATATCTCCCGAGCGGCTGATCCATGTCGGTAATGAGCGCAACTATGCGTTTGCCCATGCGCGCACCGGTATCGACCATCAGCTCGGCGAGATGCACCGCGTCAGACTCTTTCTTCATGAAGGCACCCGAACCCGTCTTTACATCCAGCACCAGCGCGTCGATTCCTTCGGCGATTTTCTTGCTCATGATCGAAGCGCAGATCAGCGCCGGGCTCTCCACCGTGCCGGTGACGTCGCGCAGGGCGTACATTTTCTTATCGGCGGGGACGATCTGCTCGGTTTGTCCGACCAACACCATTCCGCATTTGCGCAACACCTCGCGCATTTTGTCGGGCGCCAGGTTCACGTTGAATCCGGGGATGGATTCGAGCTTGTCGAGCGTGCCGCCGGTGTGGCCTAAGCCGCGTCCGCTGATCATGGGCACGAGGAGACCGCCGGCAGCAACTATGGGCGCAAGAATTAGCGAAGTCTTATCGCCGACTCCTCCGGTCGAGTGCTTATCGACTTTCTTCCCCGGCAGGTCGGACCAGTCCAGCATCACGCCGGAGTGCAGCATTGCTTCGGTGAGCGTGGCGATCTCCGCGCCTGACATTCCTTTGAGCAGCACAGCCATCAGCCATGCCGACATCTGATAATCGGGGAAGTCGCCGCGCGTGTAACCGCGCACGATGAATTGAATCTCGTCGCGCGTGAGCTCGTGCCCGTCGCGTTTGCGGCGAATCAGATCGACGATGCGCATCGGCTCTCGGCAACACTCCTGGATGTCATAGAGGGAAGTGCAAGATTACAGGACTTGCGGGGAACTGGATAGAGTGAATAGGAGCCGAGTTGAATTTGGACCGACGTGCGCCCGCGCGCGGGTTTTTGCTTTGGCGCTTCGTTATTTTTGCCGGGCATTCGGTTATACCTCCGAAAACCCGGCCGAGGGCGGCCGCAGGTCCTGGCTTGTTGTTTCCTAAACGAATGAGTCTGATCCAAAACAATTTGGCAGCAGTTCGCGCATCGAGCTTCGCTGAATTCCGCTCGGGCCGACATAGAAAATTTCGGCATCGGGCCCGAATTCGCTGATTACCTGACGGCACGCTCCGCACGGAGAGCAGGCTACGTTGCGATCATTCACGACTACCACGGCACGAATTCGCACTTGCTTTGCGCCGAGCGCGGCCACGGCCGAGAAGATCGCCGTGCGCTCGGCGCAGTTCGTGAGTCCATACGAGGCGTTCTCGACATTGCATCCATAGAAAATCTCTCCGCTCGCGAGCAGGATTGCGGCGCCAACGCGGAAGTTCGAATAGGGAGCGTAGGCGTTTTCGTACGCATGCTTCGCCATTGCGAGCAATTCGTTCTGTTCAGTTTCAGAAATTGCGCTCGGCGCGTTCATTGTGGTCGGAGAGAGATGATACGGATTCGAGGAGAGAATCGCAAAAGGCAGTGAGCTGCTGGCTTTGCGTAACTTGGCAAAATGGCGATTCGCATTTGAGAATGGAGCAAAAGCCTTTTATCGGAGGTTTTGGCTGCATCTTCCGCATTGGGAGGACAGCGTTGTTCTTGGAGGAATTTATCCTTTTTGTAGGTAAAGCCGCTGCGATTTTCTTTTTGTCGAGTGTGCTGATGGCGCAGTCAACGCCACAGCGGAACTCCGGTTCGGCAGCACGGGCGCATCGTCCATCGATTCCGGGCGGAGTACGTTCTATGAGAGGCTGCCTGGTGAAGGATGAGGAAAAGGGAATCGTCCTCATTTCGCAAAGGGGCAGCAAAGTCCCCATCAGCAGCGCCGAGGATTTGTCCAGCCACATCGGGCAGCAGGTGAAGGCGAGTGGCGCTTTTGTCGAGAAAGACAAGGACGATCCCACGGATGCGAATTCATCGACCAAGCCCGATAATAAGCTCCATCCTGAGCACGAGTTTAGAGTCTTGAAGATCGAGGTGCTCTCGCCTACTTGCTCACCGGCCAAGAAGAAATAGAGGGCTGCTCGCAGAGTCCAGGTCTAAAGCATCGCCCAGATGCGCACGATCGAAAACAAAGAGATGAAGAGCCCGAGGCCGAAGTAGATATTGTGCAGTGTCGCCTCGCTGGGCGGGTCGGGGAAGTGAACACCGTTGCGATGGAAGAAGCTGAGCAACGCATGCTCGCGTTCCATAATGAAATCCGCTATTGGGCGATGAAAAGCGGCCACGATGAGGCCGAGCACCAATCGCGCGAAATCCCCCGCCATTCCCATACGTCGAGTGTAGCCATCGGCGCAAATGTCTCAATCGGGGGAAGGGCTTAATTCGTTCGGCTGGCGAACACCCGATGTTTGCCCCATGTTACGTGAGTGTCTAAAATAGAAAGACTGCCGATGCAGGCCCGTAGCTCAGTTGGTTAGAGCGCTTCCTTGACACGGAAGAGGTCGATGGTTCGAGTCCATTCGGGCCTACCATTCTGTAAATATGCCGCGATAGCCGCGAGGTTGGTTAGAGCGTCTCGGGTCGCCGGGAAGGTCGATGGTTCCAGTCCATTCGGGCCTACTATTTCTCGCAGTACGCGATCGGCGCGCGCCAGAACATCACCGGTCATTCTTACCGGGATTCGAAAATCAATGACTGCAGATGAAGCAAAAGAACTCCTGATCGACCGCATGAATTACATGGCATACCGCGAAACCGACCACTCACTTTGGGACTCAGATAAGAACCGCCTCTTCGGTGCCGAGCACTACGTATCTGGTCGGCCTGTGCTTCAGCCGAGCGTTTGGGGGGAAGGAGAAGAATTCGAAGGAAAGATGGCGGAATTATTCCGATGGGCTTTCCTGTTATCTTCGCCGTCCCATCAGTACGAAGACGCGATACAAACACTGAAAAGAGGCGACCACTATCTGAACCGCATCATCAGCTTGGCAGGTTTCTGATGTGCGCGCGATCACTAGCCATTCGCTTCAGGCTAAGCCGGAGGATTAGGTTTTTGGACGCCAGAACGTACTTTCCTCCGGTTCCTTATCCTTGGATCTTCATCTCAGCCGCTTAATCCCTTGATATTCGAAAGGGTCGGAGAGAGATTCCGGTTTTCCGATTTCTCCTGACTGGAGATGTTCAAGTTCGGCGTAAAGGCCACCTCTGCTAACGAGCTCGTCGTGTGTACCTCGTTCGACGATGCGGCCGTCTTTGATCACGAAGATTACGTCGGCTGCGCGGATCGTCGAGAGACGGTGAGCGATAGTGATGACCGTCTTGCCATGCATCAGGCGCTCTAAGGCCTCGACCACCAGTTTTTCTGCGCCGGCATCGAGACCGGAAGTGGGCTCGTCGAGGATCAAGAGGGGAGTGTTACGGATGAGAGCGCGGGCGATGGCGATGCGCTGGCGCTGGCCTCCGGACAAAGTCATTCCGCGTTCGCCAACGATGGTGTTAAAACCCTCCGGCATGCGTTCGATGAACTCAGTTGCGTTGGCCAATTCTGCTGCGCGGATGATTTCACCGCGACGGGCTTCAGGTTTGCCGTAAGCGATGTTCTGCCAGATTGGACCGTGGAAGAGCACAGTTTCCTGCAGTACAAAGCTGATCTGCTGCCGCAGCGAGCGCTGGCGGAAGTGACGGATGTCGATGCCATCGATCCGTACGCTTCCCGAAGAGGGATCGTAGAAGCGCGGGATCAGGCTGATGATGGTGGTCTTGCCGGCTCCAGTTGGCCCAACAAAGGCCGCCACTTGTCCGGGCTCGATCTTGAAGCTGACGTCTTCCAGAATAGGAGATTTCGGAGAATACGAGAAGCTCACACGATCGAATTCGACTTCCCCCTTTAGGCGCGGCGCCGGTTTCGATTTGGGAAGATCCTTCACTTCTTTGTCGGTCTCAAGCACTTCCTGAATGCGTTCGTAGCCGACCAGAGCTTTCGAGTACGAGTCGGTCATCTTCGAGAGCTCCTGCATTGGCTTGTACATCTTTGCCAAGTACATGATGAAGACGACCAACGTGCCCGACGTGACCTCCAAACGTCCGCCGAACCATAGCACGAGGCAGGTGCCGATCGCGACGATAATCTGCACGATCGGCGCGAGCTTGGCTTTCAGGCTGCGCGCTCGTAGCGCAATTTCCACTCCTTCGAGACTTTCTTCGTCCAGGCGCCGCACTTCATAGTCTTCGCGGGAGAAGGCCTTCACTACGCGAATGGACCCGAGGACCTCCTCGATGATCGAGACGATCTCGCTTTCTTTCTTTCGCACTTCGCGTGCGGCTTTCTTGATACGGCGCGTGTAGGTGTAGACCACCGCGAACAGGAATGGCGCAACGGAAAGCGCGATCAGCGTGAAGCGCCAGTTCATATAGAGCATCACGCCGATCATGCCGACGAGCGTGATGAGGTTAATCAGCACTCCAAGCAGGCCGGAGGTGATGAAGCTCTGGATGGAATCGATGTCGCTCGTGACTGTGCTGATCAGGTCGCCGGTGCGTTTCTGATCGTGATAAGCGAGAGAGAGCCGCTGCAGATGCGAATAGAGCGCGCGGCGCAGATCGTGCGTGACCCATTGCCCGACGCTGGTGGTGATGTACTTCTCGGCGTAGGAGCAGACCGCATCGAGTGCTGCGATGCCGAGTACCGCGAGACAAGCGAACTTCAGAATGACAAGTTTGTCATCGCCTGCGACGGAGTGAACGAAGTGCTCCAGCCAGCCGGACGCTTTCTTGCTGTGGAAGACATTATCCAGGACGATCTTCAGCGGCCAGGGCTCAAGCAGGTTTGCAGCGCTTTCGCCGATGACAGCCAATAGGCCAAAGGCTAACGCTCCCAGGTGCGGCCGAAGCAGTGTGCGAATCGTCAGCCGTCGAGGCGAGATCGGCCTCGATTGAGAAGATTCTTTCTGCACCTGCACGGGATTGATCGTTCCAGACAATCAGCAGCTCTCATGAGCGGTGGACCGCTGCTCTGGTTAGATGCAGGTTGCGCTATGCATTCACAGCGGTTTGCGCCCGGGTGGTCGGTCAGCGCTGAATGGACAGAACCGCCACTGGTCGGCGGTGTGGGCGGCCGCGTGGAGTTGCGGCTGCGCTTTTGAGATCGAATTCGGTATCGTATGTGTCCGAAGTTCGCCGTTCGGCGATCTCCAGGCCCCCAGTCACCGCTGTCGTTCCGTTCAGTTGTCGCGCAGCGTTTCCATTGGATTCAGGCTGGCTGCGCGGCGAGCGGGTAGATAGCTGGCAATAAGAACCACAAACGCCAGCAGGACGGATGTGCTCAGCAGTGTGGCGGGATTGTAGAGGCTCACCTGGTAAAGCATCGTCGAAAGTGCCCGCCCGGCGACAAACGTTACGAAGATCCCAATCAGCGAGCCAATTACCGCCAATTGCACACCACTTCTGACCACCATCGCCAGCACGTCGGAGCGCTGTGCGCCCAGAGCCAGGCGCACTCCAATCTCGCGCACGCGCATTCTCACCATGTAACTGACCACGCCATACAGCCCCAGCACTGCGAGGAACAGCGACAGTCCGGCGAATGAAGAGAGCAGTATCACCAGGAAGCGCCGGCTGACCAACGAGCTGTT
>DATEKE010000198.1:0-15011 GCA_035277605.1 Terriglobales bacterium | reverse complement strand
GGATATCGCGTTCGCAGTGTCAGCTTTGAAAACTCGCAGCGCGTTGACCAGAACGATCTGCTCGAATTGCTTCCGCTTCAGCCGGGCGCCTCTCTCGATCGCAACACTGTTGAAGCCAGTATTCAACAATTATTTGCGACTGGACGATTTCGCACGATTTCGGTCGAAGTGGAGCCTCATCCCAACGGCTCGCTCGATGTTGCGTTCGTCATCGATGAAAAACTCTTTCTGGGCAGCATCGTGGTTTATGGCGCCCCGGGTCCGCCGACTGCGAACCAGCTTGTGAACGCCAGCAAGATGCAGCTTGGCCAAGAATTTGACGAGGACGCAGTTGCCAGCGGCATGGAGCGTATGAAGCGTCTGCTGGCCGAAGCCGGGTATTTTGAACCCACGATTCGCATGAATTCGGAACTGGATCCCCAGCACCAGAGGATTGGAGTCGATTTCATCATCGACCGCGGTCCGCATGCTCATCTCGGCGAAGTGATCGTGAAAGGCGATTCTGGATACTCTCCCGGAAAAATCCGCGGAATCACGAAATTGCACCCAGGTCAGCCCATCAGTGCAGGAAGGCTGAGCCGAGCGTTCACGCGTTTGCGGAACAAATATCAAAAGACCAATCACCTGGAAGCGCAGGTGGCTGTGGTTGACCGGAACTACCATCCGGATACAGATAAGCTCGACTATGTCTTTGAGATCGATCGCGGACCAATTGTGGACGTACGCGTCGAAGGCGCCCGCATGCGCAAAGGATTGCTCAAGAAGTATGTCCCCATCTTCGAAGAAGGCGCTGTCGACGAAGATCTGCTCGCCGAAAGTCGGCGCAATTTGCGGGACTATTTTCAGACAAAAGGCTATTTCGACGCTGCGGTCACCTCGAAGCTCACACAAAAAGATGGACGCCAGCTTGTGATCTTCTACGTCGATCGCGGCGAATTGCACAAATTCACGGATCTCTTGATCAAGGGAAACAAGTACTTTCCCTCCGAGAGCATTCGCGAGCGCATGGTGATTCAGCCGGCCGATATCCTTCAACGGCACGGGGTGTTCAGCTCCGCACTGCTGACACGCGACCTGGGCGTAATTACGGGTTTGTATCAGACAAACGGCTTTCAACAGGTGAGCGTCACAGCCAAGACAAACGACGACTACGAAGGTAAAGCCGGCCGATTGCGCGTAGAAATCGATATCGATGAAGGAGCGCAGACTCTTGTTCATGCAGTCCAAATGGTCGGAAATCTGCATTTTTCAAATGACGTTCTGCAGGATCAGTTGAGTACCATTCCGGGACAGCCGTTCTCCTCGTACCAGCTCGCGAACGATCGCGATACTGTCGTCAGCTACTACTACGATCGTGGATTTCCTGATGTGCAGGTCGAGACCAGCAACCAACCTGCACCAGGCGAGGCGAACCGCCAGGACGTTACCTTCAAGATTAGAGAAGGACGCCAGGTATTCGTCGACAAAATTCTTATTTCGGGGCTGCGCTTTACCAAACCGTTTGTAGTGACTCGCGAATTCGAGATCAAGGAAGGCGATCCGCTTAGCCAATCGCGAGTGCTGAACACGCAGCGAAAGCTCTACGACCTGAGCATCTTCAACCAGGTTGACATGTCAACTGCGAATCCGGATGGCAACGTCAGCAAGAAGAATCTGATGGTGCAGATCGAAGAAGCCAAACGTTACACCTTCGACTACGGACTTGGTTTCCAGGTGCAAACGGGCAATGTCAATAGCGATTGCCAAAAGATTCAGTTGAATCCCACATCGACGCAGGTCTGCAATCCAGGAGGCGGCACCGGATTCAGCCCGCTGGTTACGTTCGGTGTAACTCGAGCGAACTTCCGCGGACGCAACGACACCATCGTTTTTCGAACCAATTTGGGACGACTGCAGCAGCGTGCCTCGTTGACTTACGAGCAGCCCCACTGGATGAATCGCGACGATCTCACCCTCAGCTTCACTGCGCTCTACGACAGCACGCAAAACGTGCTCACGTTCAGTTCGCAGCAGCTTGCAGGTTCAGTACAAGTTCTGCAGCAATGGCGCAGAGGCGAAAACTTCCTTTACAAGTACAGTTACCGAAAGGTAAAGGTCGATCAGAATACTCTACAGATCAGTCCTGAATTGATACCGCTCCTGGCTCGTCCGGTACGCGTCGGCATGCCCAGCTTCAGCTACGTACGCGACCACCGCGACGATCCACTCGATTCCAGCAGAGGCACCTACAACGCGCTGGACTTCGGAGTTGCGTCCGGCATTTTCGGGTCGCAGGCGAACTATACTCGCCTGTTTGCGCAGAACTCGAGCTATTACTCCTTCGCTGAAAACAAGAACATCAGCGGACGCCGCTGGGTCTTCGCTCGGTCCACCCGTATTGGGATCGAGAACCCATTTGGCACGGTACAAGTGGGCCAGCCGTCGACATCAGGCGCTGCCGGCGTGTTAACTTCTGTCGCGGGCGTAGTCCCATTGCCAGAGCGGTTCTTTACCGGAGGCAGCAACTCTCATCGGGGATTTGGTCTGAATCAGGCCGGGCCGCGCGATCCGCAAACCGGATTCCCGCTCGGAGGGAACGGGCTGTTCCTGAACAACCTCGAGATTCGAACGCCCCCCATTGCTCTCCCTTATATTGGCGAGAACCTCAGCGCCGTGCTCTTTCACGATGCGGGCAACGTCTTCGCCTCGGCAGGCGATATCTTCCCCAGCCTGAGCCATTGGTCGCAAGCGCACCCGGATACATGCGTGCCCCATGAAACCCAGGTAACCTCCTCTACACCAACCTGCGATTTCAACTACATATCGCAAGCGGTAGGATTGGGGGTACGGTATCGAACGCCGATCGGGCCGGTGCGTGTGGACGTCGGCTACAACCTGAATCCACCGCTGTTTCCGGTTCGCGACGATCCGACGAAAGGGCCGTATCTCGACCGCACGAGCCACATAAACGTGTATTTCAGTATCGGGCAAACGTTCTGATGAGAGTTCTGTACCCAATTCTGTTCTCGGTGTTTTTCGCCGCGACGATGTACGCCGGCGAAACCCTGGACCGTATTGTCGCCACGGTGGATCGTCATCCGATCACGCGCAGCGAGGTAGAGCAGGAGGCAAAATTCACGCGTCTCATCAATGCAGAAAAGGGACCCATCACGATTGAAGACGAGATTGCGGCGCTCGGCCGCCTCGTAGATCGCAGCCTCGTAAGCAATCAGATCGCAGTTTTCGGCGCGATTTCAATCAGCAGGGAGGACCTCGATACGCGTATCTCTGAAATCCGCAAGCAGATCCCTGGCGCTGAGACAAACCTCGGCTGGGTTCGCTTACTTGGAGAGAACGGACTTACGCAGGAGGACGTAACCAAACGTCTGGCTCAGGAGATCGAGACTCTTCGCTTCATCGATCTCCGTTTTCGCTCGGAAGTGCGAGTGGGACCGCGTGCGATCCAGACCTACTACGATACGAAGCTCGTTCCCGAAATGAAGGCGAAGAATCTCACGCCGCCTCCTGTCGACCAAGTTCAGGACAAAATTGAAGCTATTCTTCGCGAGGAGCGCGTGAATGCGCTTATTGCCGACTGGTTGAAGAGCTTACGCAACCAGAGCCGCATCCAGGGTTTCGATCCCTCTCTGCCGCTCACGGGAATCGATAAAAAGACGCCGGACGTCTCTGACCTCCACTTCCTGCCCTTACATATCTCGGGTCCGGCTGAAGCAGCCAAACAATAGTCCCTATGCCGGCTGATCCAATCACACCGCCTTCGCGCAAACGCCGATGGGTCGTGCTTGGAGCCGCAGCCGCTGTGATCGTGCTCGCGGTAGCCGGCACCATCATTTATCTGCAGAGCAACTCTTTTCGCGCTGTAGTGCGCAGCGAAATTGTCGCTCAGCTTGAACGAGTGACGGGTGGGAAGGTGGAGGTCGGCAGCATTACCTGGAGCCTATCCGGTCTGCAGGCCGATGTGAGCAATTTGACAATTCACGGTAAGGAGAAGCCCGGCGATGTTCCGTATGCTCATTTCGATCAAGCGCATGTGACACTGAAAATCATCAGCTTCTTTCGCCGCGAGCTAGGACTGCGCGAACTGGATGTGGAACATCCCGTGATTCACCTGATCGTTTATCCCGATGGAAGCACGAATCAGCCGCAGCCGAAGCTTAGACAAACGTCCGCTGGCGGACTCGAGCAGTTGTTCGCCTTGCGAGCGGATCATCTGCGTATACGCAACGGAGAGTTGTTGCTGAACGAGAAGCAGATTCCGCTCGATATTGAGGCCAACCGCGTTGCCGCGAGCATGAGTTACGCTGCGGCTCCAGAGAACGGCTATAAGACTCACATCGAATTCGGCAAAGTGCGCCTGCAGCGTCCTGGAGCCGAGCAAGTCTTCTCCCAGGGGCAAACGGATTTCACCATCCAGAAGAATGCGATCCACGTAAGCTCTTTGCGATGGACGAGCGGCAAATCGCGGATTGAGGCGAGTGGCGCTGTGACCGATCTGCGCAATCCGCGTATTGAGGCAACGTACAAGGGCACGGTTGAGTTGCAGTCTATCGGGAAGGTCTTTGGAGTACCGGAACTGCGCGACGGTACAGCCGAATTAACTGGAAAGCTGCGCTATCTGTCCTCTGAGGATTTCTTCAGTTCAGGGCACCTCAAGTTCACAAAAGGCACTTATCTGGCGCCTGAACTTCGCCTGGCCGACGTCGATGCGACATCGGACTACAGCATCGACGTAGACCGAATCACGATGACCAAGATGAGTGGACGAGCGCTGGGCGGCAGCTTCAGCGGCGGCGCAAGCCTGCTGCACTGGATCAAACTGTTTCCGAAATCGGAAATTGGGATCGGGGCGCGCAGAAAGCCTGCGACCAAGCCACAGGAAGGGTCTATTCAGCTGGCTGTATCGGGAATGCAGTTGGGGCAGGCGCTGCGTGCCGTGCTTCCGTCAAAGAGTCCGGTTAACCGCTTACAAATCGCATCCCGGGCCCAAGGCAACGTAGGGATTCAATGGACAGGTTCGCCGAAATTTGCGGATGCCACAATCGATCTCAGTACGGAACCGCCGCCATCGTTTGCATCTTCCGAGCTTCCGCTGCGCGGATTGATTCAGATCACATACCATGGTCGAGATCAGCGTATCGATGTGACTGGAGTCAGTCTCGCTTCGCGCATGACGCGACTCAACGCCACCGGCGCAATCGGAACACAGTCCAAGCTCAAAGTCTCGGTGAATACGTCTGATCTAGCCGATCTTGAGCCCGTTATGCGGGCCTTCGGTGCGCAAACCCAAACTTTGCCTGCGGTCGTACACGGACAAGCTTCATTCAACGGAACGGCCATAGGAAAACTCTCATCTCCGACAATCAACGGACATCTGCAGGCCAGCGACTTTGACACTCTGCTGCCTTCGCAATTCGGTGTTCAGAATGCGGAAAGCATCTCTGCAGAGTCGCGGAATGGGCAACTGCTGCGCTGGGACTCGCTCGACGCAGACGTCAGCTACTCGCCATCTTCCATTTCGGCGCGCAACATTGTTCTGAAGCACGGTAAGGCTCAAATCTTGGGAACCGCCGGCGCGAATCTGCGCGACGGCCAATTTGCGGCCGACCTGCCGGTTGAGGCGCATTTAAGGCTACTCGACAACGATATCTCCGGCTGGCAGACGATCGCCGGAACGAGTTATCCCATCACGGGAACGTTTGCCGCACAGGTTGCACTCTCTGGCACCGAGCAGGACCTTCGAGGTCGAGGTCATGTGCAAGTCACAGGAGGGACTATCTACGGAGAGCCGTTTCGGTCGGTTTCCGCCGATGCCCAACTCCACAGCCGACAGCTTGATTTTCGAAACATCTTGCTCCAACAAGATGGGGCACGAGTGACTGGCGCCGCAACCTACGGCCTCACCTCTCAAGCCTTTACCCTGAATCTCACCGGAAATGATTTCGATCTCGCTCACATCGCGCGAATGCAAAATAAGAGATTGCCGGTCGGCGGTCGCGCTCAATTTACTCTTACCGGATCGGGAACGATCCCGCAGCCTTCATTGAACGCGCAGCTTACGGTCAAGAATCTTGTACTTGGCGGGGAGCAGGAAGGCGATCTCGTTGCCACTGCCGTTACACATGGAGCCGATCTGCACGTCGATGCGCGTGCAAATACCCAGATTGCATCGGCGAATCTGACTGGCGACGTCACCCTGTATGGCGCCTGGCCTGCGGAGTTGCATCTCGATTTAGCAAAGCTGGACTTTGATCCGCTCCTGCGAGTCTACCTTCCCGGAAAGCTGACCGGGCACTCGTCAATGTCCGGCAAGCTCACTTTGCGCGGTCCTCTGAAGAAGCCCAACGAGATAGTCGTGACCGGCGACATCGATCAGTTCGCTACTGACATTCAGAACATCAAGCTTCGCAATCAAGGGCCGCTGCGATTCTCGGTTGGCAATAGCACTGCGAAGATCGACCAACTGCACATTATTGGAACAGACACCGACATTACTGGATCGGGAACGGTGGAGTTAACTGGCGCGCGTCAGGTTGATTTGCACGGTAACGGACACGTGAACCTCGCTGTCCTTGAAAGCTTCAACTCTAACCTGTCGGCCTCAGGCCAAGTGACGTTTGCGGTGAATGCTACCGGCAAAATGGACTCGCCATCGCTCGCCGGAAATGTGCAGATTGCGGATGGAACGATCGCGTTGACCAATCTTCCCAATGGGCTGAGCGCTATCAATGGAACGCTCACCTTCGATACCAATCGCCTCCGCGTGCAAAGGCTCACGGCGAAGACCGGCGGCGGAGATCTGGTACTCGGCGGCTACGTCACCTACGCGAACGGCATCTTCTTCGATCTAAGCGCGACCGGGCATGACATTCGTATTCGTTATCCTGAAGGCGTAAGTTCCCAGGCGACGGCGGATTTGCGTCTGGTGGGGACGGGTCAGAACTCGGTACTCTCCGGAGATGTCACGATCACGAAGTTTGGACTCACTCCCCAATTCGACCTTGCTGCGTATGTACAACGAGCCAAACAAACGCCCGCGCCGCCCAATCCCAATTCGCTGGTAGATAACATTCGCCTTGATGTCCACATAGTTTCCACGCCGGAGCTGCGGGTTGAAACTTCAATGGCACGACTCTCAGGAGACGTCGATATTCGCCTGCGAGGGACGGCGGCGAGGCCGTCCGTTATGGGACGCGTGAGTATTGCCGAGGGCGATATTACTTTCAACAGTACTACCTACCATCTGGAACGCGGCGATGTGGTCTTCGCCAATCCGGTCCGAATCGAGCCGGTGATCAACGTGGAGGCTTCCGCGCGCGTGCGCGACTACGACATCACACTCGGATTCCATGGAACTCCCGACAAGCTGAACATCACCTACCGCTCCGAGCCGCCTCTGCCATCGGAGGACATCATCGCCCTGCTCGCCTTCGGCCGCACGCGTCAGGAGACAGAGGTCCAGGCGGAACAGGGATCGCAGGCCGCGAGCGGCGAGACCTTCGCCCAAAATGCTTCAAGCGCCATTTTGGGAGAGGCACTCAATGCAGCGGTAAGCAGCCGAGTACAGAAGCTGTTCGGAATCAGCCGCATCAAAATCGATCCCAATCTTGGCGGAACGGAAGGCAATCCCAACGCGCGCCTGACGGTCGAGCAGCAGATTTCCAAAGATCTCACCGTCACCTATCTGACAAACCTCGGACAATATGCGCAGGAAGTCGTTCAAGTCGAATACAACATCAATAAGAACGTCTCGTTAGTGGCTGTTCGCGACTACACGGGCGTCCTCGCCATCGATCTGCGCATTCGACAGCGGAAAAGATAAGCGAGGGAACAAGCTACAGGTTACAGGGAAGACAGATACCAATCCGTAACCCTGTCCCCTGTTCCCTGTTCCCTGTAACCTGTCCCCCTATGGATTCGCGTGAGCTTATGATCGAGCGCCAGCTCAAGGCGCGCGGCATCTCGAGTGAAACTGTCCTGGCCGCTATGAGCAAGGTTCCACGTGAGCAATTCGTCGCTCCTGAGCTGCAGGAGCATGCTTACGAAGACCGTCCGCTGATCATTGGATGTTCGCAGACGATCTCGCAGCCATACATCGTTGCCTCCATGCTTCAGGCACTCGAGTTGAGGCATGAAGATCGTGTTCTTGAACTGGGTACGGGTTCGGGCTACCAGACAGCATTACTTTGTGAACTCTCGTATAACGTAGTCAGCATTGAACGCCATGCCACGCTGGCACAACTCGCGCAGGAACACCTCGCCAGCCTGGGATATAGGAACTTCGAAATTGTCATTGGCGATGGCACGCTCGGATTCTCACCGAGAGCTCCTTATGACGCGATCATCGTTTCCGCAGCTGCTCCTGAAATTCCTCAATCTCTCATCGAGCAGCTTGCTGTTGGCGGACGAATGGTATTACCAGTGGGCAGCCGCGAACTGCAGGATTTAATTCTCGTAAGAAAAAGCCAGGATGACATTTTCCGCGTTCGCCTCGACGGCTGTGCCTTCGTGCCACTGATCGGCGAGGAGGGATTTCGGGGATGAGAAATGGCAGGATTGGCAGGTCGAGAGTACGTTTCACGCAGCGTGTTCTGCAGCGTACATAACAGTTGAAACTTCCTTCATCTGCTGCGGCGTCGCTGCTATCTGGAAAAGGTCCTGTGTGTTCTGCGCGATTCGCAGTTTGTAGGGCTGCTCTCCGGTCATCAAATCGAAACCTAGACCTTCCTGCAGGGATCGGCGGGCGACCTCGAATAGCAGGCTCACTCCCGGTGAAAAACGAGCCCAGTTGCGGTCGTAGTATGTGGTGTAGAAGCGGCGGAACTCGCGGTCTCGAAAGGTGATCAAAGCTCCCGCGAGGGTGCCGCCATGTTCCAGCGTGAAAACCTGGCAGCGGCTGTTCTCCTGCGCACAAACCGCTACCATGAAATCAACTCGCCGAGAGTCGTGGAAGAGCTCTCCGGAAATCGACTGGCGCGAGCGCAGTTCATAAATCCGGCGCACTACTGCATGGTTTCCCGAGTATTGCCGGATTTCCAGTCCCATTCGCTCGAGTTTATGCAGGCGGCTGAAAGCACGCGCGTGGCTGTGAGCAAACTCTTCAGCGCTGATCTCTCCGGGACTGAGTTGTGGAGCACGACTATAAACAGCTTTTGGAAGCTGCTTCCAAATTACTGCCTCTGGCTGGCAGATTGACGTTACCGTGAAGGGCAATCCCAAAATGGTTAACTCTTGCCACGCATGATCGAGCACCGATGAATCCCCGCAGGCGAGGTAGTCACGATAATCGAAGAGCTTTTCACCAGCGAAGCTGAGCATCTGCGACTCTCGGCGAATTACTGCAGGAATGATCGCAGCTCCGTTGTCGTCCTCACAAAATAGAAAGTGGGGCTCCTCGCGCTCTGCAAACAGACTCGCTGCAAGCCGATTCCACTGGAACGTCTGGAAAATCGTTCCTTGCTCGCGTTCGATGGACTCCCACGCCGAGCGTAGGGCGTCGATTTCTGTAGCATTGCGTGCCACTATGATGCGCAGCAATGGATCTCCTATGATTACCTGGGCGTGGCGGGCGCAATGCTGCTGCGGAGTGGCAGATTCTCATTGCGCAGGACTTCAGTTAGACGCGAGCGGCTGCTGAATAGCTGCCAGACATCCTATGGCGGATAAATGTCCACTTGCAGCTGGTGCGCACTGGCAATTTAACTAAATCCGCTTCGCAAACCAAAGCAATAGACTTCCAAACAACGCCGAAAATCCAAGGCGAAGAGCTGGACCAGAGGGGAAATCCTTTATCTGCCACTGAAATGCAACGGAGCGTTTTCTGGTTGCGTCTCACTGAGCAGGTGTAAAATCTGCCACGAAGAGCTAGGGCCGGTCGGCAGCGCTCGATGTCCGGCAGCACACGGACGAAGCTGGCTGGCGTGAGGCGCCCGCATGAATGTTCACTTCAGCTACAAGGCCTCCAAGAATCCGGGAACAGAACAAGAAGTTCAACGCCAAACCGAAAAGCTAGCCAAACGTCTTCAGGTATTTCGACCGGAACTCATCCATCTGCACGGGATTGTCGCCGAGAGCTCACAGAATGGGGGCGGTATCACCGTCTCTCTCAACCTGAGGCTGCCTTCGGGACAGATGGCGACGCAGAATACGTCGTCAACGGCGGTCGGTGCCATCAAGACGTGCTTCCGCGATCTGATCACGCAACTCAATGCTCATAAGGATCTGCTACGCAATCGCCACAAGTGGCATCGGCTCTCGCGCGAGTACAAGGGCGTGCCCTTCGAGCAGACCGTGGCGGCGGTCAATCCGAACGGAACGCCACTCCAGGGCGGCACCCTCACGAACCGTGACATCGACCAATATGTCGCCACCGAACTGCCTCGGCTGAATCGCTTCATCGATCGCGAGCTTCGTTACCGTGAAGCAACTGGCAATCTCGAGCCCAATCTGGTCAAGCGTGAAGAGGTGGTCGATGAGGCCATTGCCACTGCGCTTTCCGGAGAAGACCACAGGCCGGAGCGCGTTTCTGTCGAACGCTGGCTGTATGGGCTTGCATTGCGTGCTATCCCGGTAGTTGCGCGCCGCAACGGTGACGAAAACGGGACCATCCATCTCGAAGCGCCTGCGGGAAAGCAGAACGTAACCGGATCGGACGACGCCTATCTTCAATTCCATCAGCCCGACGACAAGCTCAGCGAGGAAGATATTCTGCCCAATTCGGGGATCAGCACGCCGGAAGCTGTCGCTCTCTCCGATGAATTCATCGATCAGGTCGAGCGCGCCTTGACCGGAGCGCCTCCCGAACAGCGCGAAGCTTTTACGCTATTTGCCATTGAGGGATTCACCGTACCGGAGATCGCCGAGGTCTCAAAGCGCGATCCGGCTGAGATCAAAACATCGATTAAAGCTGCCCGGGAAATAGTCGACCGCAAGCTTCCCAACGGAAACGTTCTAAAGAAACATCTGCTGAACAGTTCGCAGGTGGCCTAGGAACTCAGGCCCGGCAGCTTTACTTCACCAAGGCCATCAATCTCACGGGTCCCTGGCTTGCGCCCGCGATCTTTTCTGGCGCGGCAACCCCGACCACGTTGGAGCGTGGGACGACGGCAAGGTTGCTGATATTTTCGACTTCGTAAATGCCTTTGCGAGCGAGATAGGAATTCTCGTCAGTGGAGACGAGACGTGTTCCCGCGCCGCCGATCGCTACTACGTCTCTAGCTTCGGCAAGAAAATGAAGGGCATCGTGATTGAGGACAGGATTCATTCCGGATTTTGTTGATGCAACCAGGATCATCGCACCTTGCGGCACAGCACCGTGCAGTCGCTCATAGGTAGCGACGTCATCCATCGTAATCAACGCTTCCGAATCCGGAAAACTCTTGTGCTCGGCTTCGATTACGGCAACCGGAGCGATAAGACGCGTAGACGGCAGTGTCTCTAAATTCCAGGCACCGCCGAGCTCGGCCGGCGATATGAGAGTGGTCTGCGCAACAGCATTTCTTGGATCGGCCGTAGTAGTAGCAGTGAGATCAATCACCGTGCGGTACTGCGGAGCCGTTCCGGTGTCGTGACGTGTAGCGGCGAAAAGCAGCATCGCTATCGATAGTACGGCTGCCACTACAAAGGCCTGAACTCTGAGAAATCTGCAACTCATATGAACTACAACTCTTTCCCTCAATACGCAAATCCCGATCGTCGAGTTGCAGAACGAGGGGTAAATAATGAGATGCAGGCGAGCTGCTGCCGTTGCGAGTGAAACCGCAAATATTCCGCTCGATACCACCTCAGTTGGGGCCATTGGCCGGAAGAAGCGTGTTTACTCAACCGTTCGCTTCAATTGTCCGCATGCAGCATAGATATCGCGACCGCGCGGGCGTCGTATAAAGGCAGGAATTCCCGAATTGGTAAGCATTGACTGGAACTCCAGTATGTGTTCCTGTTCAGGCATGGTGTACGGGACACCTGGACCGGGATTGAACGCGATGAGATTTACTTTGCAGCGAATGTTCCTCACCCGGCGCGCGACTTCCTGCGCGTGCTCTGGAGCATCGTTTACCCCGGCTAACAGCACGTATTCAAAGGTAAGACGTTCGCGAGGCCGCAGCGGAAATTTCTGAGCGGCATCGAGCAGAGCTTCAATGCTCCATTTGCGCGTGATCGGCATGATGCGCCCGCGGACTTCATTGTTCGGTGCATTCAGTGAAATCGCGAGCTTCGGCCGAATTGGCTCCCGGCCAAAATCGAAGATCCGCGGGACGATTCCCGAGGTCGAGACCGTCATCCGTGATTCCGAAAATCCAACTTCCTCCACCAGAAGACGAACGGCTTTCATGAAGTTGTCGTAATTGAGAAATGGTTCACCCATTCCCATGAAGACGAGGTTCACGCGCTCACGCTCCAGATCTACGGAGTGATCTCGGAGAACCGCGAGGACCTGTCCCACAATCTCGCCGGCTGAGAGATTGCGCTTTACCCCCAACAGGGCGGTCAAGCAGAAATGGCAATTGACGGCACAACCAACTTGGGAGGAGACGCAAATGGTCGCGCGGGAACGAGCTGCGGAACCAGAAGATAGAGTCGATTCTCCCGTTTGTGTCGGTGCTCGTTTTATCCTCGATCTGCAGGATTGAGGTGAGGCATGCCTCGTCGCTGCACGCGCGGACAGCGCGGTCTGAGCCTCGTGGCCTCGTGGCTTCGTGGCTTGGAGGCTTTGCTCTTCTTCTATTCCGGCTTCACTTCCATCTCCCGCTTCTCCGAAATCGCCTTCGGGCATCCAGACTGTCTCAACCGATTGGCCATCGGCGAATGCCATTAGATATCGGACTGTCCCATCGGCCGATTGGAACTTAGCTTCAATCTGTGGGAAACCAATGCGAACACCATCTTCCTCCAATTGGGATTTCAGAGATGCAGGAAGATTTGAGACATCCGTAAGGGATCCCCTCCTTTGGCGGAAGATGGCGTCGGCCAGCTGCCGAGCCCTAAATCGCGGTTGGCCAAACCTTTGCACAAGATCGCCAAGCTCCTGATTCGAAAGGCTCAATAGTTCAGTCTGGAGAGGCACGATGGGCATCTAATACTCTGGATTAGGCTTGGGGCATCGGCTCAGGTTTCAGCCGGCCGCATTTCTTGGGCAATTCACAAAAAACCTAAGCACTTCAAGTACTTACGAGCTGCCCCGGGATTGAGGTCATCATTGACCGCGTTGCTGCAGCGCAAAGTACATAAAGCTCACTGGCTGAAGGCCGAAAACCGAATCGCCGATTTACAATAGCAATCCTACGACTTAGATGGTTCAAGAATTAAGAAATGTGCGGCGCGAAGTGCTACCTAACGGTCTGACTATCCTGACCGAGGAGATGCAGCAGATTCGCTCTGCGTCGATCGGCATCTGGATCAGGACCGGCTCCCGCAACGAAGAATCGGAGCGCAATGGCATCTCGCATTTTGTCGAGCACATGCTCTTCAAAGGGACGACCAGCCGGTCGGCGCAAGACATTGCGCGCCAAGTGGATTCCATCGGCGGCAACATGGACGCATTCACGGCGAAGGAATGCATTTGCTTCAACGTAAAGATCCTCGATGAGCACCTGCCCATAGCAATGGATATCCTCACCGACTTGGTGCTGAATCCTGTGTTTGCGGCTAAGGACATCGTCCGCGAGCGCGGCGTGATTCTTGAAGAAATCAAGATGGATGAGGATAGCCCAGACTATCTCGTCCACGAAATCTTTACCCAGAATTTCTGGAAGGATCATCCGCTTGGCAAGCCCATTCTGGGCACCAAGGAGACGGTTCGCAAATTCGAACAGCAGATGCTGGTCGATTACTACAGCAGTTTCTTCTATCCAGGAAACATGATCGTTGCCGCCGCCGGCAGCATTAATCACAGTCATTTCGCAGATCTGGTTCGGCAGAAATTCTCTGGCCTGAAGGCAAAGAAGAACGGCTTCGTGCAGCCGGCGCCGCAGACATTCGCAAAAATCGTCACGCGCAACAAGAAGTCGCTGGAACAAGTGCAAATCTGCATGGGCGTGCCAGGCGTGCACATCTCAGACGATCGGCGCTACGTAGCTTACGTGTTAAATACCCTTCTTGGCGGAGGCATGAGTTCCCGCCTGTTTCAAAATATCCGGGAAAATCAGGGATTGTGCTATGCGATTTACAGCGATCTGAATTCGTATCGCGACACCGGCTGCCTGTCGGTCTGCGCTGGAACATCCCAGGAATGGGCCGCCAAGGTCGTCGAGTCCGTTGTAAGCGAATTTCGCAATCTGAAAGACGAGCCGGTTGCGCAGGAGGAAGTCAGCCGCGCGAAAGCGCAGCTGAAAGGCAGCCTGATGCTCAGTCTTGAGTCCTCTACGGCACGCATGTCCAACCTTGCTCGCCAGGAAATGTACTTCGATCGATTCTTTTCACTCGACGAGATCATAGAGCGCATAGAAAGCGTAACCGCTGAGCAGCTCCAACAGATGTCTCGCGAGCTATTCCGCCCGGAGAAAATCGCCGTCACCGTTTTGGGCAATCTCGACAGATTGAAGATCACTCAGGAACAACTGACCTGCTAGAGCAGACACGACGCCTGAAATACTGCAAGTTCGATTCGCGATGACATTCTACGACTGTGGAATGCCAATTTTTGGCAATTTCCAGCGTCCCCTGCGTTAATACTCAGTTAACAGGCAGCAACGCGTGGAGCCAGCTACCACCTTAGTTGTAGGCTTATAACGCACTTATTTGATATTACTTACGTAGTTTTCCACAGATTAAATTGCGCTGTTGATTCAGTTGGGCTCCGTGGTGAGCAAGCTGCGAGTAACAGGGCGTCAGGCTGATCAGAGGCCTTGGTTAGAAGGGCAGAGAGGCAGCCACTTTAAAGGAGCACAATGAAAAAGCAGAAAGGTTTCTCGCTGATCGAACTCTTGATTGTCGTGGCGATCATCCTGATCATCGCGGCGATTGCAATTCCGAACTTAATGCGCGCCAGGATGGCGGCCAATGAGGCCTCAGCTGTA